>CAYRQW010000098.1:0-6036 GCA_964426505.1 uncultured Caldisericota bacterium
TTCCAGTAGCTCCGAAGCTGTCTTTCGGATCTCCGGAAGAGCGGCAAGGTCACGGTAGCTGAGCAGGCCGGTAGACCCAAACAGCGGGACATCGTAGCCGTGCTGGACGGTCCCGAGAATGTCGCCTGGGCCCCGCAGTTTCAGGTCTTCCTCGGCAATCTGAAACCCATCGTCAGAGTCGACCAGAACCTGCAGGCGCGCTGTGCCATCAGCGGTCACGTTGCCCTGAATGAGAATGCAGTGGGAGACTGACGACCCTCGGCCCACTCTTCCACGGAGCTGATGCAGTGTTGCAAGCCCGAACCTCTCGGCATCCTCGATGACCATGACACTTGCGTTGGGCACATCGACGCCGACTTCGACGACAGTCGTCGCAACCAGGACGTCCAGGTTTCCCAGGCGAAACGCATCCATGGCGGACTCCTTCTCGCTGTTCTTCATGCGTCCGTGCAGTGACGCAACACGCAGGCCCTTGAGACTGCCCTCGGTAAGCTCCTTCATCGTCTCTTCGACGGAAGCGGTGCCCTCACCTTCGTCCGAAGCTGGATCGATGGCCGGGACCACGACAAAAGCCTGCCTCCCCAGAGCGACTTCGTTACGCACCATGGCATAGGCGGTCTCCCGTTTCGTGGCCGTCAGGAGGCGTGTCTGGATGGGAAACCGCCCCGCAGGTTTCTCCGGCAGTTCGGAGATGTCGAGGTCACCGTAGATGGTCAGAGCAAGGGTCCTCGGGATGGGTGTCGCACTCATGACCAACGAGTGCGGTTCATTGCCTTTCGTTCCGAGTGCCACCCGCTGGGCGACTCCAAAGCGATGCTGTTCGTCGACGACGCTGAGGCCGAGGCGCTCAAATGCCACGCCCTCCTCGAGAATGGCGTGTGTGCCGACGAGACAGTCAGTCTCGCCCGATGCAACAGCGCTCAGAATGCTCTTGCGCTGGGATCTGGTCATTCCTCCTGTCAGTGTTGCGACTCGCATTCCCAGAGGTGCAAGAAGTCCTTGGAGGACACGGCCCGTCTGCACCGCAAGGATCTCGGTGGGGCTGAGGACAGCGCTCTGGAATCCCGCCAGCCAGGCAGCATACGCTGCATACCCAGCCACGGCCGTCTTTCCTGAACCGACGTCTCCGTGGAGCAAGCGATGCATCTGCCTTGGTTTGCGGACATCTGCCTCGATGTCTCGCATGGCCCTGCTCTGAGAGGCAGTAGGGATGAACGGAAGCGCTTCTGCATAGCGTTCGACCGTCCCTGCAGGCAAATCGAACGGAGTCCCTGGAACATCGTGCTCGGCGCGACGGCGCATCAGAACTCTCAGTTCAAAGAGAAACAGGCTATCGAAGGCGAACCGGCTGCGTGCCTCTTCGGCTTCGGATTCATCGGTCGGGAAGTGCAGGGAACGATAGGCCCACGCAAGATCTGGCAGCCGGAACCGAGAAGCAACCTCTCGTGGCAGATACTCCGCCGCCGCAGTGGGAATTCGGCCTGTGGCACGCCACATGTGGGCCCGGAGACCCTTCTGAGTGATGCCCGAAGTGAGGTGGTAGAGCGGTACGATCCGATTCATATGCAGTTGGGCCGCAGGCGTCCCCGACTCCTCAAACGCCGGCTGCGTCAGCTGGACCCCGTCGAATGAGTTCTCCAGCCTGCCATAGAAGTCGTAATCATGTCCTGCCTGGAGCCTCTTTCTCACGTATCGGTTGTTGAACCAGACGAGATGGAGCACGCGTCCGCCGGGGTCTCTTGCCGTTGCCTTGACCAGCAGGACCTTGCGTCGGATCTCCACCACGGCAAGCAGATGCGCCTTGATCAGAACCATCTGTCCAAGTGACTCGCGCGACACCTCCGACGGATGGCGCAAGTCGAGGTAGCCTTTCGGGGCATGTTGCAGGAGGTCGGCCATGCTCGCCACGCCAAGCTTCGTCATGACCTCCTGAACGCGGGGTCCGACTCCCCACAGCGTAGACACCGGTTCCTCGAGTACCTGCAGAAGATCCTTCATGCTATCAGACGATACCTGCGGCGCTGGCGGCGAGTGCGGCGGAGAGACGCCCGCATGACGCGGGAGTTCAGCGTCTGGGTGCGTCGAGTCTTCCAGAAGCGCAAGGAAGGCTGAACACCTGTCCTTCCGCACAGGCTTGGACAGGAACTGATAGTCAACGAGCAGAGACCGCAGTCCGTCCGCCACGCCAGCTGCAGTCGCGAGTCCTGTTCGCTTGTATGCGCTGTCGATCGTCGCGAGAGCGAGCCGCGAAAACCCACCTACAGCAGCATCGTCGTTACAGCCACGCTTGAGTTCCAGACGCGCCAGACCCCGCAGAAGCTCTTTCCACGTATCTGATTCGGCTGGACTGCCTCCGCCGCTCAATGGGTCCCTGAACCCGGAGAGTCCATCACTGCTCTAGGAGATGTCGGCAAGGAAGCTCACCCCCGCGACAGGGACAACTCCGAGATACTCCGCCACGGTGGCTCCGAGGTCCGCGAACGTCTCACGGACTCCCAGGTATGTTCCGCCTCGGCGCGACGGCGAGTACGCAAGCACGGGGACGTACTCGCGCGTATGATCGGTGTGCGCAAGATACGTCGGGTCACACCCATGGTCAGCAGAGATGAACAGAAAGTCGTCATGCTTCATCGACCTCAGCAGCTCGGGGATCGCCTCATCGAAACGCTCCAAAGCGACGGCATAGCCAGCTGCGTCGCGTCGGTGCCCGAAGAGCATATCGAAGTCGACGAGGTTTGTGAACAGCAACCCTTCCCAGTTGTCAGCCTTGATGAGCTCAACAGTCTTCTGGATACCTTCTTCATTATTCCCAGTGTGGAAGTGCTGGGTGAATCCCACGCCCGCGAACAGGTCGTAGGTCTTGCCTACTCCGATCACGTCCATGCCGGCCTTGCTTACCTGCGTAAGCGTCGTAGGAGCCAGCGGCTGGGCGGCGAAGTCGTGGCGATCCTCTGTCCGCACGAAGTGTCCGGGTGTCCCGGTGAAGGGACGCGCGATGACGCGACCCACCAGGTTCTCGCCCTGCAGGATCTCGCGCCGGCTGATCTCGCACATCTCGTAAAGCCTGTCCAGGGGAATGATGTCATTGTGGGCGGCAATCTGGAATACCGAGTCGGCGGAAGTGTAGACGATCGGATACCCGGTACGCATATGCTCTTCGCCCAGCTCTGCGATGATCGTGGTCCCCGACTCTGGTCGATTGCCCAGTGCCTTGGTTTCGAAACGCTTCTCAAAGGCATCGATGACCTCGGGGGGGAATCCGTTGGGATACGTGGGGAATGGCTTTGTCAGCGTCAGCCCCATCATCTCCCAGTGACCGCTTACAGAATCCTTGCCCCGTGCCTTCTCCTCCATGATCCCGAACGAACCCACCGGATTGTCGAAGCGAAGGTCAAGCAGATACTTAAGGCCAAGGTCCTCCAGATGCGGGAGATGAAAACCCGGCACGCTCTTGTAGATATGCCGCAGCGTGTCCGATCCACTATCTCCGTAGAGGAAAGCATCCTTGGCTGCACCAATGCCTACGCTGTCCAGAACGATGACGATTGCTCTCTTCTTCATGGATTGTCCACCCCTTCCCTGCCGCTGATCTCCTTCTCCATCTGTCGCAGTTTCCTGCGACGACGGGCCGGCCTCAGCACGAATTCGCCGAGCGTGGTGATGCCCCCGGCGCCCATCTTGACATAGTGATCGAAGAAGCGCCAGATCAGGATGAAAGCCCCCAGGATACCATTCGGAACAAACGCCGCAAACAGGGCGACCGCACCGAGCTCGGCTCCGACAGAAGCCCCGGGAGTAGGAAAATAGGATACGGCAATGTAATAGATGAGAGTTGCCACGATGATCTGCGTAATCGACGACGTGATGCCAAGACCATACAGCAGGATGATCGGCGTCAGCACGATGAGACCCCAGGAGACGAAACTGTAGACAAGGCCCACCGTGAGCCATGGTCGATTGGCCTTGATGGCCGTCTCGCGCGCTCGCAGGGAATCCTTCACGAACTTCTCCATCCGCCGCACCAGCCGCTGCCAGAACTTTGCCCGTCCATTGAGGGTTTCTGCCGGACGCTGGATCAGCCGATCCATGTAGTCACTGATCTGCTGCAGGCGGACCAGGCAGAAGACAAGAATGGCGAAGTTGGCCACATATGCCGCTATGCCAATGAAGAGGATCAGACGGAACCGATTGCCGACTTCCAGGCTCCGGCCGGAGAAGAACAGCCAGATCGGCACAAAGGTGAGAACGACAACCTGTGAAGCACCTGCAAGAATAGCCTTGATGGCAAACACCATCGTCGAGTCCGCCATATTGATCGAGTCGTCCTTGAACAGCATGTAGATCTGGGCCGGCTCACCTCCACCCGCCGCGAATGGCGTCACCCTTGCAAAGAACTCGCCAACGAGGATATTGCGCATGGCAGTGCGGAAAGTAACCCGCAGTCCGACCGAGCGGACGATTGCCTGCAGCCGCAGTGCCTGGAAGACGATCTCGAGGAAGATGAGTGCGAACGCCGCCAGAATATAGCCGGGGTTCATGGCTCTCACCACTTTCATGACGTTCATCTGGTTCGAAATGAGGGAGAGAGCGAAGAAGCCAAGCACTCCGGATGCTAATGCTCCAAGGAGTTTCCATACAATGGTCCGGACGTTGGTGGTCCTGGGACGCTCGGGCGTGGCTGGCTGTTCTCGAGGCGGTCCGACAACGATCTCGGGTCGACTGTCCCCCCCCTCTTCGGGGTTCACCGCAACAGGCTCAGTATCGTCATTGTCCGTACCTGCCTCAGGAAGAAGGCTGTCTATGAGTTCTTCGCCAGTTGCCATAGCCGGTCCAGTTCGTCAGGAGAAGCCGTCGCAATGTCGACCTGCTGCTCTGCCGCATAGGTACGAACGCGACGGTAGCGGTCGCGAAACTTGTCGAATGAATGGCGCAGAGCCTTCACAGGGTTGACACCTGAGAGCCGCGCAACATTCAACGCAGAAAAGAGGACGTCCCCCAGCTCCATGGCCAGCTTGTCCTCGTCTCTTGATGCTGCGTTCAGCTCATCTCCAAGTTCACGGGACTCCTCGAGCAGTTTTCCATAGGCCTGATCCACCGATTCGAAGTCGAAGCCGTCGGAACGCGCAGTCTCCTGTGACAGCAAAGCGTTCTCGATTGACGAAAGCAGCTTTGCGCTATCAATGAAGTGCTTCTTCCGACCCTCCAGGACCTTGAGCTTCTGCCAGTTCTCCAGCACCTGGTCACTCGAGGCCACGGTCGTACTCCCGAAGACATGCGGATGCCTGAACGTCAGCTTGTCGTCCACCGTTCGAACCACATCACAGATGTCGAATCCATCTTCCTCACGGGCAATCTCCGACTGGATGAACACCTGCAGCAGCAAGTCTCCCAGCTCCTCCTCGAGATTCTCGGTACTTCCTCTCTGTATTGCGAGAGCTACCTCATATGACTCCTCGAGGAGGGTATCCAGAAGCGAGACGTGTGTCTGCTGGCGATCCCATGGGCATTTCTGGCGCAACTCTGCAATGAGCAGCCTGAACTCCTCGACACTCGTATACTGGGTGCCAACGAGGGGCAGGAGAACATCACTTAGCCGTACCGCTTCCTCAGTCAGATCGTCGGCCTGGAGCATCACACTGGGAGACGGCCCCGACAGCCGGCTGACAAGCCCGGCAACCACGGCCGCAATGTCGTCGGAGACCAGACAGACGATCATGCCATAGTGCCGACCAGCGAACCGTATCCACGTCAGAAAACTGATGGCCTCCAGCGGATCAAGAAGGGTTCGGGCTGACGCGGGCAGATAGTGAATGCTGGATGCCGATGCACAGATCAACGCATCCATTCCAGACGGTAATGCCAAGGCAAAACGCCGCCCGCTCTCGACAAGGGACTGTACGTCGTTCCCTGCCGCAGTCACAATGCGTATGTCATATTCTTCCATGATCTCAGTGTACCGTTTCCGCCCCCGAAAGCAACCAGGAAAGCAGTGAGAGTGCCTTCTGACCGGCCTCCATGGGAAGAACGACTGAATCC
>CAYRQW010000099.1:0-5962 GCA_964426505.1 uncultured Caldisericota bacterium
GATGTTGACGTGCGGCTTGTTACGCTCAAACTTCTCTTTCGCCATTATAACCTCCTCGTCTGATTACGCCTTGCTGGACGAACCCTCGAACTTGGTGACGACTTGCTCCCTGACATCCTCGGAAACCTTCTGATAGTGAGAGAACTCCATAGAAAACGAACCACGGCCCTGCGTCAGGGAACGCAGAATCGTCGTGTATCCAAACATGGCCGCCAAGGGAGCCGACGACTCGACCACCTGCAGGTGTCCACGATCCTGAATCTGCTGAATGGTACCTCTTCTGGCCGTCACGCTACCGATGACGTCGCCAATGTTCTCCTTCGGGACGACGATCTCAAGTTTCATGATGGGCTCGAGAAGGAACGGTGTCGCTTTCGTACAACCTTCGCGCACTGCCTTGGAAGCGGCGATCTTGAAGGCCATTTCCGATGAGTCGACCGGGTGATACGACCCATCCGTAAGCGCAACCGTCACATCAACGAGCGGAAATCCCAGGATAGGGCCTGATGTGACTGCTTCGCGAACCCCGGCTTCCACAGACGAGATGAACTGCTTCGGCACTGAACCGCCCACAGTCTTGTTCACAAAGACGATTCCCGTGCCGCGCTCGCCCGGAGTGATACGCAGCACAACGTCACCATACTGGCCATGCCCTCCGGTCTGCTTGATGTACCTGCCCTGCTGGACGACTTCGCGGCCGATTGCCTCGCGATATGCGACCTGGGGCTCGCCAACAGAAGCGTTCACACCATACTCGCGCAGCAGACGATCAATGATGATCTCAAGGTGCAGTTCACCCATTCCGGATATGATCGTCTCCGAAGTCTCCTCGTCAGTCTTGATTCGGAATGTAGGGTCCTCGATCGCGAACTTGGCCAGTGAAGCAGCCAGCTTCTGCTGATCAGCCTTTGTTTTGGGCTCAACAGCGACCGAAACCACTGGCTCAGGGAAATGCATGGTTTCCAACTGGATGAGCTTATCTTCGTCGCACAGAGTCGTACCGGTAATGACGTCTCTCGAGCCAACGATAGCCCCGAGATCCCCCGCCCCAAGCTCCTCAACATCCTCACGCTTGTTGGCGTGCATCCGAAGCAGTCTGCTGACACGCTGCTTGTCACCCTTGTTCGCATTCACGACATATGAGCTGCTCCTCATGATTCCCGAGTAGACCCGCACATACGACAGGATCCCAACATAGGGGTCGGAGACGATCTTGAAGACCAGAGCTACGAGAGGGCCGTTCACATCACTCACGACCTCCACCTTCTCATCTGTCCCGGGAAGCTTGCCGACAGCTGGCTTCACATCCAAAGGCGAGGGGAGGTAGTCGACAATGCCATCCAGCAACAACTGGATGCCCTTGTTGCGGAATGATGACCCCACAAACACTGGGACTACCAGATTCGCAATCGTTGCACGGCGAAGAGCGGGCTTAACGTGATCCCACTCCATAGTGCCTGTGGCGACATACTCTTCCAGGGCTTCGTCGTCAACTTCGGCCACCGCCTCGACCAGGTTCGTCCGAGCTTCAGCAACCTGGGCGATCTCATGTTCGTCAAGATCGACGGTCTCATACGTCTCGCCAGTGGGATCAGTGAACAGGTACTTCCTGGCTTCCATCACGTCAAGGATCCCCGAAAACGCATCTTCCTTTCCGACTGGCAGTTGCACCAGAGCAGGCCGCGCACCTAGTTTCTCGCGAATTGCGGCAACTGTCTTCCCGAAATCGGCGCCAACACGGTCGTACTTATTGACGTAGACAATGCGCGGGACATGATACTTGTCGGCCTGTCGCCACACGGTCTCGGACTGAGCCTGTACTCCCTCGACCCCAGAAAGGATAATCACGCCTCCGTCAAGCACTCTCAGAGCGCGCTCCACTTCTGCCGTGAAGTCCACGTGGCCGGGCGTATCAATGATGTTGATCTTGAAACCCTTCCATGAAGCAGTGACAACAGCGGACTGAATCGTTATGCCGCGCTCACGCTCCTGAGGAAGGAAGTCCGTCGTCGTATTGCCATCATCGACGTTGCCGAGTTTGTACGTGGACCCCGTGTAATAGAGAATCCGTTCCGAGGTCGTCGTCTTCCCGGCATCGATGTGGGCAATAATTCCGATGTTACGTATGTTGTTCAGATCGTTCTGATTAAGCATGCAGTGCCACTACCCTTCGACAGCGTTCCGATTCTACCAGCGATAGTGAGAGTACGACTTGTTCGCCTCTGCCATCCGGTGGACGTCCGACTTCTTCTTGAAGGCAGAGCCAGTCTCAGAAACCGCGTCAATCATCTCGTATGCTATCTTCTCGATCATCGATTTTCCAGCGCGTTTCTTCGCTGCATCGACGATCCATTCCATGCTAAGGTTGATACCGCGACGTGAGTCAACCTCGACGGGCACCTGAAGCGTAGCTCCACCCACTCGGCGGGGCTTCACCTCGACCAAGGGTCGGCACTTCTCGACTGCCTGCTGGAAGACCTCGATGCCGGGCTTTGCACCCTTCTCATCGATGAGCTTGATAGCCCCATACACGATACCCTGCGCTTTGACCTTCTTGCCCTTCTTGAGGATCTTGTTGATGAAATGGTTCAACAGCTCGCTGTCATAGATGGGATCAGCTTGAGCTGGCTTGCGGAATTGCCGCTTCTTTCTAGGCATTACTTGCCACCTTTCTTTGCTGCGGCGCCCTTCTTGGCTCGTTTGGCTCCGTACTTTGAACGTGCCTTCATGCGATTGGCCACGCCTGCAGTATCCAGTGTTCCACGAATGATATGATAGCGCACGCCAGGCAAATCCTTGACCCTGCCGCCACGAATCAGCACCATCGAGTGCTCCTGGAGGTTATGACCGATACCACCAATGTAGGCCGTGACCTCCATGCCGTTTGTCAGACGAACTCTGGCAATCTTGCGCAATGCGGAGTTGGGCTTCTTTGGTGTCGCGGTCTTGACCTGGGTGCAGACACCCCTCTTCTGTGGGCAACCCTTGAGAGCCGGAGTCTTTGTCTTGAACTTCGGCTGCACGCGGGGAGACCGCACCAGCTGGTTAAATGTCGCCATACAGTTTCCTCCTAAGGACGTAAATACACATCTCTAAATGATACGCATTAGGGGGCAAGTGTCAAGCGCTTGCCCCCTTGACAAATCACACTCGCATGCTCCGGACGCCGAGCCTTGAACCTGCAGCCGCGACCGGGGCCAGATCTAGCTCCCCCGAACCTCCAACACAGATTCGGCCTGGGCTTTGCGCTTCTCAAACATAAGCTCCGGAGAAGATGTACCCGCAGGAATCGATTTGCCCACAATGACTGCTTCCTTGAGACCTGTGAGCCGATCGATCTTGCCCTTGATAGCAGCGTCAGCAAGCACTCTGGGCGTCTCCTGGAACGATGCGGCAGACAGGAAGCTGTCCGTCTCCAGTGAGGACTTCGTGATACCCTGGAGCACCAGATCGAACGAGGCAGGCTTGCCGCCTTGTGCACGGACCTTGCGATTCTGCAGCAGGAGTTCGTGTTTGCTCACGATCTGATCAGTGAAGAATGTCGTGTCGCCCGGGTCGACAACCTTAACTTTCTTCAACATCTGGCGAATGATCATCTCGACGTGCTTCACGTTGATATCGACACCCTGTGAACGATAAACCTTCTGGACTTCCTGGACCAGGTACCGAGCTGTCTCTTCAACACCCACCAGCTCAAGGAGGCCCTTGGGATCGATTGAGCCTTCGGTAAGCTGGTCGCCTACACGCACGTGCGCTCCATCCTTCACGCGGAACCGGGTCATCGGCAGGACTTTGAACTTGGCCTCAGCACCCGTCTTAGCAGTGACGACAATCTGCTTCTTCTCCTCGTAATTCTTCTCCTTCACGTCGACAATGTGCAGCACGCCGTCCAGGGTCGAGACCACGGCCTGTCCCTTTGGCGTACGTCCTTCAAAGATCTCCTCGACACGAGGAAGACCTGTCGTGATATCGACGACCGCAATGCCTCCTGTATGGAACGTGCGAAGGGTAAGCTGCGTACCGGGTTCACCGATGGATTGGGCCGCAATGACACCGACCGCTTCGCCAACCTGGACATCCTTGCCAGTGGACAGGTCACGGCCATAACACATGGCGCAGACACCGTTTTCGCTCTGGCACGTGATCGCAGAGCGAAGACGCACGCTGGTGATGCCAAATTGCTCAATGGCAATTGCTGCTTCGTCTCGGATGAGACCGTCCTTGGGAACCAGAACGATGTCTTCGTCGACGGCGACCTCGACAGCATTGATACTGGCACGTTTCGTTGCCGCAAGAACCTTCTCGGTGAGAGGATCGCTCTTCCTGGCCACAATACGCTCGCCATCGAGAGACACGACATCCGCGGCGAGGGGACGATCCAGGATACGCTCAAGCGTTGTTCTCGACCAGACAGGGTTTACCTTGATCGTCGATGCACGAAGCACGATGTCGTCGGCTGCATACCGGCCGGCGATCTGTTCGCGGAGGCCAACGATCACAGCTCCACCATCGATGACGGGCTGAACCGTCAAGCCGCCAACATACCGCTGGATCTTCAGAGACTTGAGACCGAGAGCCTCCAGGCGTTTCGCCTGTTCCCACGAGATCTCCTCGCCCGGCTGAATGATCGTCTCGCCCGTCAAGGGGTTGATGACTTTCTCGTCAGCGATCTTGCCTGCCAGCTCCTCCGAAAGCGACGACACTACCAAGTTGCCAATCTTGATCTCACGAGCCTGAGAGTGCGTGCAATCCTCTTCGCGGACGACAAGTTCATGCGCGACATCGACGAGTCGACGCGTCAGATAGCCCGAGTCGGATGTCTTCAGCGCTGTGTCGGCCTGTCCCTTACGGGTACCGTGTGTCGACAGGAAGTACTCCAGCACCGAAAGGCCCTCACGGAGATTGGACTTGATGGGGAACTCGATGATCTTGCCCGACGGGTCCGACATCAGGCCTCGGATACCAGTCATCTGCACGATCTGCTTCTTGCTTCCCCGAGCACCGGAGTCGGCCATGATACGGACGGAGTTCTCCTCTGTAAGATTGCGGAACACGGCCCGTTCGATCTCCTCACCCTTGTCGTGCCAAACCTGAACGACCTTGAGGTAGCGATCGTTGTAGGAAAGAAGGCCTTCATCATAGAACGCGTTGATCTCTCGCACGGTCCTGTCCGCATCGTCAAGAATGTGCTGTCGTTCAGGCGGTACTTCCATGTCGGAAAGGCTGATTGATATGCCCGAATCGGTCGCGTACTTGAACCCGAGCGCCTTGATGTTGTCCAGAAGGACACAGGTCTTGGACACACCAAACTGCCGCGAAAAGTCCAGGATCATCGCCTCGATCTCCTTCTTGGGCATCGTCTTGTTCTGGAAGGGGAAATCCCGGTACTTCGCTTCACCCTCGAAGATGGTTGCCCGGAGTTCATCGTTGAATACGACTCGACCTGCAGTTGTGCGGATCTTCACGCCGCCAAGGCGGACGAGGATCGGGTCGTGAACGTGCAGCTTTCCGGACTCGAAGAGGTAGAGAACGTCCTGCTCGCTGTAGACAGGAACCGAATTCCACTTCATCGCCTTCATCTTCTCCTTGATCTCATACGTGAGATAGTAAGCGCCAAGCACCATGTCCTGGACAGGACCGGCCATGGGGTTGCCGCTCGCAGGCGAGAAGATGTTGTATGAGGAGAGCATGAGCAGACGAGCCTCCGTCTGGGCTGCAAGACTCAGCGGAAGATGGATGGCCATCTGGTCTCCGTCGAAGTCAGCGTTGAACGGGGTGCACACGAGCGGCGATATCTGGATAGCCTTCTCGTCGATGAGGACGGGTTCGAAAGCCTGGATCGACAGGCGGTGAAGGGTCGGCGCACGGTTCAGCAGGACGACGTTGCCTTTGACGACCTTCTCGAGGATGCTCCACACTTCCGGCGTGGGCTTCTCCACAATGTCCTTGGCAACCTTCATAC
>CAYRQW010000100.1:0-5915 GCA_964426505.1 uncultured Caldisericota bacterium
CCATTTGCGCGTGCCGCGCAGGATGACTTCCACCACTTCGAACCCGTCAGGCCGGAGACGATCGCGACTGCCATCCGGATCGGCAACCCGGTCAGCTATGACAAGGCCGTGCGCGCCATCCGCTTCACAAACGGCGTCGTGACCAGCGTCACTGACGCGGAGATCCTGCAGGCGAAGCACGACCTCGACCGGCAGGCCGTCGGGTGCGAACCCGCATCGGCCGCCACGCTGGCAGGATTGCGGAGACTGATGCGCGAGCACGTGGTACTGCCCGGCGACAGCGTCCTGCTGATCATCACCGGCAACCTGCTCAAGGATCCGGACACAACCATCGCACTGGCAACGGGCCAGACAGCCGCTCTCGGCGTTGCCGGAGCCTCATCACTGACTGCCTGTGCCAACGAACCGCGCCACGTCCCTTCGGACCCGGGGGCGATCGCACACATCATCGAGGATCAACTCCGATGAAGCGGCTGCCGACCGTGCACGTCATCCAGCTGGGATATGGCAAGGTCGGGGGACCGCTGGTCCAGCTGACAGTCGAGAACAGAACCCGTATCGAGCGCGAGACCGGTGTCTGCCTGAGATACGCCGCTGTCATCCGCAGTGCCAGCTCCATCCTGGGGGACGACCTTGCGCTCGGCGCAGCCGACACGGGGATATCCTTCGACGGGTGGACACCCCGCGCGCCCGGCATGACCCTCGACGTCCTGGACCCCGTGTTTGACCGCTTCGGCCTTCCTGACACCGCGAGGTACGTGCTGGTGGATGTCACGGCCACCGCCGAGACCGGGCCCTTGCTGCTGGAAGCCCTGGCGATGGGCATACCAGTCGTCACCGCAAACAAGATCCCGCTGGCGGAGACGCCCGGCTGGTTCGAGCAGGCACGATCAGCCAGTCAGAACGCCAATACCCCATTCCGCTATGAATGCACGGTCGGCGGCTCACTTCCCGTTATCAGTACGCTCCTCGACCTTATGATGACCGGGGACACCATCCAGAACATCGTCGCCCTGGCTAGCAGTTCGCTGTCGTGCATCATGGGAGACTTCAACCGCGGGATCCCGATGGAGGCAGCAATCGATGATGCGATGCGACGGGGTTTTGCTGAGCCCAATCCATTGACAGACCTTGCCGGCAGAGACGCCCTCCGCAAGATCGTCATCCTGGCCAAGACGATGGGGCTTGCCACCACCATCGAGGGCGTCAACCAGGAAACCCTGCTCGACCGGGACTACCCGGACTTCCAGGCCTTCCGGGGAGACGGCATGGCACGCCTCGCAGCTCGCCTTATGGCTGCCCGACGACCCGGGACGGTCACGTATTATGTCGGCTCAGCCTCAGCCGACGGGGCTGTTACACTCGGCCTCCGCAGCTTCCTGCAGGGATCCATCTGGGGCACACTCGAACCTTCAGAGAACATCTTCCTGTTCAGCACGACCCGGTTTGGCGACCTCCCCGTCATCGTCCGCGGCATCGGCGGAGGTCCTGTCCTTACTGCCTCCGGTGTCCTGGCAGACAT
Organism: uncultured Caldisericota bacterium; assembly: GCA_964426505.1. Taxonomy (GTDB): domain Bacteria; phylum Caldisericota; class Caldisericia; order Cryosericales; family Cryosericaceae; genus Cryosericum. The sequence goes on from CAYRQW010000100.1 coordinate 1,523, forward strand.
CATCAAGGCAGCACAGGGACAGATGCAGGAGAGTGCTAGCCGACGCTCATTCCCCGTACCGTGACACTCTCGGTGCTCATGGGGACGCCCGCTGCGGCCAGAGCTCGAGGCAAGGCATCGGCGCCACGGATCATCACATTACCCATCTGATCCGTCAGCCAGAGGTGAACCAGGCGCCCATCCTTCATCGTAATGCGGAAGCCACGCGTCTCCGACTGCGCGCCCAGTAAGGCCGCACCTGAACCCTGACGGCCTGACAGCGCGGCAAGCCAGGAAGCCGTAATGAGCCACCTCGGAGCGACCTGAATGGCAGGCTGCACGAGCGACATCTCCGCGTACACGCACTCCTCGTATCGCCATGAGGTCACGCGCACGAGGCGGTCCTCCAGTACCATCATCTGCAGCCCGCCGGCGCTGATGCCCACCTGCACGGCCCACAGGCCGAGCAGCCCGATGAGCCAGAACACCAGGGTCAGTCCCCAGTATTCGGTGACGGCCAGCGCCGAGTTGCTGGTGATGAAGAAGGGCATCCCGAAGAACATGACTGTGAGGATGAGTCCCAGGACATCGCCAAGGACCACACGCCATCGATCGTAGGCTATGACGTTCTTTCCCCTGCGCGGCCATGGCAGCAGGACATACAACAGCACAGCGAGCCCCAGGAGAGGAAAGAACAGGCTGCGCAGTGGATAGACGAGTGCATGAGGTGGGCCATGCAGGCCTGCGCCCAGCGTGAAGTCGCTGCTGCTGAGGCGCACTGCGACGGCCTTCACCCATGTCCCGTCGGGCAAAGCCGCGTAGCGCACTTCGCCGTCCGGGAGCATGGCAAGCAGTTCGGGCGACGGCAGGTCGCGCTGCCGGGCGTACACGCTATCCCATTCGCCGATGCGCTGCCGCCACGTGCGGTCAGGAGGACTCCCTTCCTGTGTCAGCGACAATGCTCTGACAAACGCCTCCCACGCCGTGCCACTCACAGCAGTCGCTTTTCGGGCAGTTACCGACACGATGTAGTCGACGAGGGGCATGGCTTTGAGTGCCTTCTGTTCGTCGGTCCACAGCCCGTAGACACTGCCCAGGTCCTGCTGCTCCTGTGCGAAATCCATGACCTCGACTCGGGCCAGCGGTTCATGCGTCACGACGAATGCGGTGGCGACAGCTGCCAGGACCAGACACACTGGCAACGCGCGACGCCAGATCTCCTGGGTGTTACTTCTCTGTCCGCTGTTCATCTGACGTATTCCTCCTTGGGAAGTCACTCTGATTCCATCGTGGGGAAATGCCCTGCCGCTGCAAGAGGCATGGCGCTATCTCGTGGTCTGCTCCTGCTCCGGGCCGGGGTACCGCATGTACTTGCTCCATAGATCGAACAGCCTCGCGGTCGCCATTGCATCATCGAGGCAGTACCGCGCGATCTTCATGTACTCGCCGGCCGCGTACAAGGCTGCGACGTCGCTCCCGTGCACCTCTCGCTTGGGCTGATCCACACCAAGCGCCCTGCACCAGACCTCGAGGGAGAAGCGGCGCCGAAACGCCCCGAACCACGTGAACTGGTCCATGAGATCCACGTGCTGGTTGCTGTAGCGATTGGGCATGAGATCGATGGTCGGACGCACGCGATTGGCCGCCGACCGCACGAGCAGGAAGGGGCAGTCGAAGCCGCGCCCGTTGAACGTGATGACCTGCTTCGCCCTGCCGGCCGCTTCCCAGAAGTGTTTCAGCAGCTCCTTCTCCGTACACGGGACAAACACGGCCTTCTCTTCGCGGATGGTTTCCGCGCCGCCGTTCGGCGCCTGGAAGAAGACCGCGGAGTGATCCTGTTCCGGCGAGTAGAGCGCAACACAGGCGATCTGTGCCGTAACAGGGAAGAGTCCCAGCGAGTCACGTACCTCCTGGCGCTCCTCGTCTGTGTCGGCGGGTCTCAGCAGCGACTCCTGGACGCCAGGATCCAGCGCCTCCCAGGTCGTTCCTGCCGTCTCGATGTCAAAAACCAGCCGCTCCATGATCAGACCCTCGCCGAGAACCGCTCGAGCGGTGACATCTTGTCGACGCGTACCTTGTCGTGCGCATTGCCCTCGTAGACGCTGTCCAGGAACACGAGCTCCTGCTCCTGCTCGTCCGCCGGCACGGTCCTGTACCATGCCTTCGGCTTTCCATTCGTGCCGCTATTGAACCGGTATCCTCGCGCCTTGAGTACGTCCTTGGCAGCAAACGGGGAACCGATCGCCCAGATGCGGGCATCATCGACCAGCGCATGGTCGAGCAGTGGCTTGAGAGCAGGCTTTCCCGAGGCCGGCAGGGTGTTCGACAGGATGTGCAGCAGGGCAAGGCAGTCGTTTTCGGCACGGTGCGCTTCGTAGAAGAAGCCCAGGCACAGAGCGATCAGCTCCTGCTTCTGTGTCGCGACGCCCTCGTCATACCAGTGAACCTGGCTCATGGAGTCTGCCCACGGCTTCATCTCGAACACCTTCCACTGCTTCTCCACGAAGGGCCGGTCGAACGCAGCATTGTGGGCAATGACCAGTTTCGCTCGCGCTGCGAATTCTTCCACTGCGGCCGCGTCGATGTGTTGCCCGCGTATCATGTCGTCGGTGATGTGCGTCAGTGCCGTGATCTCAGCGGGAAGCGGCCGGCCGGGGTCCTGAAGCTGGTCGAACGTATCGACGATGCGGTAGATGCGTCCCGTCGCCGGCGCGTACTCGAACAGCACCATGCCCAGCTCGATGACATCATCGGTCTGAGGGTCGAGTCCGGTCGTTTCCGTGTCGAGGATCAGGCCCAGCTGGGTCGGCTCGCCGTCCGCTTCCGCATAGCGATCAATCTGATGGAGTTTCCGGATGACGTGATACTCGCCCGTGTCCTCCAGCGCCTGCGCAATGATGTCCCACTGCATTCGTTCGTCGTCCGCCATCAGATCCTCCTGCCGCTTGCTCACCACTGAGTGATGTTGTTATACCACGATTCCAGCTGAAGGCTTCCTGGTATGAAGTCTGTTACACTTCGGGACGGTTCCAAAGTGTAACAGACTCTGTTAACCCTTGAACAGATTCTCTGGTTCCGATGCCGCATGCCCGACATGGCGAACCTCGGTCGAGGCAATTCCTTCGTACTGGATGCCCCGGGTCTCACACCATTGGCGGGCTATGGCGCCTTGTTGACGGTACCACGCACGCCATCCGGGATACTGCTTGACGACGTCGTTGTAATTCAGCTGGCCCAGGCGGATCTCGCCCGCGAAGTCGATCGTTTCGAGGACGCGGAGGATATCCTGCTGCCATATGTTGGGCGTGGGATATGGCTCCATGTTGACGAAGCAGTGATACCCCAGATCGTGCGCGCGGCGCAGGGCGGCAATCCTCTCTGGATAGGGAGCCGTTCCTGGTTCGTACTGTTTCCGGAAGTCCTCATCGACCGAAACGAGGGTGATGCCAAACCGGTTCTGACGTGAGAGCCGTAGAACCTCCTCCGGGATGATCCCCTTGGTCAGCGTGTGCACAGGGATGTCATACGAGTTGATGAGGCGCATGAGCTGGAGGGTCAGCTCGGTCACCTCCGGATGCCGGTACATGAAGGCGTCGGTCGCGAACGAGAGGTGCACGGAGAGCGCCTTGCCACGCAGCCGCGGCAATTCCTTCTGCGCCAACTGGAGCGCATTGGCGACCAGGCGTGGCTGGCACCACTCCTCGTACGAAGCGACCTTGCCGAAGCGCTGCATCATGAGGAAGGCATAGCATGGGAAGCGACACCCATGCGAGCAGCCGACGACGTGCGTTGCGGCGTACGCCCCCGCGCCGCCGATGCCGGTGTGGTAAAGCAGTGACTTCCGGGTAACCGTTTCCATGATCACATGGTACCGCCTGTGAGACCTGGGGCAATGCCCCGCGGGGGCAAGGCGAGTCGTCACCCCCCAGACATGAAGAGAGAGCCCACGGCTTTCGCCGTGAGCTCCTGGACTCAGAACCGATACTGGAGGAAGCACATATCCGCGCTCTTGCAGGCGGCACGTGCAACTATCTTGTTGTTGTCAGCTTGGCTCGTACGAGACCTTCATCAAGCTGAAGAGCTCAAGAGCGGTGTCAATGCTTTGCAGGCCAAGTCGGACTGTGCCGTCAGAGCCGTCCACCGATCCAGTGCCGATGGGCTCGAACGTGGCCTCGCCCTGGCCGGCGCCGACCGTCAGCTCTGCCTGGTAGATAACCGACGGCTGACCGTTGACGCCCGACTTCTTGGGGAAGTCGTCGTTGTAGTCGTAGCTTCGGTTGGTCTCAAGCCTGATCAGGTACTTCCCTGCGGGAAGACTGGCCGCGAGAGATGAACCATACGTGGTCTCGCCCTTGGGAGTGGCTGATGAGACGGCGTCTACCTGTTCTTTCTGTAGGTGAGACCAGACCGGCAG
>CAYRQW010000101.1:0-5915 GCA_964426505.1 uncultured Caldisericota bacterium
CTGTCACGCACTCTGACAACGCCGACTTCGCGCACCCAGATCCTGCTGGGTAAGCTTGTAGGCATCTTCGTCATTGCTGCGCTGCAGTTTGCCCTGATCATCGTCCTCACGCGGGTGCTCTACAACGTCAACTGGGGGGAGTCAGTTCCCGCAGTCATCGTGATGGCTGTCGCGACCGTCCTTGCCGGCGCAGGCCTTTCCACGCTGGTCGCAGCCTTTGCCCGGACGCCGGAACAGGCCGGAGAGGTCGGACCGGCCGTAGCCCTTATCTACAGCCTTCTTGGTGGTTCGATGTGGTCCGTGTACAATATGCCGGCCTGGATGAACTCCCTTTCACGACTCACCTTCACGCGGTGGTCAATCGAAGGCTTCACCAGCCTCATGGTGAAGGGCGGCGGTGTCGCGTCCATCCTCCGTCCTGTCGGTGTCTGTCTGGCTATGGCTGCCGTGTTCCTGTTCATCTCCGTCACCATCCTGAACAGGGAATATCGGTAGATAAGGAGTCTGCCATGTTTCGCAAAGCACTATTCGTCGCAGGTCTTCAACTCCGCCTTATCGTGCGGGACAAGTCGTCGTTCATCTGGCTGCTGCTGGTCCCCATCGTCTTCACGACGGTTGTCGGCCTGGCGTTCGGCGGGTTTGGATCGTCCGGTCCTGCCCCCAGGGTGCCCATCGCCTTTGTCGACCTCGACCGCGGTGAGATCAGTGGTGTCTTCGAGCAGGCCCTTCGCGCCGAGTCGTCTCTCGATGTTCAGATGCCGTCCGAGGAAACAGGAAGGCAGGAGCTGAAGGACAACAAGGTCCCCGTGCTCATCATCATTCCGAAGGGATTCGGCACTGCCGTGGAAGCCGGCACGGCGGCCAGCATCGAGGTGATTCGGTCGGCAGGGCGGTCATCGGGCTACTTCCTTGAGCAGCTCGTGTCGAATGCGGCCACGCGCGTCTCGACTCTGGCTTACGCGGCATCGGTGACGACTGATCAGCTGGCCAATTGGAAGTCTCTCGATGCGGCCGACCGGCTTGCCACATGGAGAAAGGCATTCGCGGACGCCCGCATGGCGCTCGCCGAGGCGCCCACGGTCACGACCGACTACTCTGTGCTGGCACGCACTCAGCCCAAGGTCCAGATCCCGGACAACGCTACGCAGAGCAGTACGGGGTTCGGCGCCATGTTCGTCATGGCCGGCGTCCTCGGGACGGCGACCGCCCTGGTCAGCGAGCGCCTCCGGAACACGCTGGCCCGCATCATGACAACATCCACGTCAACCCTGACGTTCCTCGGCGGCAAGCTCATGGCCATGATGGTCGTAGGCATCACCCAGTTCGCTCTGTTCATCCTGTGGGGCTGGCTCGTTCTCGGCGTGGATTGGGGTCGTGACCCGGCAGCAGTGGCCGCAATGGTCCTCCTGTACGTCTTCGCGGCAACCGGCCTTGGGGTCCTGGTCGGGTCACTGTGCAGGACAATGGCCCAGGCGAGCGTCATAGCGTCGTTTGTGACGTACGGAACATCAATGATCGCGGGTTCGTGGTGGCCGATCGAAGTAGCTCCCCCGTTCATGCAACAGGCGGCACGAGCGTTTCCGCAGTACTGGGCGGTGAACGGTCTCAACAAGATCGTCGTCCGGGGACTCGGGTTTGCCGGCATCACACCGAACCTGCTGGTTCTTGCGGCTGCCGGCACCGTCTTCCTCCTCGCGGGCTCCGTGATCTACGTCCGCGAGGTGCGGTCATAGTCGGCTGGACGTCGAGACTCCCGTGTGTGTAACCAATGCCGTGAAGAGTCGATTATTGTTCAGAGGGGGATGATCCCTCACGAAGAGAAACCGACAAGGAGGCCATATGGATAGCGAAACGACACGGACACCATCCGGAACAGCAGTCAAGACATCACGCGGATCCCACGCGTCGCGCATCAAGCGCGGACGCAGGGGTTCACCGGACCTGTAGGGGAGTCTCAGACAGCCAGATAGACGGAGAGCGCGCGGAACCACTCCAGGCGCTCGCGGTCGATGGCCTCAAGCCCGTACGCATTCAGGAACACCTGCTGGCCCGCGGAATCCAGATAGCCAAACATCGTCGAGAGGTCATACCACGGGTCCCCGAGGTCCGTGAACGACCAATCCAGTACGGAGGTGATCCGGTCTCCCTCCAGCAGGACGTTCTTGGGTCGGAAGTCACCATGGAGTACGGCCACGACGCCGGGTGCCGGGCAGGTCTCCCTGAGGCGTCCGAGTTCCTTGACGGGGTCGCCGGTGATGCCTTTGGCGCGAAACTCCGCCCTGCTCATGACCTTCTCCTCCAGATGACGCTCGGCCCACAGCAGCTGCCCATCGACACATTCCTGCCAGCTCACCTTGCCGACCGGCAGGTGGTGTAATGTCGACAGCAGCGAGCCCACGGCGACGGCGATACGGTCACGATCGTCTCTGGAACCAGCCTCACGCAGAACGTCGGTTGCAGAACGACCGACAGCGTGTTCCATCAAGAGGAATCCAAGAGGGCGGTTCTGAACGTGGACAAGAGGCTTCGGTACAGGGATCTCTGTTCCATGCAGCAGCTTGAGCACCTCATATTCGAGGGCCAGCTCCTGCATTCGATAGGCCCCGCGAGCCACCTTCAGCACGAATCGCTGTTCTGCAGCGTTCTGCAGCAACAAGACCAGCCCGCATCTGCCCTGGTATGGAGATGACCTGTGCACCACCGGTCCGGTGACTGCCAGGATCTGAGCTGGTATCCGTAGAGCCATCGGATCCAGGCTCATCGGAGGCAGACGCTCGGCGGGCGTGAGCGCACACGTAATCGAACCGATACGTGGCTTAATGGAACCAGTGCTGCCTGAATCGATGGCGCGTTTCATACATATAGGATACCATCATTGGTGTATTGAACAAACCACTCTGACACCACATTGGCAATGGCAGGCTGCATTTGCAGCGGCGGCCTGCCAGTGTCCATCCCGCCTCTACAGGTTGAGCTTCCGGTCCATCAGCCAGGACGTCACCGCAAACGCCGCAACGCCGAGTACGACGAACATCAGTGGAGAGACGAGCGGGAACTGGATCGGCTGCGTCCCTGCTCCGAGGAATGGCATGTTCTTCCACGGATCAAGCGTCAGGTGAAACCCCTCGAACAGTCGAGTCTCGATCAGATTGCCCAGCTGAGCGCTGACCCATAGTACTGCGATAACGACCAGCGCTGAGAAAACGCTTCCGAGGTGTTTCCTGGAACTTGTCAGCGTCTTGCCGAACGTCACACCGAAGAACATGATCGACATGAAGCTGACGATCACGGCCAGGACACCGAGGCACATCACCCAGTAGTCACCGGTCAGCAGGAACTTGGCGACCCAGGGCCGTACCTGCTGAGAGAGCCCCGGGGCAAGGCATGCCAGCACAATGACACTCGTCATGCCACCCAGCAGGGTCATGACCGTGTCGATGACGAGCAGCACGATCCGGGAACCAAGAACCTCTGCTCCCCGCAGCGGAAGGCCGAAGACAAGATATCCCGTATCGCCATACAGGTCCTGCGTATAGGTGACGATGTTGATGACCGTCATGGCCGCGTAGAACAGCACCCAGAAGAGGGCCATCACTAGTGGAACACCCATCGAAACCGGCGCCGACTGCAGAGGGTTGTCCCGCATCCCTATGAAGCGCGTGGCCTGATACAGCGTCAGCGCGCCCATGATGATGAGTCCGATCGTGTACAGGAGTCTGCGGCCCCTGAGCTGGTACCTAACGAGTTTCCACATGTCCGTAGACCTCCCTGTAGATCTCCTCGATCGATGCGCCTCGCCTGGTGCGCAGGTCTTCTGCTTCACCCGCCAGCACCACGCAGCCCCTGTCCAGAAACACAACATCGTCGAAGAAGCGCTCCACGTCGGCCACCATCTGTGTCGACAGGATCATCGAGCAGTCAGCGCGGAAGTTGGCCACAAGCGCGTCCAGCACCTGACTGCGTGCAAGCGGGTCCAGCCCTCCAAAGGGTTCGTCCAGGACGTAGAGACGTGCCCTGCGTGCAAAGGCCAGCGACAGTCTCGCCTTCTCGACCATTCCCTTTGAGAGGGAGCCGATCTTCTGGCCGGCGGTGAGACCCATGATGGCGAGCAGCTCCTCGAAGCGCTTCCGATCGAAATCCACGTAGAAGTCCGCGTAGAAGTCGCCAGCCTCGCCTATCGACATCCATCGGTCGAGGTGGTTCACGTCCGGCAGAAATGAGACCTTCGCCTTGGTCGCCACTCCGGGTGCGATGCCGTCCACCAGGACGGTCCCGGATGTTGGAGAAACGAGTCCCGCCAGGATCTTCATGAGCGTCGTCTTGCCACTGCCGTTCGGGCCGAGAAGCCCCATGATATGCCCTTCGGGAACATCAAGCGTGACATCGGACAGTGCCGTCGTCGTGATGTAGCGCTTCGTAAGGTTGCTGATCTGCACAATCGTTGTCATTTCGTCTCCCTCCCGGCTTCATCTGCCGCCATTGTCGACATTTCCTCCGCGCCATACCCAAGGGAGCGCATTCCGACGACGTAGGCCTTTACGATGTCGCGAGCAAGTCCCTGCCGCACGAGGTCGACCGTTCCGTGGTCACCGGATACGAAGGTCCCCATACCGCGCTGGGTCGTTACATACCCTTCCCGCTCCAGTTCCAGGTAGGCCTTCTGCACGGTATTCGGGTTCACGACGACCTGTCGGGCGAGGTCGCGGACCGATGGCAGCTGCCCCCCCGCTTTCAGCTCGCCGACGGCGATCCGCCTCTTGATCAGGTCCATGATCTGTGCATAGATGGGAGCTCGGTCATCGAATTCCATGGTGCACCTCCTCGGTCCATCGGATGGCTGCCGTATCACGTTGCGTGTTGGTGTACTAGTAATCTAACACACTCATCCATGCTGTCAAGAGGAACACCAGTGGACTTGACATGGACACAGGCGGCTCGGGACTGCAGGAGGTGGAGCGAAGAACGTCGCGGCGGTAAGGGCTTGCCTCGAATGGCCAGTACACGCGTGATCGACTGCTGTGAAGCTAGACCAGCGGTTTTCGATAGCGTCGAAACTCTTTCAGTATGCGGAAACCGACGCTGCCATACAGTTCGCTGGCGCGCGTTCGGAACTCGGCGACGGTGTGAAGCCTGATGATGTCGACACCGCGTTCACGCAGGGATCGCAAGGCACGAGACAGCAGAGCCCGCGCCAATCCTCGCTGGCGCCATGCCGGACGGACGCTGACCTCGAATACCTCAGCACGGCCGTTCTCGATCACCGAAAGGACTTGGCCGACTACCTGGTCGCCGTCCCAGGCAACCTGCCAGAGTGTTGGGTCGTGTCTGGGACCTCCCAGTCTGGTGGCATAGTCCACAGGATCAAACGCCTCCTGGAACCGGGATGCGTCATACTCGTTCCGATAGGATTCGTCGATACTGACGGCGATGAGCGAGCAGTGTGCCGACAGGACCGGCCGTACCTCGATTCCTGCGGGGACAGGTGACATCGACAGCGGAACCGAGATGTCCAACCCCATCTCCAGCACTGTGTACATGGCCCGGTAGCCTTCATGCACGAGAAGTGCCGTCGTGTCGGTCTCTGTGCTGCTCGCATTGGCTGCAAACTCAGAATGCTCACCTGGATGCTGCTTGCCTGCCAGGCGACGCGCAGTGCTCTCACCCCACCGAAGCATCGCCGTACCGACTCCCCGGCTGCGCCATTCCGGCAGAATCCATCCCGTGATGAGGTACACCCATGTCCCGTCATCTTCGAACCAGCATTCGATCTGACTGTAGCCAATGACGCGATCATCGACTTGTGCCACCAGCCATTGGCCCTGCTCACCGTCAGCCATGGCCTGGGACAGAGACATGGCCAGATCGTCGCCGCTCTGCCAGTCCTCCAGTGTCGAACAGGGATCCACCCCGTCACG
>CAYRQW010000102.1:0-5841 GCA_964426505.1 uncultured Caldisericota bacterium
CCGGTGGCGAATACTACACGCCGCAGGAAGTTTCCGAACTGCTGACACGCCTGAAGCCAGGCGAAGACCTGACGATGACGGGCCCGCTGGGCAACGGCTTCCAGATGGCTGGCCTGCACGACAAGGTCGCCGTCGTCACCGGCGGCATCGGGATAGCGCCGGCCCTGTATCTGGCGCAATCGCTGACCGGCTGTCACGTGACGGTCATCGCAGGCTTTCGCCATCAGGTGTACGCATTGTCCCAGTTTCCACTCTATGGAGCAGATGTGGTCGTTGCAACTGAGGATGGATGCGAGGGCACCATGGGATTCTGTACTGACATTCTCGATCCTGCCCGGTTTGACGCCGTCCTTACGTGCGGACCCATGCCCATGATGGCCCGTGTGGCCCAAATGTGCGCGGAAGCCGGCATCCCCTGTCAGGCCTCGCTCGAAGCCCGCATGGCTTGTGGTGTCGGCGCCTGCCTGGTGTGTTCGTGTGCGACACTCAAAGGCAACAAGCGTGTCTGCGCCGACGGCCCGGTATTCGACGCAGCGGAGGTGATCTGGCATGCTTGAGACGACACTCTGCGGCATCACGCTCAAGAACCCCGTCATCGCGGCATCCGGCACCTTTGGTTTTGGCGCCGAGTATGGGCAGCTATTCGACGTCGGAAAGCTGGGCGGCATCTGCACCAAGGGCCTCACCATGCACCCGCGCGAGGGCAACCCCGGTCTGCGCGTGTGGGAGACACCTGCCGGCATGCTGAACTCGGTGGGACTCCAGAATCCGGGTATCCCGGTCTTCCTGGAACGTGAACTGCCACGCATGCACACGCTGGACACCGCCATCATCGCCAACGTCGGGGGCGGTGACCTGGAGGAATATGTTGAAGGAGTGCGACTTCTCTCTCAGGCAGACGGGGTCGACATCATCGAGCTCAACATCAGCTGCCCCAACGTGCACGAGGGTGGCATGGCGTTCGGCATCAAGTGTGACGTGGCCGCGAGTGTCGTAGCAGCTGTCCGGACCGTCTGCAGTAAGCCACTCATGGTCAAGCTGTCTCCCAACGCCGAAGACATCACAGCTATGGCCGTCGCCTGCGAACAGGCTGGAGCTGACGCGGTCTCACTGGTCAATACCTTCAAGGCCCTGGCAATCGATATCCACACGCACGAACCCGTCTTCGAAAACGTGACGGCCGGCCTGTCGGGTCCATGCATCAAGCCTGTCGCCCTGCGCATGGTCTGGGAGGTCGCTCACGCCGTCCACATACCGGTCGTGGGCATGGGCGGCATCACCAGCTGGCAGGACGCCCTGGAGTTCATCATGGCAGGTGCGACCGCCGTGCAGGTCGGAACCGCAACCTTCGTCAAGCCGACCGCCATGCTAGAGATCGTGGACGGCCTGGAACGCTACTGCGCCACCGAACACCTGACCAGCCTCTCGACTGTCTGTAACATTCTCGGGACGGTTCCAAACTGTAACACTCTCAGGAGGAGAACATGACAACAGACGAACTTGTGATGAACGAACTCAAGGAAACCGGCGCCCTGCTCGAGGGTCACTTCCTGCTCTCGTCCGGAAGACACAGCGATCGCTATGTCCAGTGCGCACGCCTCCTGCAACATCCCGACCGTGCTGCCCGAGTTCTGGCAGTTGCGGCCGAACAGTTCCGCCCGGTTCCCTTCGACCTCATCGTAGGGCCAGCCATGGGCGGCATCATTGTTGCCTACGAATTGGCACGCCAACTGGGCAAGCCCGGCATCTTCGTGGAACGTGAGAACAGCGTCATGTCTCTGCGCCGTGGCTTCGCCATCGCCGAAGGCACCCGCTGTATCATCAGCGAAGACGTCGTTACGACCGGCAAGTCATCAGAGGAGACGGCGAACGTCATCCGTGACTGCGGCGGTGAGGTCGTCGGCATCGCGTGCATCGTCAACCGCAGCGCCGAACTCATCCCGTACCCCGTCTGGAGCGCCATCCGCCTTACGATCGAGAGCTGGCCCGTGGACGACTGTCCCCTCTGCAAGCAGGGTATCCCATGGGTGAAGCCGGGAAGCAGGGGAAACGCCTGACCTGCCAGAGCAAACAGGGTCTTCCCCTGTCGCATGACTGAGAATGTTACACTTTGGAACCGTCCCGAAGTGTAACATTCTCAGAAGTGACGCAATCAGCAGTTGACAGAAACGCCCGCTCCGCTAGGCTACCTTTCAACTCCCTGGCGGCGCAAGTCACGGGGGATCTGTAGCAGAGGGGACAACAATGGAACGAACGAAGGCAGTCGTCTGTGGGGCAACAGGGATGGTCGGGCAGATCTACGTCGCGATGCTGTCGAATCACCCCTGGTTCGAACTGGTGGGTGTAGCCGCAAGTGAACGGTCGGCCGGAAAGCGTTATGAAGACGTCGCACGCTGGTACATCGCGGGAGAGATTCCTGCCGCAGCTCGCGTGATGACAGTTCTGCCGTGTACGACCGAGGCCATCGCGGCAACCGGCGCCACGCTTGTCTTCTCCGCCCTGCCGAGCGAAGTTGCCGGTCCCATCGAGCGATCGCTTGCGGACGCGGGTATGGCGGTTGTCGCGGACACGGCGTCACACAGAATGGACCCGGATGTCCCTTTGCTCGTGCCAGAGGTCAACGCGGACCATCTAGACGCACTGTCAACCCAACGTACAGGCAACCGAAGAGGATTCATCGTCACTGGACCCAACTGCAGCACCGCTGGACTCATCCTGTCACTCAAGCCTCTCCAGACAGCGTATGGTATCCGGCGGGTCGTCGTCACCACCATGCAGGCACTGTCCGGCGCGGGATATGCCGGGGTGCCTTCGATGGCCATCGTCGACAACCTCATCCCTTTCATCAAGGGCGAGGAAGAGAAGATAGTGCGCGAAACGCGGAAGATGCTCGGTTCATGGCTGGATGAGGACTTCCGGCCGGCTGACATTGCCGTCAGCGCTTCGTGCAACCGTGTCGCAGTTTTGGAAGGACACACCGAGTCTGTTCTGGTGGAACTCGACCGTCCAGCATCTCCCGAAGAGGTTGAGGGCACGATGCGCAACTTCCAGGGCGAACCCCAGCGCCTGCATCTCCCCACAGCACCCGACCACCCCATCATTGTGCGCTCAGAATCTGACCGACCGCAGCCCCGCCTCGATCGCCTGGCCGGTGAACCGGCACGAGCCCGCGGCATGGCCGCGGTCGTCGGACGCATCCGCAGCGATCCCGCATTCGCCATGGGGATCAAGTACACGGTCCTTTCACACAACACCATCCGCGGAGCTGCCGGGAATGCCGTCCTGACCGCCGAACTCCTTGTGGCAAAGGGCCTGCTGTGAAGACGGTCGTGATGAAGTTCGGCGGCGTTCTCGTGCAGGATGCCCCGGCCATCATGCATGCGGCCCAGCTGGTCGTGCAGGCCACGCACAAGAATACCCGGGCCGTCGTCGTAGTCTCCGCCATGGCGGGTGTCACTGACGCACTCCTCGACCTTGCCAACACGGCTCGGCTGGGCCACGGCGACGAAGTTGCTGCAGCAGTGGACCTCCTGGAGAAGCGCCATGAAGAGGCTGTGCAGACGGTCTTCAGCGCGACTCCTGCGATGGCGGTCCAGCCAGTGGTGGATGAAGAGCATGCGCTGTTCACATCGCTGAGGCAAGCGCTGGCGGGTGTCGCCATGCTGCACGAGCTCACGCCCCGTTCCCGTGACCTCATCGTGTCGTTTGGCGAGCGGTGCTCGGCCCCCATCATGTCCGCAACCCTCCGCGCAGCTGGCCTGACGTCCAGGTCGCTTACCGGCGGCGAAGCGGGAATCGTGACCGACGACGCCTTCGGCAGTGCCGCACCCCGGCTCGACGTCGCCCGGAAGACGATCCCTCGTGCACTGGCGCCTCTCCTGGACCGTGGACTCACCCCTGTGGTCACCGGATTCGTCGCAGCCGACGAGGAAGGTGTCATCACGACTCTGGGGAGAGGTGGGTCAGACTACACTGCCACGATCCTTGGTGCATGTCTGCCCGCCGATGAAGTGTGGATCTGGAAGGAGGTCGACGGGGTCATGACTGCCGACCCCAAGCTCGTCCCGGACGCCGTCCGCGTGCCTGCCCTGTCATATCGCGAGGTGATGGAACTTGCCTGGTTTGGTGCCAAGGTCCTCCATCCCATGACTGTTGCGCCAGTCCAGGACGCGGGCATCCCGCTCCGCATCCGGAGCGCCTTCCTGTCGTCCTCTCCTGGTACTATTGTGCGTGCCGGCACTCCTGCGAGCGGTCCAGTCAAGGCGGTGACATCGATCCGGAAGCTCACGGCGCTGACAATCGGTGGAGCAGCAATGATCGGCACGTCCGACGTCGTCAGCAGGGTCTTCAGCCTGCTCGCAACGGCTCAGCTCCCCGTGCTGATGATCTCGCAGAGTTCATCGATGGCCAACATCTCACTGGTCATGACCCAGGCCGACGCTGAACACGCAACAAGGCTCCTGCGCAAGGAATTCGCCGGCAGTACGGTCATCCGGGACATCATCGCCACGCCACATGTTGCCATCGTCGCCGTCGTAGGTGACGGCATGCGCGGGACACCCGGTGTCGCTGCCCGCATGTTCGCCTCGCTGGCCTCTGAGAACATCAACCTGCTCATGATTGCCCAGGGCTCCAGTGAGGCCAACATCTCGGTGCTCATCGCCGAGAAAGACGCTCAGCGGGCAGTGCGTTCTGTTCATGCGGCATTCGGCCTGGCGAAAGCCACGTAGCCTGCTCCTCGACGAAGTCTTCCGGCAACGGCACATACAGGATAGCGTCCTCGCATCGGTCACCCTTTAGTGCTTCACACAAACGCTGGAGAAGTGTCGTACAACAATGATACAATGTCCATAGATGGCCTTGAGCGATCCAGCAGTGCTTGGAAAGACAAGGGGGTAAGGGAATGACACAGAAGTACGAAGTCTACAGGTGCGAAGTTTGCGGCAACATCGTCGAAGTCAACCATGAGGGTAGTGGCACGCTTGTCTGCTGCGGCCAGCCGATGACGCTGATGGCCGCGAAGTCCAGTGATGCCGGAAACGAGAAGCATCTGCCGGTTGTCGAGAAAGCCGAGCATGGGACGTCGATCAAGGTCGGCTCTGTTCCGCATCCGATGGAAGAGAAACACTACATCGAGTGGATCGAAGTGTTCATGAAAAGCGGCAAGGTCATGAGGATCCCTCTGCATCCCGGAGACCAGCCCGAAGTACATATCGGCCACAGCATTGAGGACTTGCTCGAAGTAAGAGCATACTGCAACATCCACGGGCTCTGGTCCACGAAACTGGCATAGCAAGCTGGAGGTCCACGGAAGAGGCTCCGGAAGCGTTTTTCGGCAGGCTGCAGAAGACTCGTTCTGCTCGCCTTCTTCGTGCAATGGCCAGCCCCAACGGGCTGGCCATATTGACCTCCGTCCGTTGTGGCCCCTGACCTGAGTTCGATCGAGCCAGGGGTCGGCGGTGTCACTATCGACAAGACACATCCCAGAAGCCGTCCGTACAGCAACGCGCCTGGCAGACGTCTGCATCCCTGAACAGTTCGGCGAGTCTGCCTGACAGCTCACGCTCTCAGCGGCAGAATGTGAGGGCAATCCCGGATCGTGTTCACAAAAGGCTTGACACGATCGCCATAGGCCTCATACTTATAGTAGTTTTCTATCGTGCTGTTGTCTTGAGCCCTGAACGGGAAACTGCTTCGTCGCAAGCTTCATGAAGGGAGCTGGCTATGGCGAGCAAGGATCGGAAGTGCCGCGGAACGCTCTTTCGCGGGACACTCTTCCTGCTTCATTGTGGTGAACAGTACGGTCCTGTTCGCGAGGCTAACGTGCTTCAGCTGGTCGCA
>CAYRQW010000103.1:0-5725 GCA_964426505.1 uncultured Caldisericota bacterium
TACACAGAAGCAGGCAGATATCGAGGCACGTCGTGCCGAAGCTGCCAAGTTCGGATTGGAAGTCGAAGATGTTACCACACCCGAGAAGCGCCATACTATCGGCGTCGATCATCCCGTGGACGCTGAAGGCTGCAAGGCTCTCATCCAAGCGACCGATCAGCGGGTCTGCGTTGGCCGCAATGGCCCTCGTCCGAAGCTGCTCACGTACTTCCAGATGAGAGCTGACCACGGTGCTACCCAGGATTCTCTCAACTACTCGGTCCCGGAAGAGTGCATCAAGGCGTTGGGCCTCCTGCACGTTGGCGAGACCCAGACCAATGGCATGCTGCAGACCTACCTTCGCCTCCCGCCGCTGGGCCGGAAGCTCAGCGATGAGGCCAAGGCTGTCGTACTTGAGAAGTGCGTCAAGAACCCGACCGTTCAGTTTGTCGTCAGCAATGGTCTCAGTGGCTATGCCATCGAGCGATATGCCGGTGACGTTCTCAAGAGCATGACCGACGGCCTCAAGTCCGCTGGCATCACAGTCGGTACTTCGGTCTATGTCAACCGCGCCCGTGTCGGTATCATGAACGACTTTGGCGCTCTGCTGAATGCTGATGTTGTTGTCGTCCTGATCGGCGAGCGTCCAGGTCTCATCATCTCCGACGCCTTGTCCATCTACATGGGCTACAAGCCTCGCTGGGAGCCGCTCACGACTGACGGAAACCGCGATAACATCTGCATGATCTCCAAGAAGGGCAAGAACCCGATCGAGGCCGCAGCTGAGGCCGTCGCACTCATCAAGGACTACCTGCAGTACAAGACCAGCGGCGTCGAACTCGCCACTGCGAAGAGAGGCTAGTACAGTAACAATCGCCGGCCTCCGGGAGTGACTTCACGATCCTGGAGTCAAGTCTGGAGGCCGGCTGCTGGAATCCGTTGACGGTTCCGCGGCCAGCCGACCGGTTGTCCTGGGAAACCGGAGAACGAGGTATCAAAAAGGAGTAGAATGACATGGCTCTAGAGATGGAACGGAACTTGAAGCCAGAAATCCTGTCGGTGCGACTCATTCCTAATGTGCATCCCGACATGGCGAAGTCTCTGGAACTTCTCCCTGGGGAGAAGAGCTTGGCACTGTTTACCTGCAACATCGATGATCCGCTGTATATCGGCGGAGATGAAGCGACCAAGAAGGCGGAAGTGCGTGTAGCATATTGTCGTTCGCATTTTGCCGGTGGCGCCTATCCGTCAGGGCCTCTTTCGGGCGAAGCCATGCTTCTTCTGGCTGCGCCGAACCCTGCCGAGGCCACTGCGGGTATCAACGCCGTCCTTGAGTTTGTGGACGCGCTGCGGTATTCCACGGTGACGCTCCCGGTACAGGTTGCGCCGATGCTTGTCTGGCTGGCCTACACGATCTCTCGTTCCGGGACGTACCTGTCCAAGGAGGCCGGGGTCGAAGTCGGGACTCCTATCGCCTACATCACAGCACCGCCCCTTGAGGGCCACTATGCGATGGAGCGTTCCCTGAAGGCGGCCGACGTGGCTGTTGGATCATTCACCAGGCTCAGCGAGACCAACTACCACGGTGCGCTCCTGTATGGCACTCAGAGCGCCTGCCGTGCGGCCTGCCGTGCGTTCGACGAAGCAGTTCTGTCCGTAGCACGGGATCCGCTGGCTTTCCAGTAGAGTGTTCTGCGACTCGCACGACGTAGTTCCTGATGGGCGCTCCGGCTCGGCTGTGAGCTGGCGCGGAGATTTGCAAGAGGAGGCAGAACATGCCTGAGGAATTTGACGGCGACCTGCTGTCTATTCAAGAGGCCCGAAACCTGGCCAAGCAAGCACAGGTTGCACAGGAAGCGTTTGTTCACTTCAACCAGTATCAGATAGACGTCGTGTGTGCATCGATGGCTGAAGCTGCGTACGAGGCTGCTGAACGGCTCGGGCGTATGGCTGTCGAAGAGACGCACATGGGCGTCGCCGAACACAAGACGATCAAGAACCAGTTTGCGTCAAAGAATGTGTGGATGTCCGTCAAGGACGTCCGTACGGAGGGCGTGATCAGGCGCGATGAGGCCAACAAGATCATCGAGATTGCCTGGCCCTTCGGTGTTGTCGCCGCTATGGTTCCTACGACCAACCCGACGTCGACGGCGATTTTCAAGTCTCTTATCGCCGTGAAGGCACGGAATGCCATCATTATCCTGCCTCATCCGTCGGCTCCGAAGTGCACGGCAGAGGCAGTTCGCATTCTGGCCGAGGCTGCCGAGGCGGCCGGAGCTCCCAAGGGACTCATCACCTGTATGACACATGTCAGTCTCCAGGGGACACAGGAACTGCTCAAACAGAAAGAGATACGGCTGATTATCGCAACGGGCGGCGAGGCTATGGTGGAGTATGCGCACAGCGTCGGCAAGCCAGCGCTCGGTGTCGGTCCCGGTAACGTTCCCGTCTATGTCGACCGTAGCGCGGATGTAGAGAAGGCGGCTCGTGATATCGTCAACAGCGTCAACTTCGACTACGCGGTCATCTGCGCTCACGAAGGAGCCGTCATTGCCGACAAGCCGATCGCGGACCAGCTGGCGAAAGCCATGGAGCGAAACGGCGCGTACTTCCTGTCGGACGAACAGGCCGACAAGCTGGGCAAAGCCATGTTCCGTCCAAACGGACTCATGCAGGCCAACTTCGTCGGGCGCTCACCTCAGGCGCTGGCGCAGATGGCAGGGTTCGCTGTTCCTGATGATGCCAGGATTCTCGTCGCAAGGCTTTCGGAAGTTGGTCCCAATGTGCCGCTGTCACGTGAAAAACTGACGCCAGTGGTTGCCTTCTATGTCGAAGACGGCTGGCACTCTGGTTGTGAACACTGCATGCAGATGCTTGAGTTCGGCGGAAAGGGACACACCATGGGCCTCCACTGCACTGATGAGGACATCATCATGCAGTTTGGGTTGCAGAAGCCCGCGTTTCGCATCATTGTCAACTCATCGACCACGGCGGGAGCCATCGGGTATTCGACGGGCCTTATGCCCTCGTTGACTCTGGCCACGGGTGGTATGGGTGGAGGCATCAGCAGCGACAATATCACGGTGTATCACTTGTTCAACGTGAAACGCGTCGCGTACGAGCTGCGCCCGTTCAACCCCCCGGTGGTATATGATCGCAAACCGGCCACAGCGGCCGCAGCTCCTGCGGCAGCTCCGGCTGGCAAGCAGTCGGCATCGGAGATTGAAGATCTGGTACGAAAGGTCATACGCGAAGAACTATCTCGCAAGGGATAGTGGTTCGCACCCACCAACGTAAACGGCGGAGGTCAATGTGGCGGAGAAGATGATCGCTCTGGGACTGATCGAAACCAAAGGACTGGTCGGCGCCATTGAGGCCGCCGATGCCATGGTCAAAGCGGCGAACGTGAAACTCGTTGGTGGAGAGTACAAGAAGATCGGTGGAGGCTACGTCACTGTCATGGTGCGTGGCGATGTCGGAGCCGTCAAGGCTGCGACAGATGCCGGAGGCGCAGCAGCAGCACGTGTCGGGACGCTTGTCTCGGTGCATGTGATTGCCCGCCCGGCTGAGGACACTGAGACTCTTGTACCCAAACCGGCTACAGACGACACAACCTTGTAATGACTGCGGACTTTGCCACAATGCAGTCAGAGAGGAGGCGGTTGGTAGAGAGGACACGGCATGATCTTCGGGTCAGGTGTTGTGAATACGTGTCACGCAGGTATCATTCTTCAGTACCATACTCTCATTCTAAGGAAGGGGTGTAACAAATGGCTGCAATCAGCAAAGTAGTACTCTGGATCATGGCTATCTTCGCAGTTCTCGGTGTCATCGACAGGATTCTCAAGTACTGGGCTCCAGACTGGAAGGTTCCGGTCATCGACGGGTTTGGCGCGGAGATGGAGAACGGCTTCATGGCAATGGGCGCCTTGGCGCTGGCCATGGTCGGTATCATTGCGCTGACCCCTCTGCTTGGCAAGTGGCTGATCCCTGTGGTTGGCCCGGTCTACACCGCTCTTGGTTCCAAGACCGCCATGTTCGCCGGCACGCTGCTGGCTATCGACATGGGTGCGACTCCCCTTGGTCTTCAGCTTGCCAAAACAGCTGGTGATCCCGTGTGGGTCGGTTACTTTGGCGGACTGCTTCTTGGTTCCGTCTTCGGCGTCAACATCGTCTTCAACATCCCTGTTGGCCTTGGTATCATCGAAGCCAAGGACCGCAAGTACCTGGCGCTCGGCATCCTGGCCGGTATCATCGTGGCACCATTCGGCGCCCTGCTGCAGAGTGTTCTGGCAGGCAACCCCTTTGGCCCGTCGCTTGCGTACCTTGTCCCAGTCTTCATCATCGCTGCTCTGATCGCTGCCGGTCTTCTGTTTGCGCGTGAGGCGATGGTCAAGGGCTTCATCTTCTTCGGCAAGTTCATCACGAGCTTCATTCTTGTCGGCCTTGGTCTTGTCATCTTCCAGACCCAGACCGGCGTCACGATTCTCCCTGGCATGGCCCCCACATTCTCTCACTGGGATCCTGAAGCCGGCGCAATGGTCATGGAAGGCCTCGAAGTCATCGGCGCAATTGCCCTTGCACTTGCCGGCGCCTATCCTATGGTCAAGTTCCTCACGACCGTCCTCGCTAAGCCTCTTGGCTCTCTCGGCAAGATGCTTGGCATGGACAGCATCGGCGCAGCCGGTCTGGTCGCCACGATGGCCAACAACATCCCCATGTGGGGCATGTTCAAGGATATGACACCTCGTGGCAAGGTCATCAACGCGGCGTTCCAGGTTGCTGCCGCATTCGCTCTTGCTGACCACCTTGGATTCACTGCGGCAAACGCGCCAGAGTTCATCGGACCGATGATCATCGGCAAGTTGTTTGCCGGAATCCTCGGTATCGTTGTTGCTACCCTGGTTGCTCCGAAGGCTGATTACCGCGATCCAGAAACAGCCTAAGGCCTAGAACCGTGTCCGCCGCATCCGCCTTGTACGCGGGGATGCGGCGGCAGGAACCAGGAGTTTCTCATCTTTCTCTAAAGGAGAGTTACCCATGGCAGATGCAGGCATGATTGCACTTGGAATGATTGAAACGAAAGGACTGGTCGGAGCTATCGAGGCCGCTGATGCAATGGTCAAGGCCGCGAACGTCAAGCTGATCGGTCAAGAGCGAATTGGCTCCGGGCTCGTCACGGTGATGGTGCGCGGAGACGTTGGCGCCGTCAAGGCCGCCACGGACGCTGGAGCCGCCGCCGCACAGCGTGTCGGTGAACTTGTTTCTGTTCACGTGATCCCTCGCCCGGCCAGTGACACTGAGATGTTGCTGCCGAAGCGACCGGCCGATGCTGAGTAGCTTATTTCGGACCTCAGCCGTGTCGTCAGTGCTCAAGCCGTCACTCGTGACGGGGAATGGGCGTGACACTGCGGCCGATAGACTAGGGAGGTAGAATTCGATATGGAGAAGCGCATCATTTCCAAGTTTGACATTGAGAAGCTCAAGTCCAGCGGACAGACCGTCCTTCGGCTTGAGCCGGGTGACACCCTGACTCCTCTGGCGCGCGACACCGCAATGGAACTCGGCATCAAGCTGGAGGATTCCCGCGAGCCGATCGTACACGCTCCCGTTGCCGCACCAGGCGACGACAAGCTCGAGGCTATCGTCAAGGCAGTCCTTGAGCGAATGAGCATTGGCGCCCAGCCTCAGTCCTGTGCTCCGTGTGCGACGCCGCAAGTCTACGGCGCCAAGCCCGGACAGCTGA
>CAYRQW010000104.1:0-5682 GCA_964426505.1 uncultured Caldisericota bacterium
ACCGGTTGCAAACGCACGACCGTTGGCTAGACTGACTGAGATACCAGATCCTGCCAGGCCGAGGAATCTGCATTCTCGGAGATCGGCGAGAGTCTGAGCATAAGCGTGGTTCCCTGGCACCGGGACAAATCCGCAAGCGGAGGCAGGAATGGCTAGAGTCGTTCTGGAAAACGTGACAAAGCGTTTCGGCAAGGTCGTCGCCGTCAACAGCATATCTCTGGAAGCCGAGGACAAGGAGTTTCTCGTCCTGCTTGGACCATCCGGCTGCGGCAAGACAACAACCCTGCGCATGATTGCCGGTCTCGAACTGGCTGATGAGGGAAACGTGATCATCGGCGACGACGTCGTGAATGACGTTCCGCCCGCCGCCCGCGACATCGCCATGGTGTTCCAGAACTACGCTCTATATCCGCATATGACTGTATACGACAACATCTCGTTTGGCCTCAGATTGCACAACATCCCCGCCGCGGAGATCAAGGAGCGTGTCGCAGACGCTGCACAAATGCTGGGCCTGCAAGACTATCTGAAGCGCGTCCCCAAGGAACTGTCCGGCGGCCAGCGCCAACGCGTCGCACTTGCCCGTGCCATCGTACGCAAGCCCAAGGTTTTCCTGATGGACGAGCCGTTATCGAATCTGGATGCCAAATTGCGCGTACAGACCCGTGAAGAACTGATCAAGCTGCACCAGGCGCTTGGCGTCACGACCATCTATGTGACGCATGACCAGGTCGAGGCGATGACCCTTGGTTCGCGCGTCGCCGTCATGGAAAACGGGCTCTTGCGCCAAATCGGCAAGCCGCGCCAGGTTTACGACAATCCCACCAACAAGTTCGTCGCTGGTTTCGTCGGTACTCCTCCTTCCAACTTCGTTCCGGTGAGCCTGGCACTGACCCCCTCACCCAGCCTGGAGGTCGAGGGACAGTGCGTGCAATTGTCCTCCACACAGCAGCAAGCGGCCAAGGCGGTTCCCGCTGGCAGCTATGCATGGGGCGTCCGGCCCGAGGACCTGCTCGTCGACGGTCAATCCAACATGCCCGAAATCGCCGCCGTGTTCGATGCGAAGATCTCATTCGTCGAGATGATGGGCAGTGAGACATTCATCCACACAACGCTGGCCGGCTCTCCTGTCGTCATACGAGCAAGCAGTGCTTCGGAGTACGGTCAGGGTGACATCGTCAGACTGATCGTGAACGTGGGCCGCACGCACCTCTTCCACACAGACTCCGGAGAAGCGATCTTCTAGCTGCAGCGTTCTCGGGACAACTCCATTCGCATGAGAGCGCTGCCTTCCAACCCCGCCGCGACTGCAGCCGGGTTCCGTGTATACTGAGAACAAGGAAGTCCTTACACAGGAGGAACCGCCGTGGCTGATCGAGACGTGTTCACTGGATTCAACGACCTTGTTGTCGAGTCTATCCGGGATTGGCATGTTCCCGGCTGCGCAGTAGCCGCCGTACGAGGCAGCGAGACCTTGTTGTGCCATGCCTACGGCATGCGCGAAGTTGAGCGGGGCCTGCCATTTCTGACAGGTACCCTGTTCGAGATAGCGTCGCTGACCAAGGCATTGACGACCACCTGCCTCGGCATTCTGGCAGATCGGCGTCTGATCGACTTTGACAAGCCTGTTCGCACCTACCTGCCGGACTTCACGCTGTACGATGCTGGTGCAACGGATACTGTCACCATCACTGACCTGCTGAGCCACAGCACCGGATTGCCCCGCCACGACAAGGTCTTTGCCGGCCACACCGACCTGACCCGTCAGCAGATCATGGAGAGCCTGCGCTGGCTCGAGCCCAGCTGCAAGCCGCGCACCCGATTTCAATACCAGAACATGATGTATGCAGTTGCAGGCCTTGTCATCGAAGCAGTGGACGGCCGTATGTGGGAGGACTTCGTCCAGGCCGAGCTCCTCGAGCCGCTTGGTATGAACCGGACGCGGATATCGCGCAAGGCAGCACTGGCGACCGGCGACTACGCGATGCCGTACACGGTCCAGGACGACAAGCCCGTCCGCATGGGCATTGAATCGCTCACTCCGGGCATGCGACCCGCCGGGGGCATCATCTCGACCGCCGAAGACATGGGCCGGTGGCTCATCTTCCAGCTCGGCGACGGTACGATCGACGGAAAGAGAATACTCACGACTGAGACCCTGCATCGGCTCCACACGCCCGTCATCGACGTGACAGGGGACGAACGCTCGTTCGTTGGTCTGCCTGAGTTCGGCGATGGGTCCTATTGCCTTGGGTGGAACTGCCAGTCCTATCGGGGACACACGATGCTGCACCACTCCGGGGGCAATGATGGACTGACCTCGACGATCCTGCTGTTTCCTGATGACCATGTCGGCGTCTGCGTCTTGACCAACAGTGACGACACGGGTCAGCGACTAGTCCCCGCGCTGACAGCTGCCGACCTCCTGCTGAACCTCGACCCACTGCCCTGGAACGAACGCTGGCTCGAGCGTGTCCGGCGCCGCGAAGCACAGGCTCCTCAGACACCGACGCTTATGCCCGTGGACCCTGGCAGACCCCTGTCGGCCTACGTCGGAAGCTACACCCATCCTGCGTATGGACAGCTGGTCGTCACCGAGACACCTTCAGGACTGCTCCTCACGTTGCATGGCCTGAACGCCGGCCTGACCGGTTCGGCCCCAGACACATTTGTGGCTGTAGCAGGTCCTGCACTGGACCCCGGGGACACGGTGCACTTCGACATGGACGCATCGGGACGTGCTGCGAGCGTTGCCGCTCCCTTGGAGCATACCGTGGCGCCTGTCCTGTTTGTGCGGACCCAGGAAGCCTGAGGCGGTTGAGGCTCTGAATACGTCGCCCAGGGGAATTCTGGTCTTCCAGCTCCTGTGGTGAGGTACTGACGCAATGTCAGCGACCGGGAGGCTGTTGCAGAACCGTCTGACTGGGTTCTTCCTCTTCTACAGGCTGTTCCACATCATCACAAAGAGATAGCAGTCCTGACGATCGCCGAACACTTCAAAGACTGACGGAGGAGTCATGTTTCACGATCTGGAAACGGAACGGTTGTTGTTGAAGAGCATCTCAGACGATGATCTTGAATTTGCCTACCGACAGTTCTCTGATCCCGATGTCTGCAGGTATCTGTTTGATGCAGACCCATTCTCCAGTCGACAGGAGGCGAAGGAGCTGATAGCCTTCTACACTGTTCCTGAGCCGCGCAACCAGCATCGCTGGATTATCCAGACCAGGACTGACCACCACCAGATCGGAACCTGCGGTTTTCACTGCTGGAATCGGGAGAGCGGCAGAACCGACATTGGCTACGACCTTGCCCGGGCGTCCTGGGGCAGAGGCTATGCCGGTGAGGCCGTTCGTGAGATCGTCTCCTTCGCCTTCAGCGTGATGCATGTGACCACGATCCTGGCCCAGATCTCTGTCGACAACCAGCAGTCGATCGCGCTAGCCATGCGGCTGGGCTTTGTGGCAGAAGAATCGGTCGACGTTCCGTATCATGGCAGGATGTACCCCCATCGTTACTACGTCCTCCGCAGTCAGCCCGACCTGTCTTTGGGCAAGTAGCGGCTTCTCTCTGAGGATCGGCAGATTCATCCATTCTCCCGTCTTCACGAGCCCGACCAGTGCTATGCTGTTATGACAGCAGACTAAGGAGACAACAGCATGAGCGATCAGGAACAGATGCTCCAGGGTGGCAGACGGTACGACTGCATCGTCGTCGGGGCGGGTCATGCCGGGTGCGAAGCGGCGCTGGTCGCCGCGCGTGCCGGGCTCGACGTGCTGGTCCTGACCGGTTCCATGGACGCAATCGCGTGGATGCCGTGCAATCCCGCCATCGGCGGCCCAGGCAAAGCCCAGGTCGTCCGTGAAGTCGACGCGCTGGGCGGCGAAATGGGCCTCAACGCCGAACGTGCACTGACACAGATCAAGCTGCTCAACACCTCAAAGGGGCGGGCAGTGCAGAGTGTCCGCACACAGTGCGACAAGTGGCAGTACAGCACCAGCATGAAGCAGGTGCTGGAGAACCAGCCAAACCTGACACTCAAGCAGGAACGCGTGGAGCGCTTGCTCACACAATCCGGTCGTGTCACCGGGGTTGTCACCAACTACCGCGTCCGCTACGAGGCAGACACCGTCATCTTGACGACCGGCACGTACCTGGGCGGCATCATCCACATCAGCGACATCGCCATCCCCGCCGGGCGCGCATGGGACTTCGCCAGCAGCGGCATCAGTGACTCTCTGAAGGAACTGGGCTTCGACGTCCAGCGCTTCAACACGGGCACGACGCCGCGCATCGACAAGCGGAGTGTTGACCTGAGCAAGTTCGTCCTCGAGGAAGGCGACAGCGTCCCCCTGCACTGGTCGTTCCGCAGCAAGCCGCGCGTCTGGGAAGACCAGCTGCCCAGCTACCTCAACTGGACGAACCCGCAGACGATCGACGTCACGCGCAAGTACATGCAGCTGTCACCATCCGTCATGGGGCTCATGGTCCACGTCGGCCCTCGCACCTGTCCAAGCATCGAGGAGAAGGTGCGGTGGTACCCGGACAAGACACGGCACCAGCTGTTCCTCGAGCAGGAAGGCCGCAACACCAGCGAGATGTATGTGCAGGGCATGTACATGAGTGTGCCCCTCCCGATGCAGGAGGAGATCCTGCGTACGATCCCCGGCATGGAGCAGGTGGAGATCATGCGCCCCGCCTACGCCATCGCCTACGATTACGTCAACCCGCAGGAACTGAAGCTGACCCTTGAAACAAAGCGTGTCGAAGGCCTGTTCCTGGCCGGTCAGATCAACGGCACCACCGGGTATGACGAGGCGGCGGGTCAGGGCATCATCGCTGGCATCAATGCTGCTCAGAAGATCAGGGGACGCAACCCCTTCATCCTGCGGCGCTCGGACGGATACCTGGGTGTGCTCGTCGACGACCTCACGACCAAGGAGCTCATCGAACCGTATCGCATCACGCCGAGTCACTGCGAGTACCGCCTCATCCTGCGCGAAGACAATGCCGACCTGCGTCTCACACCTCTTGCCCATGAACTGGGCATCATCGACGATGCCGCCTATCAGCGTGTCGTGTTCAAGCAGCAGGAACTGGACCGGCTCAAGGAGGTCCTGCGGGCACGCATGCTGAATCCGGACAGCACGACGCTGGAACGACTTGCCTCGCTTGATGTGGGTCCCATCCAGACACCGACATCGTTCGCCACGCTGCTGAAGCGCCAGGACTTCTGGAAGAAGGACCTGGTCGCCCTGGCTCCCGATCTTGCGGACGTTGACGACGAGCTGCTGGAGGAACTGGAAACGGAGATCAAGTACGAGGGCTACATCGTACGTCAACAGACGAAGGTCCGCAGCCTGTCACAGCTCGAGGGATATGCTGTCCCGCAGGACGTCAACTTTGCGTTGGTGCCGTCCCTGTCCAAGGAAGGGCGCGAACGCATGGTGGAGGCGAAGCCTCAGACACTGGGCCAGGCGTCCCGCCTGAGCGGCGTCCGGCCGGCTGACGTCGCCGTCCTGCTGCACTACCTCCAGAGCCAGAGGCGCGGCTCAGAAGAATCACCGGAGACTGGCAACGGGCGTTGACGGATCAGTGTTTTCGGAAGGGCTTCGCTCGGTAGAGTGAACGATAAGCTTCTAGCGTCCCGCATAGATCCCGGCAAGCTTGGAAAGCTCCGCA
>CAYRQW010000105.1:0-5268 GCA_964426505.1 uncultured Caldisericota bacterium
TCATCTCATTCACGATCACCGTGTTGATGACGTTCTCCATCGTGTGCCTGGCACTCGTCCAGCGGGGAATCTACCCGAACGCGATATCTCTGTTTCGGCGAGGGTTCTTCCAGCTCATTTCCGGCCACACGACGACCGGCCAATCCAATATCTACGCGCGGACGTTTGTGCGTGAGTGGGGCCCTCTGGGCATGCTGGCAACAACAGTCGCAATGGCCATCGGTGCGAGCGCCGCTTCGACCGGGGGCGGATTCAAAGGATTGCGCATGGGTATTATTGTCAAGGGTATCCTGACCGATATCAGGAAGCTCCTCTCACCGGAGCGCGCCGTTGTCACAGGGCACTACCATCACCTTCATGACAACACGCTCGCTGACAACGTGGTCAAGAGCGCAGCAGTCATCGTCGTCCTATATGTGCTCATCTACGTCTTAGGCGCTGTCGTCGGTATGGCGTACGGAATCCCCATGGCAGATGCGCTGTTCGAATCCGTGTCAGCCGGCAGCAATACCGGACTGTCGTGCGGCGTGACGCAGGCAAACATGCCGACACTGCTCAAGATCGTCTACATCCTGGAGATGTGGATGGGACGCCTGGAGTTCCTGTCGGTCTTCACCCTGTTCGGGTTTATCGCTACGAGCTTCCGGAGTATGAGACTAGGGAAGGGGGCCGCATGAAGAGGTTCCTGATTATCGCGGCGGTTTTCGCTCTTGTGCTCCTGAAGGGTGCTCCGGTTGCCACGAACGCCGGGCAGTCTCCTGTCCTGTCGACCAATGACCTTGTCGAAAACTCCTACGCGTGGGACGGCAAGACCGTGCCCTTCAAGGGAGAGGTCCTGCAAGACCTGATGGCGCGCAAGGATGGCACATGGATGAACTTGTCGGACGGCAACAACACTGCCATGGGCGTGTTTGTCCCGAAGGACGTGACCATGCCCCCCATTTCGCGCACGGAGGACTACCGTACAGTCGGAGATGTCGTGCTCATCACCGGCGTCTTCCATCGTACCTGCGTTCAGCACGAGGGCGAAACGGACATTCATGCGATGAGTGTCACCATAGTGACGCCTGGTTCCACTAAGGCGAACCCCATTCGCCTCGACAGGGTCGTGTGGTTCCTCGTGCTTGTCGGCCTGCTGGGTCTGGTCATGTGGCTGTACTATCGCAAGCCAACTGACGGGACACGGCACTCAGTATAGCTGTTGGCACACCAGTGTGAGATAGCAAGGCCCCGCGAGAGCGGGGCCTTCTGCTTCTTCCAGTCTCCGTCAATCAGGCTTCGAATGCAATGCTGCCTGCCACGATGGTGGCGAGGACTGCGGTCGAACGTACTGCCCCGGATTCGGTGTCTCCCAGGATGTCTCTCGACAGTACGACGACATCAGCGTCCTGTCCCTCAACGAGGTTGCCTCGCTGTCCAGACATGCCTACGGAGTTCTGAGGCGCCACAGTGTACGCGGTAAGCGCGTCCTGCACGCTGATGCACTGCTCGCTCTGATACGGGAGTTCGCCGGCTCGTGTCCGGAATGCCGCGAAGGCGATGCCCTTGAGTGCATCAGGGTCTTCGACGGGGGCGTCTGACCCGAAGATCAGATCCGCACCGCTGTCGAGGAGCGATTTGAATGCATATGAACCGGGATGAGGTGTGGGGAAGACCGTCTTCAGCTTGCCGATGTCGAGGTCGAGGTGCGAGGGTTGCACAGACGCCGTGATCCCGAGGTTCGCGAAGCGTTGCACGTCCTCGGGGCGCAGGAATTGGGCGTGTTCTATGCGGTGATGTGCATGCCCCTTGGAGGCAGCGACGTCGGCTTCTTCGAACGCGTCCAGTGTCTCCTTGTTCGCTCTGTCGCCAATAGCATGGATCCAGATCCATAAACCGTTCTCGTCAGCCTTGCGGAATCGGTCGGCCAGCCAAGGCACGGATTCGTAGGTGTGGTAGCCGTCGTTGTCTGGCGCTCCCGGCCACGGCTTCTCCATGTATGCAGTCCGGGAACCCAGCGAACCGTCGGCGAAGACCTTAACGCCTCCAAGTCGGAGAAACTCCGAACCGAAGCCGGATCGGAGTCCAAGCGAGACGGCCGCGTCAAGGTTGTCAAGTCCGATCGCCTGCCAGATTCGGATACGAGGTTCGTCGCTCATGGCGGGGATCAGCGCCTGGAGCTCCGGGAGAATGCCGTAGTCCATGCTGCAGCATGAGGCAAACCCCATCGAGAGCAGCTTGCTGATGGCCTTATGAAGAGCCGCAAACCGTTCTTCGAGCCGTGGAGCCGGAATGCGGGAGAGTACCCAGTCCTGGGCGGCGTCGTGGACAATGCCGGTGGGACCGTCTTTGTCACACGGGACGAGGTCGGGTCCGAATGGACGGGAATGCCACAGTTCAACTGCCTTCAGAGCAGCCGTGTTGAGCCAGAGCGAGTGGTAGTCCTTTCGGTTGAGAACCACCGGCGAGTTTGGGTAGAGGTCGTCGAGCTGGTGGCGATTCGGGCTGTCGGACCAGAGTTCATCATCCCAGCAATCGCCCCGGATCCAGGCTCCGTCGTCCGGTCTGCCATTCAGACGGATGTGTTCGAGGGCACCATCAAGGGAGGTCGCGCCATTCAGATTCACGTGCAGCAATGAAAACCCATAGAGGTCGAGGTGCAGGTGAGCATCCATGAAGGCAGGATAACATGTCGCTCCAGGTGTATCGGCGAAATCGAGGACCCGGGCGTTCCTGCCCGAAGCCATCGTCTGAATATCATTAGTGCTCCCGATGCGATCGACGATCCCGTCTCTCAGGTATAGGGCGTCGCCCGTCTGCTTCCACCATCCGCTCAGTGACGACATGACTCTGACATTGAGCAGTGCTATGTCTTCACGCTGCATGATCAACTTCCTTCCACCCGCAAGCGGGTACCCATCATGGCAAAAAACCCCGGAGTTCCGGGGCGGCAGGTTCCAGAGCTGACAGGATTA
This sequence comes from uncultured Caldisericota bacterium, assembly GCA_964426505.1. Taxonomy (GTDB): domain Bacteria; phylum Caldisericota; class Caldisericia; order Cryosericales; family Cryosericaceae; genus Cryosericum. The sequence continues at coordinate 2,955 of CAYRQW010000105.1, forward strand.
TTGTAGTTCGGCGAGCGCACGCTTCAACTCACGGGTCTGCCAGCAGCAGGAGCTCGCCAAGGCTGTCGACGAGGTAGGTCGGCTTCAGCTCGAGCAGTGCCTCACGCCCGATGTAGCCAAATGTGCATCCGCACGAAGCGACGCCGGCGCCGTGGGCCACAAGGATGTCATTGCGTGAATCGCCGACCATGAGCGTTCTATCCTTGCTGGTGCCAATGTCTCGTATCAGTGACAGGAGATTGGATGGATTGGGCTTGCGCAGGTTGGCCTCTCCAGGGCCGACGACACGGTCGAAGTACTGGAGGATCCCGAGGCGCCGCAGGATCTCGAGTGAGAGATCCTGGGGTTTGTTTGTCAGTATTGACAGATGAGCTCCCCGTTCCTGAAGTGACGTGAGTGTCTCGGAGCAACTCTCATAGACGTGAGAGAAATCAGTACAATGGTCCTTGTAGTAGGATCGAAACTCATCCACGAGCTCATCGACGAACTGTTCTTCGTCAGTGTCAAAGGCTCGTTTCATCATATCATCCAGTCCATCGCCCACCCACGAGATGACGGTAGTGAGTTCGGCAACGGACCGGTCGTGCAGGTGCAGGACATGATTGACCGCTTCTGCAATATCTCGGCGTGTGTCGACAAGCGTTCCGTCGAGGTCAAACAGATAAAGATCGAACACAGGCATTCCCCCTTACGGCGATGTGGCGCGAATGATTCTCATGTATACTGTACCGATGCACGGGCGCAAGTCTACCCTCGCAACCTTGAAACCGCGCCACGCCTTGTTTGTGACGTGCCGTGACAGGAGTGGACAATACAATGGAAACCAGACTTGTCGAAGACGCCGCTGCCTTTGGTCAGCTGGAGCCACTCTGGAACCGCATCGTTGTGCAGAGTTCGACCAATACATGCCATTCTACGTTCGAGTGGTTATTCACGTGGTGGAAGCACTTCGGTGCAGGCAGGCGACTGCTGGTGATGGTGGTATATGAGCATGACACACCGGTCGGTCTTGCACCGATGTACGTCGGCGATGGGACCGCCGAACCCAGGTACCTGCATTTCCTTGGTCAGGGGCTCTCGGACTATGCTGACCTCATTGTTCTCCGGGATCGCCCGGACGTGACCGAGGCTCTTGTCTCGGCGCTGCTGGATCTTCGTTCGTCATGGGACGGGGTAGACCTCGAGGAGATCCCGGGCCAGTCGCCCAGCAAGGTTTTTCTGGACCGTGCGATCGAGGCCGGTGACGTCTCCGCAGTGTGGCAGACGACCGTGCAATGCCCATACCTGCCGATCGAAACCGGCTGGGAGGCGTTCTATGCGACTATGGGCAAGGGATTCCGGCATGAGGTTCGGAACAAGCTGAACAGATGGAACAGTCGCAGCAATGGGCGAATAGAGGGTTTGGAACTGCGGTATGTCGATCGCAGAGAGGTCGACAGCCTGTTTGTGGACGAGGTTGTCGCATTGTCTGGTGAACGCCAGTCAGTCGACGGCCATCGGAGCCCGTTTCTCAATCATCCGGATCAGGAGTTTCTTCGAGAAGTGCTTCCACTAATGGGTTCGCGAAACCAGCTGCGTGTGGGGGAGCTGCGGAGCGGGAAAGCACTGCTGGCATTCATGCTCGGGTACTACTGGCAGGGAGTCGTATATACCTGGAATACTCAGTACGACCCTGCGTACGCAGACTATTCGCTTGGGCGTATCGTGCTGGTATCATTTGCAGAGCAGTCGTTTCGCGAGGGTTGCCACGAGCTGGATTTCATGCGAGGCGAAGAACCGTACAAGTTCCAGTGGACGACGCTCAGGAGGACAAACCTGGCTCTCCGCTCAGAGTGTCCAGCTTGGTCTGTCCGGGAGACACAGACACCTGGAGGGTGTGGAGCGGTCCAGGTCACTGAGGGTGAGAGGAGTTCCTGACATGCGACAGAAAGTCATCGTTACCGGGCACAAGAATCCTGATACGGATTCTATTTGTTCCGCCCTTGGCTATGCGTTCTACAAGAATCGTACGGACCCTTCCCGCGTCTATGTCGCCGTTCGGGGAGGGGAACTCAACGACGAGACTCGCTTCGTTCTGGAGCGCTTCGGGTTTCGCGCGCCGCCGCTGGTGAGGTCGCTGATGCCACAGGTCCAGGATATTCCCCGGAAGCGTCTCGTGACTGTTGCTCCATCCACTCGCGTTGGAAAGGCCGCTATTCTCATGAAGGAGAATCACATCCATTCGCTCCCGGTCATCGATGATGCGCAGGTCGTACGAGGCGTCGTGGACGCCGTTGACATTGCAACCGCGTACGCGGACCAGCTTGAGCACGCC
>CAYRQW010000106.1:0-5107 GCA_964426505.1 uncultured Caldisericota bacterium
GGGACGGCGATGGCGGCGAGAATGATGATGATGGCGACGACCGTGATCAGTTCTATGAGGGTGAAACCTTCTCTCTTCATGGCTTCTCCTGGTGGAGTGCATGGCCTGGACTTTCCTCTGCGTATGCCGGGAAGTCCCGCCGGGTACGCATTGCCTGCTCGGGTGGCCGCTCTTAGAGAAGTATGGCAGACTTGGATGCAGTACATAGCACAGTGTGCCCAACAGCTTCGTGAAAGAAGAGTCTGGTCCTGGTCGGCTGGTGTATTTACGGGTGTGGCAGTAAACTTAAGTGGGCGCAGTTACTTCTGTGCTGACGACATGTGCAGAGATGCAAAGGAGATGGTCATGGAGATGATTGCAGCGTGTGGTCTCGTTTGTTCGACCTGTCCGGCCTATATCGCAGGCACGACTGGTGACAGAGCGCTACAGGAGAAAACGGCGGCGGCCTGGTCGGCAGGCTACGGCAGCGAGGTCAAGCCTGAGGACGTCGCGTGTGATGGGTGCCAGTCGACAGGACCTCAGCTGTTCTCGCACTGCGCCGTCTGCGACGTGCGGCTGTGTGCGCATGGCAAGGGCTATGCCACCTGTGCCGAGTGTGGCGAATATGGCGAGTGCAAGACTATCAACGGGTTCTTCGGGTTCTGCCCCGAGGCGAAACCCGCTTTGGATGGCCTGAGAGCAAAGTAGTGCAGCATTGAGGACGGACTGCTTGCGTGAGCGGCTGGCGAGCTCATGACGTGCACATGATGTCAGAGGAATTCATGTGAGCGCCCCGTCCGTCATCGCCTTCCTCTACGTTGGCGCCGGCGTGGCGTGGTGGCTGGGCATGCTGGGTGCATTCCTGCGGATCAGGCGGGCTGTCCCGTTCGTCCGCGATTTTGACGATCCAGCTCCTGCACAATGGCCCCGAGTGTCGATCGTGGTTCCGGCACGCAACGAAGAGGAGACCATCGAGCCGGCTGTGCGCAGCCGCCTGCTCGATGCATACTCTGACATGGAACTCATCCTCGTCGACGACCGGTCGACCGACGGGACGGGAGCTGTTATCGACCGGCTTGCGGCAGAGGATCCGAGGATCGTATCTGTACACGTCACGGAGTTGCCGGCCGACTGGCTCGGGAAGCAGCACGCCATGCAGGTCGGTCTTGAGCGGGCGACGGGGACATGGATCCTCTTCACGGACGCGGATGTCCATGCTGCACCGGGGTGCCTGCGCAAGGCGGTGGCCAGGTGTGAGGCCCGCGGGTTCGACTTGCTGGCCGTCATCCCCGAATTGCGGTCGACGGGATTTGTCCTGGACGCCGTCATTGCCCAATTCCTGCGGACTGTACTCGTTTTTGCACGTCCGTGGGCTATCGAGGATCAGCATACGAACGCGGGTGTCGGGGCGGGAGCGTTCTCACTCGTGCGACGTTCGGTCCTTGAGCGGTCGCCCGGACTAGCCTGGCTGAAACTGGAAATGGGCGACGACATCGCGCTGGGGCAGATGCTCAAGGCGTCAGGCGCGCACTGCTCGATGGCGATGGGTCGCGGCATGCTGGATGTTCTCTTCTACCCGACCATGGGTGCGATGGCACGCGCTGCTGAACGTGCCGGATTCACCTCCATCGGACACTTCAGTCTGCCTCGCATCGTGGCGACGATCACAGGGTATGGGGCAATGGAATTTGCACCGTACGCAGCACTCGCATTCTGGCGCTTCCCTTTTCTGCAGATGATGGGAGCCGCACTCGTGGTCATCGCCCAGGCAACGTGCATTTCGTTGAACAGATGGGCGGGCGCTCGCGCTCTGCCCGCCATGGCCCAACCTCTGGGCGCAGCAATGAACGGCGTCCTCATGCTGCGGGCCGGGGTCCTGGGGACCATCCGCGGTGGCGTGTGGTGGCGCGGCACCTTCTACCCATCTTCGCTCCTGCGCAAGGGGCGCCGGGTGCGCATCTAGCAGGCCGGCGCGACGAGCAGAGACAACGGTCGTCCAGGGGAGGATCGCGTGGAGACTGACGGCGGTATGGTGACACCGGACGGACTCTCGACGGAGCAGGTCAACCAGGTTCGAGCGCTGGCGACTGCCAGCGAGGCTCGAGATGGCTACTCGATGGAGGCCCGGCTGAACCTCGGCACACTGGAGACGCGGCCAGAGGGTTCAGTCAGTGATGTGCTGTGGCACGAGAGTGGACGGCTTGTCGGGTTTGCAGGCATGAGAAGTCGTGGCGATCCCTCGGAAGTCGATGCGACCTTCCTTGTCCATCCTGAGTTCCGCAGGAAGGGCGTCGGTCGTCGTATGGTGCGAGTGGTGGTAAGAGAATGTCAGAAACACGAAGTGAAGAGACTGCTGATCGTCGTGCCACGGCAGTCACGAGAGGGCGCTGCGTTCGCTGCCACGATGGGGACGCTGCACTCCCGCAGTGAGTACACGATGGATCTTGATGTGAAGCGGATTTCGCTGCTCGAGGGTATTCACGACCCGGTCGAACTTCGGCCTGCAGGAGCCGCAGACGTACCTGTTATGGCTGCAATTGTTGCTTCGGCATTTGCAGAACCGGTTCATGAAGAAGAACAGGTTCTCGTGCGCCTGATGAAGGATCCTGCACGTATGACCTACTTGGCGACGCAGGATGGGAGGCCTGTCGGGGTCATCCAGTCGGCCGTCAGCGACGGACATGCGTTCATTGTCCACTTCGCAGTGCGGCCAGACATGCAAAGACGGGGCATCGGGCGGCAGATGCTGCTGGCTATCATCCGCGGCCTGCAAAACGGCGGCAGCCGGTGGATCACTATCGAGGTCGAGACAGACAACCGGAACGCATTGTCACTATGCGGGCGGTGTGGGTTCGTGGCGGTTGACACGACTGACTACGAACTGCTGGAGCTGCCGAGAGTCCCTACAGCCCCTGAGCTCCTGTTCGACCGCTAGCTACAGGCCCTGACAGGCTGACGCTATCTTCCGGGACTTGATGAGAGTCCTGTCAGCTGCTCACTGAGGCTCCAGAGGCGCTGCCAGGCGGTCACATCATACGAAGCGCGCGAGGACTTGACCGCGTGCCTGCGCTGGAAGTAGCGACCGCTTACTCCCTCAACTTCGGGCGACGACGCCAGCCAGATGCCCGTGTCCGCACCTTCCTCGGGACTCAGTCCAGAGAGGCGGTCCATCAGCAGCTTGAACGCACGAATCAGAATGCCGCTGTCCATGCAGATGTTCGTATGTACCAAGCCTGGGTTGACCGCGTTGACGGTGACACCAGTTCCCTCGAGCCGTTTCGCCAATTCATAGACGAACATCAGGTTTGCCAGCTTGGACTGTGCATATGCCTGTTGGGAGAAGTAGAAGTGTTCCCCTTGCAGGTTGTCCCAGTACAGGCGTCCACGCCGGTGTTCGTATGAGGATGTGACAACAATGCGCGACGGTGCACTCCTCCGCAGGGCGGTGAGCAGGAGATTCGTGAGCAGGAACGGTGCCAGGTGATTGACGGCGAAGACTTCCTCGTACCCGTCGACCGTGATACGCCGGGAGGGAAATACCGTCCCGGCGTTGTCGACCAGGACATGCAGCTTGTCCCAGCGGTCCATGAATGCGCGTGCCAGACCGCGCACTTCGGCCATCGACGCGAGATCGGCGCGCAGGAAGTGCACATCCTCGTTGCCAGTACGCTGTCTGATACCGGACACGAGGTCCTGGCCGCGTTCAGCGCTTCGGCCTGTGGCGACGACAGTCGCTCCCATGCGGGCAAGAGCCTCCGCCGTAGCCGCGCCGATGCCGCGAGTAGCCCCCGTGACCAGGCATACCCTTCCCTGTAACTTTCTCGGGACGGTTCCAAGTGTGTTACAGGTCGTCATGCTGGTTGTGTGTCCATCACAGAGGCTTGATGGGGGTGGAGTAGACCCGCGCGGCAGGCACGCTGACCAGTTCGCGTTCTGGATAGCGCACGGCGGTCAGGCTGCCTCCGTGGACACAGCCGGTATCGATATCGATCGTATTTCCGACCCACACTGCTTCGGCGACGGGCAGATGTCCCCAGACGACCAATGCATCCCCCTTGTACGCACGTGCCCAGTCCACATAGACCTTAAGTCCGAATTCATCCCGCCCGCCGGTCGGTGTGCCAAACAGGGCGACGTCGTGCGCCCGTGGAGAGTCGACGCCGTGGAGATCCTGCGGCAGGCCCGCATGGGCGACAACCAGGCCGCCACTGTCCAGGACAAGGTGCGACGGCAGTTCGCCCAGGAATTCACGGACAAACACCTGCATTTCGTCGCCTGCCGCATTCAGCTCCTGCAAAGTACGGTCGAGCCCATTGCTGATCTTGACCGGGGCTCCCTGCAATGCCCTGAGCAGCTTGTCGTCGTGATTGCCGGGGACGGCCAGGGCAGCGCCCGAATGGACCATCGCCATGACGACCAGGAGTGTGCGGACGTTGTCGGGTCCACGGTCCACGAAGTCGCCGACGAAGACGGCCGTTCTGCCCTCTGGCGCCGTGATGCGAGGGATCAGGGCAGCAGTGTTCTCGATTTTGTAGCCCATGACCTTGAGCAGTGCAAGGAGTTCATCACAGCACCCATGAAGGTCACCGATCACGTCGAAGGAGCCGGCCTTGTCGCGCCACATGGTTGGCGAGGGACGAGGGGGCGATCCAAAAGCGTCCGCCTCCTCCGCCGAATGCAGGACGATGACGGGATCGAACCCCTCATGGATCAACGCTTCGGCACTGATGGGCGCCTGGGCGCACTGGCGGTCCACGACGAAGTCACCGACGATGCGGTCTTCCCTTTGTCGGTTGCGCTCCTTGCACACCTGTGACGGAAGCTCGAACAGGATAGCCATGCATGGGCGGTGGTAGCGCGCCGCGACCTCCAGCAGTGGCCGTCGCGCCTTCGTCTGCACGTTTGTGGCATCGACGACCGTGACGCGGCCGGCACGCAGTCGCTGTTCAACGATACAGTGCAGGACAGCGAATGCAGCTGTGGTCGCCGCCTGGTCCGCCTCGTCATCCGCGACCATGGCGCGGCACGCGTCGGACGAAACGATCTCGGTAGGTTTGAAGTGTTTCTGTGCAAACGTCGACTTGCCGGAACCGGACGGGCCAATGAGGACAACGAGTGTCCCCTGTGC
>CAYRQW010000107.1:0-5097 GCA_964426505.1 uncultured Caldisericota bacterium
GCATTGCGTCGATGGTCGCCTTCACCAGCGGAGAAACGCCTGCGCCGGTCGCAGCCGAAACGTGGAAGACGGCCGTTGGATGAAGCTTCTCGACGAAGGGAGCAGCCACCATCTCATGGCGCTTGGCCGTATCCAGGTCCAGCTTGTTGACCACGAGGAAGATCGGTCTGCCGAGTTTCGTGACGACAGAGATCATCTCCTCGTACTCGGCGTCTGGATAAGCCGCCTGATCGATCACGAAATAGACGAGCTCGACGTCCTCAAGGGACTGCAGCGCAGTCTCGACGAGATACTTATTCAGCTTGCTCTTGCTCACTTTGTGATAGCCGGGCGTGTCGACGAAACAGACCTGAGCATCCTTCTTGTTGAGGACGCCAAGGATGTTATACCATGTGGTCTGCTGTTTAGGCGACACGATGGACAGCTTGGTACCAAGGATAGCGTTCATCAGCGACGACTTCCCGACGCTGGGCTTGCCAAAAATCGATACGAATCCACTCTTCATAATGTAAGTGTACAGGCTTTTGCGCCCCACACAAACACGTGTACAATGAATCCTATACTATCTCATTGGAGGTTCCCCATGCTGATCCAGGTGGCTGTCAACAACATCGAAAGCATCGAGCAAGGCGAGGAAATTCTCAAGAAGTGGCACTACCACCTTGACGAGGACCAGTCTCATGTTGTCGTGGAGCGTGATATCGATGGCGTCGTCGTTCGCATCTCGGGGTTTCATCCATGGGCACAGGAGCTGGAAGAGGACGGCGAAGAGTGTTCCTGTGGTGGTGATGAGGACAATTGCGAGTGCGAGGGCAATCGCTGCAAGGATGGGCACGAGCACGTTGAAGGCGAATCCTGCTGCTGTCACAGTGAAGACGACACTGCGGAGGCAGAGGGCGAGAAGTCAGACGACGAGGGAGACGACGAGGGAGACGACGAGGAGTCCGAAGTCATCTATCTTGGCCAGGCTCTGTTCACGCCTGCAGAGGATCAGGCTCGCACTCTTGCCACCGAACTGATGGATGACGACTACATCGGCACCGTGTCGATTTCCAGGGCCGGCGTCGAGATCACCGACACGGATGCATTCCGCGCGCTGCCTGTGGATACGAAGGACGCCGTCATTGCTGCTATAGAGGAACTCGGCGACGCCGAGGCGTATCTCTCGATGTATGAGGTCATGGGGCTGAAGGTCTAGAGACATCCCCTGTTCATGACTATTCTTTCGTCGATTGCTGCACTGGTTGCCGCTCCTTCAGGAGCGGCAACGGGTTTTGTGCTCAGATTTCCCTTGAGTGCGACCGTCAACGCGGTTGCAGTCGTGATCGGCAGCGTGATCGGTATGCTGGCCGGCAGGTTTCTCAAGGAAGACACGCGCAACGCCATCTTCATCGCGAATGGGCTGGCGGTGGCTTCCATCGGGACCGGCATGGCCCTCAAAACAGGAAATGCCGTCATCATGGTCATGGCTCTCGTCAGCGGCGTTATCGTGGGAGAGCTCCTTCGGCTGGAGGACCGACTCAACGCAGCGGCTGAGCGCTTTCAGAAGCGGCTCCACGTCGCGTCCGGCAGCCAGTGGGCGGAAGGGCTTGTCACCGCCAGCCTCATCTACTGCATCGGACCCATGACCATCATCGGGTCCATCCAGGAAGGGATGACGGGCAATGGCACGCTCATCTATACGAAGTCCATCCTCGACCTGGTCATCAGCATATCGCTTGCCGCGGCGCTGGGAAGCGGAGTCGCGTTCAGTGCCATCCCAGTGTTCATTATCCAGGGGAGCCTGACTCTGCTGGGTTCCGCGCTGGGTTTCCTGATGCAGCCCTACATTCTTAACGAACTGACCGCTACGGGTGGCCTCATGGTCATCGCCATCGGTATCAACCTGCTGGGGCTCAAGAAGATCAAGCTGGCCAACTTCCTTCCAGGGCTGATTTTCGCCGTCCTGTATGCCCTCCTGTTTCACGCTCTGAAGCTCGTCTGACGCCGTTTCTCCAGTCAGGGAGACACTGTACGCTCACGTGGCGTGCGCGCTTCTCCATAACAGGAGAGCAGGGCAACCCCCTGCCAAGGAGGCACGACATGGGCGAGCTTGTCACGCTTATCGGCAATATCGGTTTCCCGATTGCGATCTCCGTCTATCTGCTGACGGTCTTCGGAGGGAAACTGGATCGGATGCAGGCGAGCCTGGACCGGCTGGCCGACGTCATCGAGACCTCTCTGCGCATCAATGGTTCCGCCGTCACACCCTGATGCGCCCACTGACACAGATCGTCCTGCATCACAGCGCCACGGACGCGACACTGGGAAGTGCAGACCCCGAGGGCGCGGCGCTGTGGGCGGCGATCGAACGCAACCACCAGAAGCATTGGGCAAAGAGCGTCCCTGGCTACGTGTGTGACTACCATCTCGGGGTCGGACCCACGGGTGTCGTCTTCACTGGACAACCGCTTGCCATGGTGGCATTCAACTGTGGCAACGCACGGATCAACAGCGTGAGTATCGCCGTGTGCTTCCTGGGAAACTTCCAGCTGGCGCGCATGCCCCCGGCGCAGTATGCGGCCGGCGTGGAGTTGCTGCGTTCTCTCTCTGTCGAGCACGGCATTTTGCTCTCCCGCATCCTTCTCCACCGAGAGGTTCCCGACGAGAGGACGGGTATACCCGGCTTCACGGCGTGCCCGGGACGCTGGTTTCCATCCGCAGCCATGCGGACCGCGCTGCAGGAACACGGGGGAGGTTCCTCTTCCCGAGCCTGCATGGCGCGGTAGCGTGGGATGAGGACAGACCCCCGCCGAAAGACGGAGGTCTGCATGTCCTGATGCGCGGGTTAAGGCGTGCTGGTCCAGACACAGGCGCGTTCAGCGTCTCGACAACCCACTGATGACCTTGTGCGTGATGATCTCCACTCGTCTGTGGCAGGCCGATACGTTGTCGCTGCTCAGGTGGACCGGGTTCTCTCGTTGTCCAGGCTGATGCTCATGGTACGGATACCTCGCTTCGCGTCAAGGAGGCTTGGCCAGAAGCTGTGTCCGCATATACTGTGTCCACCATGAGGGGGAAAGCATGATGACGATACTCGTGACCGGATTCGAGCCCTTTGGCGGTGAAACCGTCAACCCGTCATGGGAAGCTGTCAGGCGGCTGAACAGCCACGCGGATGGCGCTCTCATCCAACCGCTGCTGGTGCCGACGAGCTACCTCAGCAGCGTAGAGACAGTGACGGCAGCCATTGACCGGGTTCACCCTGCCGTTGTCCTGATGGTGGGTCAGGCAGGCGGGCGGGCTGAGCTAAGCGTCGAACGTGTGGCCGTCAACTGCGATGATGCGCAGGTTCCCGATAACGAGGGCGTGCTCCGGGAAGATGTGCCCATCGTCTCCAGCGGCCCTGCCGCGTATCTGGCCACACTGCCCTTGAAGCAGGTCTTAGCCGGGCTTCGTGGCGCCGGGTTCCCTGTGGCAGTCAGCAATACGGCCGGCCTGTTCGTCTGTAACCACCTGTTCTATGGTGTCTTGCACCACATCGCTGTGCACGATCTGGACACGCAGGCCGGGTTCGTTCATGTGCCCTTCCTGCCAGGACAGGTCATGGACAAACCAGGGACACCTTCCATGTCGCTTGAGACGATCGTGGCAGGGCTCGACTGCATCGTCGCCATCCTGACGTCGAACGCACGACCGTAGCGGATCTGCATCCAGAAGCGAGCAATGTCAACACTTGACAAGGGGGAGTCATGAAGAAGAATCGGAAGCTGCTGTGCGCGACACTCATCGTTATCCTGGCCGCATTTCTCCTGGCAAGTCCGGTGGACGCCTGGAACAGCCACGGTGCCTGCACGAAGATCATCATCGCTGATCAGGAGTGGCTCAAGAGCTATGAGAACATCACGATCACGCCGTGGACCTACGACGACGTCGATACAGCCCCGGTTGGGCCCAATTTCCTCCTGCAATACATCGAGGGCAAGCCGGGCACGATGACCAGCGCCGCAGCCATCCTGACCAACTACGCTGACGAGCCGGACTGGAAGATGGATCAGGACCTCAACCTCAGCTCGTTCCAGGCGCTGACAGGAGGCTCGCAGGGCTGGCGCCACCAATACTATGGCCTGGGCTGGCTCCGCTTCGGCGTCGCACCATCTCGCGCGCAGTATTTCTTCGACCTGGCAGGCAAGGCAGACGAAAAGGGCGACCTCTACTGGACCTTCCGCTACCTTGCGCGGGCGATGCACTACGTCCAGGACACGACCCAGCCGTACCATGGGGTCCCTGCGCCCGCAGGTCTCATCCTCAAGGGGATCGGCAGCTTCAGCACGCTCATGGGATCGGCGACCAATCATCACTACAACCTCGAGGAGTACCAGGGTGCCATGATCGCGCGCAGCAGTCCGGTATTCGTCGACACTCTGCGGACTTCCACTCCGCTGGACACAACGACAGCGACTTCACCCAGCTGGCTGTGCCGCCACGGCGCCTATCTGGGCCGGCCCCTGGTGCGCAAGCTATGGCCATTGGAGACCGTGTTCTTTGGAGACAGCCTCAACAGCAAGGACAGCTGGCTGTTCGACAAGAGCGGGTTGCACGTTGCCGATCCCGGCACCGATCAGGCAGCGTACGACCTGGAGATCAGCATTCCCCTGGGCCGCATGTCCAGCTACACCAAGACCCTGCTCCTGTTGGCTCGCCAGCAATTCGGCCTGTAGCACACGCCCTTGCGCCAATTGTGAACCCCCTGGTGCCTGACACCAGGGGGTTCACAATTGGAGTCAGTTGCTGTGGATGTCCTCCCACTCGGCGCGGGCTCGCTCGAATACCTTGTCGATGGCGTCGGTGAAGCGTGACCACAATGCCTCGTTCTCTTCGGGCGGGACAGGTCCCGAAAACTTCCACCGCTGCTGGAGCTTCTTAGCCTTCTCCTTGGCCTCGAACGGGTCACGTTCGTCCAGGAGAGCCTCAGCTTCGGCGCACAGCTGTTGCCTGGCCTCGACATTGTCGCCGGTCCACGAGCGGTAGAGCTCGAAGAATCGGTCACAGACGCCCCGGTATTCCTGCCACAGGACTTCGCCCTCGGCATGCCCGACGGGACCGGCTCCCATGTAC
>CAYRQW010000108.1:0-5071 GCA_964426505.1 uncultured Caldisericota bacterium
GACTGCGAGCAAGTGCTTGAGGAATGACATGGGAGCCTCCTTGGTTGAATGATCAAAATTCCTAGCCGCGTCAGAAGCGATCACCACCTTGTGCCCTGTCGGCTTTGCGATGGTCGAAGTGATCTTCTCAATCGGGACGCTGAACGTGGCTGTAGCGGCTACATGCGCATCCTTCACTTGAGCTTGTCGGTATTCTGACAGCGTTGGGTCAAAAACGACATAACGAAGCATGTGACGCAAGGAATGCGCCATGCAAAGCAACAACCTGGAAAAATCAGTCCGCGAGCGCGACTAGAGCCTGTAGTTCGGCCTCGGATGCCGCATTGATGCGCTGCTCCAGCGCGACATAGCGGCTAACCAGCTCCTGTCCGAGTGGCGTCAGGCGGGCTCCGCCGCCGCCTTTACCGCCTGTCGCAGTGTCGACAACCGGACGACCGAAGCCCTGGCTGAGGGAGTCGATGAGCAGCCACGCCTTCTTGTAGGGCACTCCCAGTGCTCGCGCGGCGGCGGAGATGGAACGGGTCTTGTCCACCATCTCCAGCAGATCGATCTTGCCCGGGCCAAGGGCGATGTTCTTGCCGATGTAGATGCGCGGGCGGATGCGGATGGATGGAGCGGGTTCGTTGGCCGAGGTCATGGGCAGGGAGCTTACCTTGGGGAACGACATGGCTCCAGAGCCCCGAAAGATGGAGCCTGGAAAGCCCCCTCAGACCGACTGCCGGCACCCCGATCAGGTCTCACATGGCGTACAAGGGGCCTGGCCCCGATTGACCTCACCCCCAAAGCAAGCCAAAGTTCAGACTGATGCGGGGATACGCCGCAGCCGGGACGTACCTTTGAGATATGAAACGCCTGACGCCAGCACCTCGACCTGTGAAACCTGACTTCGATCCGCTCGTTGATTACCCGACGGACATCGAACGCATCGTTACGGCCGCGGCCAATTTGGGCTTCAAGGTCACCCTGCGCGATGCTGCGGAGCTGTGGCGGCGGCACGCCGGCGAGGTGTGTGCAAGTTGGTTTGAAGTTGAGGGCTCTGACCAAGACATCGTGGCTACGCTACTCAAGCATGCCGAAGTCCAGGCTGATGAGGACGATCTGCCGGCGCCGCCGACCGGGTATCCGAGCTGGTTGGATTTCGCAGTCGATACAATGGAAATCAGAGCGGAAGAGCAGGAGCGGCTGTGGGCCAACACCCCAGTATCAAGACAATCTATGCGTGATGCCGTGCGTGCCGAGCTTGCTGCCCTCAGACTAAAAGCCGGCGAAAGCGCAGCACTAACGGCTCCTGCGCTGAGTCATGACACGAAGCACGGGTTCGGGTAGGCGTGAAGAACCCATGCCTGCCGGACGTAGGGGGCACTGACTCCCGATCAAGCATGCAGTGGAACCTGGACACATTCCCAGCCAATCAGTCGCAAGTCCCGAATTACGCGAGCACCCCAGCCTGCGACTGTATAAGGAGGCTGGAGACAAGTGCCTGACCCGTCATCGTCCCCATAAAATCAGCCGGTTTCGCTCCTCCCAAGGCGTGCACAGGCTGCTCAAGCCACTCGCCAACCCATCGGGCTGCATCGAAGTCCTTTGAGCCGCCGGAGTTGTCCACCATGACCGCAACTTGGCCGATCAGACACTCCAACCTGATCACGCGCTCGGATTGCTCGGTCGAGAACATCGAACCTTTACGGGCATTCCGTCTGGCTGAGAATCCAGGCATGCTTGAGCATGCCTAGTAGGCGCTCTCGCGGGAGATGCGTGGCCTCTGTAAGCTCTGGGATTCTGGACGCCGGCACTCCGGTACGGATGAGGCGCACGCGCTCGGCCGGCGAAGCTCGATAGAGATTCTTTGCGAATGCAGTACCTTCTACACCTCGCTTACGGCTCAGAAAAGCAGGCTACAGCACTGCTCGACTTTATCCGGTGCCCAACAGAGGAATGAGCAAGCAAGAGGAGGTCAGTGCGAAACCCCAAACGAACGATCTGATCACCACCTTCCCTGTCGTGCCATATCCCTCAAACCTCAGGCACAGCACCGATGCGAAGTTACTCCATGGAGCCAATTTCTGAACTCTCAACTACCACTGGAGATTACCGATAAGTTGACCTGTCATTCTCAAAGAGCCTTACCAGCGAAACCTCTGCTATTGGCATTTCCAGCGGCCTTCAGGCTCAGCCCGGACCAACTCGGGGCGTTGTGTCATTTGAGCTACACTAAAAGCCCTGGTGAGCAGGTGTGATCATGGAATTCAGAACGAAGACACCACGTTCCAAGTGGGTTCAGACGGCTCAAGCCAAGGGGCGCGTGACCTCTGGCGTCAAGGTGGTCAGCACCATGAAGAAGTCCCAAGGAAGGGTGATCACGGAGCTTGCAGGCTCCTTCCATGTTCGCGCCGGCGTGCTCGCTTATGCCAAGAATCTCTACCAAGCCTCCGCAGCCGAGTATGCCGGGGTGGTTCGGGGCAAGGTTTCAGCCACCCACGTGGACCTGATCGTTGATGTGACGGCCATACCCAAGGAGCGTCTTGTTCGATTCCTTGACCTGCGGCCAGCCACCATTGCGCGAAAAATACGTGAAGGCGAGATGCTGTCGACCGATCAGTCAGAACGCGTACTGGGACTGGAGCGCTTGATCGGTCAAGTCGCTGTCATGGTAGGCGACTCGGGTGATTCAACAGGCTTTGATGCGGCCCGGTGGGTTGGTGATTGGCTTGAACAGCCCATTCCTGCGTTGGGAGGGGCAAAACCAGCGGACTACATGGACACGATAGAAGGACAAGAACGGGTCTCCCGGCTGCTGGTGCAGTCCCAGGCCGGGGTTTTTGCCTGATGCGCGCATGGAGGAGCTACATTGTGGCCCACAAGTAACCGTCCTGCCACGGCACCGATCCCCATCGGGCAGCTGTCTTGAAGTCAATACCGTACAGCCACCAAATCACGGGAGGAGCCGCTTGACCTGGGTTCTCGGAAGCCCGGCACCGTTCGCCTTCGCCTCCGGAGGAAAAGTCCGAAGTCATGTATGCTGTTGGCACGTTCCTTGACCTTCTAATGATGAGGAGATTCGTAATGCCGAACACGAAGACGACGGGTGCCAAAGCCGCGACAGCGGCGTCCAAGACCCTGCAAAGCAAGTCAACGGGCACCAACTCCAAGACGGCGGCGGGAAGCGCTCTATCACAGAAAGACGCACCTAAGAAACAGACTTCGCCGCAAGCCGCAACCTCCGCATCGAAAGTCTTGACGGATGGTCGAACCAGCGCCCAGTCGAAGTCCGCAGCAGGGAGTGCGTTGTCTCAATCCAAGGGTAAGAAATGAGGCTCCGCCGAAGCAGTGAAACGCGCCAGGCTCCCTAACAAGACAATGGCCGAGTTGTAACTGCCCATTCCCGGAATACCCTTGGGTGGCCGGGAGACAGATATTGAGCCGTTCTACCAAAGGTGAAGGCCGGGGGTGCCCACCGATCGGCGTGTCGCGAGTGCTGCGGATGTACGACTTCATGGCGACGCGACATAGGCTTCGACTCCTCAGTAAACGTCAGGAGGCCCGTGCCCGGCGAGCCCCTCAAGAATCGGACAATCAGGGCGATCGTCACCGCAACAACTCTCCGACAAGCGCACCAGTGCGTCGCGCATCGCGGAGAGCGCCTGAATTCGCTCATCCAGATCGCTCAAGTGACTTTCCGCGAGCTGCTTCACTTCTGCACTGGAACGCTTTTCGTCATACCAGAGCGAAAGGAGTTGGTGAATCTGATCGAGAGAGAACCCAAGATCACGGGCACTGCGAATGAACTTCAGTGTGTGCAGATCCCGTTCCTGATACTGGCGGTAGCCCGCTTCGGTCCGGGGGCTGTGGCCAATCAAGCCGATTTGCTCATAGTGGCGGATCATCTTGGCCGAGACACCGCTGGCCTTGGCAACCGCTCCGATGTTCATGTCGCCTTCCTCTTATCCAAGTTTGACGGGGCGCCAGCGCCGAAGCAGCAACGCGTTCGACACCACACTGACGCTTGAGAATGCCATGGCAGCCCCCGCGATGACTGGGTTCAGGAGTCCCGCGGCCGCCAGGGGAATGCCCACGACGTTGTAGACACAAGCCCAGAACAGGTTCTGCCGCATTTTCGCGTAGGTCCGGCGGGAGATGTCGATTGTCGAAGCGACCAGAGCCAGATCGCCGCGCATCAAGGTCACCCCGGCCGCATGCATGGCCACGTCCGTTCCGGTTCCCATGGCGATGCCGATGTCGGCAGCAGCCAGGGCCGGGGCATCGTTGATGCCATCACCCACCATGGCAACAACATGGCCTTCCTGTTTCATGGTTTCGATCGCGGCGGCCTTGTCCCCTGGCAGCACTTCGGCCAGGCACTGATCGATTTCAAGCTCGGTTGCCACTCCATGCGCAGCGCCCCGACTATCGCCCGTAATCAGCGTGGTTCTGATGCCCATCTGCTTGAGGCGGTCGATACTGACCAGCGCCTCCGGCTTCAGCCGGTCGCCAAAGGCGATCAAGCCCAGCACCGCTTGGGCACCTTCCGATGCCAACCAGGAGACGGTCCGCCCTTCGGCTTGGAGGCGCATTGCGGTGTCAGCGAGAGGGTCCATCGTGAAGCCGTGCTCTTGCATCAATCGGGCATTGCCCAGCACGTAGCGTGTGCCATCAATTTCGCCGGCAAGCCCGCGTCCGGGTAAGGCCTGAACGAACCGGGCACTGATCGGGCTCAGTCCGGCGTCCTGGGCAGCCCGGCCCACGGCGCGCGCCAAGGGATGCTCGCTACCCAACTGAAGACTGGCAGCAAGGCTGAGGAGCTGCTGAGTATCGCCGCCAACGGTTTCAAAGGCCACGACCTGGGGCTTGCCTTCCGTCAGGGTGCCGGTCTTGTCGAAGACGACCGCCGTCACCTTGTGCGCCACTTCCAGCGCCTCCGCATCCTTCACCAGAATGCCGTGTCGCGCGGCGACTCCCGTACCCGCCATGAGTGCAGCAGGCGTGGCAAGCCCTAATGCACACGGACAGGCAATCACGAGCACGGCGACGGCGTTGATGATCGCGGTCTCGACATCTCCGCCGTAAGCCCACC
>CAYRQW010000109.1:0-4918 GCA_964426505.1 uncultured Caldisericota bacterium
AGAAGACATCGCATACCGGGCGTGCCTGCTCGGCGACCAGTCGGTTGACCAGGCCGGTGGTCTTGGCGGCCTCCGTGTCATAGACGGCAAGTACGTGGATGCCGGTCTGGTTCTCGAACAGCTTGAACACTGGGGCCGCATACTCCTGATCGACAGACGTGTAGCACACGACCGTCTGCCCCGTGCCGCCGCATCCGACTGCGGGAACCAGGAGCAACGCAGCAACAAGAACGAAGGCCAGCGAGCTGGTCCGCATGCGGATCAGCGACGACTGAACAGCGTCTGGAATCCCTTGGCAAAGGCGACCATGCCCAGCATGAGGCCACCGACCCAGATGATGCCACCCCCTTGAAGCGTCCACGCTGTCGCCTCTGCGGGCGTCAGCGCCTGCAGCAGCAAGACCCTCTGGTACAGCTCAAGGCCACAGAGGGCAAAGACACCTGCGCTCAGGAACGCCGCAAGGATGACCGGCACCCATCCCCTCACCGCGAGCGCGACGACGCCGCTCACTACACACAGGAGTCCCAACCCGACACTCAGCAGGTTCTGAAGGTTCAGCGGGGTGGTCTGCTTGCTGATGAACAGGCCCTGTGCGGCCAGCATGGCAAGACCGCCGATGATCGCGATGAACCCACCGCCAAGACGCTTGACCGGCGTTGCTCCACGAACGGGCTGGTAGCCTGCTGCCACAGCCGCCTGGGGAGGGGCAGGGCTGGCATACGGGCTCCTGGGAGCCGCGCCGGGCCCGCCATAGGATGCCGACTGCGCAGGCTGTGGTGGTGAAGGAGGCACGGCACCATACGGCCCTGCACTGACAGGCCGAAAAGGGGCTTCCTGGGATGGTGCCGTCGTCACCTGTCGGACGTCAGTCACAGGCGCAGGATTCCGGTCGCCGACTTCTGCTCCACAATTCGGACAGTGCTTTGCTTCCGGCGGCAGGGGTTTGCCGCACTCGCTGCAGTACTTTGCGGGTTCCATTGTTGGTCCTCCAGTGCAGTCTCAAATTCTCCGTGCTGGTTCGACGGCCATGTGTTCATCTTCCTTGCGCTCATTATAGGGTGTGGACAATGCACTTCAAGGACGGACGCAGTATTGGGGAGCCTGCTTGACAGGATGGGCCCGCAGGACATGATGAAACGGTTGGTCGGGGTATGACACCGGCACACGGACCATCGTATCGTCCGACGAAAGGTATCCGGTGTTTCGCCCCCGGAAAGGACCAGGATGAACAACGACCTCGACTATCAGGGCTCCGATCTCATGCTCGATCGTCTGCCTCTCGCCAGTATCGCGAAGGACTATGGCACGCCAGTCTATGCCTACTCCGCTTCTTCGATCCGCAGGCAAACGACCCGCCTCGTGCAGAGCCTGGGCACGATCGGATCACTTCACTACGCGGTCAAGGCAAACGCCAACCCGGCACTTCTCGCCCTCGTCTTCAGCATGGGCATCGGGGCTGACACGGTGAGCAGGGGAGAGATCCAGGCATCTCTGAATGCTGGCTGCCCTGTCGGGCGCATTGTCTTCTCTGGCCTCGGCAAGACACAGGAAGAGCTGGCATTTGCGCTGGACCATGATGTCTTCATCAATGCTGAGAGTGAGGAAGAACTGG
This sequence comes from uncultured Caldisericota bacterium, assembly GCA_964426505.1. GTDB lineage: Bacteria > Caldisericota > Caldisericia > Cryosericales > Cryosericaceae > Cryosericum. Next base: position 1,613 of record CAYRQW010000109.1, read on the forward strand.
TTGCCATTGCCCGTCTGCGACCGGGAACCCGCGTCGGCATCCGCGTCAACCCGGGTGTGGATGCACACACGCACCAGTATCTCACGACAGGGATAGAGGAAAACAAGTTTGGCATCCCGGTAGACACTGCCCCTGGCGCCTTCCGGCTGGCCATGGACGCCGGGCTGGTGCCCGACACCATTTCCTGTCACATCGGCAGTCAGATCATGAGTCTGGAGCCATATCGCAAATCTCTCGCACGCCTGCTGGAACTGCGTGATTCCCTGATGGGCGACGGCATCCCTGTGGGCACCCTGGACATGGGAGGGGGATTCGGCATCGACTGCAACGAAGGTGCGGACTTTGCCGTGGAAGATCTGCTGACCCTCCTGCGTCGTGACGTCCCACAGGGCATCAATCTATGGTTTGAACCGGGCAGGTACATCGTAGGACATGCAGGAACGCTGATTACCCGCGTCCTCTACCGCAAGCGCTATGCCAGGACGTTCGTCGTTGTGGACGCCGGCATGAACGATCTCATCCGTCCCGCGCTGTACCAGGCGCATCACACGATCCTCTCTGTGACCCGCAGGGACATGGCGTCAACCTCGTGTGACATCGTTGGCCCCGTCTGTGAGTCAGCAGACTGCTTCGCCCGTGACGTCGCCATGCCGCTACCCGAGCAGGGAGACCTGCTTGCCATCTGTGACACGGGTGCCTACGGATGGTCAATGAGCTCGACCTATAACGGCAGGGCGCTGCTGCCCGAGGTTCTCGTTGAAGACGGAGAACCAGCACTCATCCGCGAACGCGGCGGGCTGTAGGCAGTACCCCCGGCAGCTGGGCCGGGGGCTGAGACAGTTCACTGGGCGGGGCCGTCGTGACGGGCACCCGCGAGCCTCATCCTACTCACCGGTGTACAACGTCTTGACCACCGCATTCTGGCTGACTCCGAGCTTGCGATAGAGCTCGGCGCGGGTGATGGGCAGAACGTAGACTTTGACACTGCGAAGGCCCCATCTGCAAGCATCGTTGTAGGAATTGAAGAACAGGTCGATCCTGTTGCCCTGGATCGCGCCACCCGTGTCCGCAGCCACCGCATATCCGTATCCTTCGACATACAGCACCGTGCCCATGGGGATGATGTGTCTGTCGACTGCGCAGGTACCGTAGTTCAGCCACAGCCCTGAGTAGCCGTACAGGTGGTCCTCGCCGTCGAGAACCGTGGAGCGCCTGTTCGAATAGGCGGTAGCAGCCATCGTGTAGGAGCGCACAGGCTTGAGGTCCAACCGGGCCGTGCCAACGTCATACACCTCGTGAACGACAGGCTTGATCGTCTGTGTCTTCACAACAGCAGTACTGACTGCCTGCTGGGCGACCTTGGTCACCTTGATGGTCTTCTTGAGGAGACCGGCCTGACCCATGACGCTGATGTAGCTTCGTCCGACCTCCATGAACGGATTCTTCTCATAGACGCGCTTGTAGGCGACTGTCTCGGTCTTGCTGGTATAGGCATAGGTCGTACGCTTGACGATGATGTCCTCGCTATACGGTACGGGGTCGGTCGCATCGGGCCTGACCTCGTCTTCTGCCTTCAGCTTGATTCCATTTTCTGCCAGAAGCTCTTCGACCGTCTCTGCGGTCGAGTAGATGGTCTCACTGGTGTGATCGATGGTGAGCGTGACCGGCCTGGCGCGCACGATAGCGATTTCCCCATGAGGGATGATCGCGGCGACATCCGGTGTTACCACATCTTCCGGGCGCAGGGAACGAGTGTTTGCCTTCGCCAGAACGCTACTCACTGACAAGCTGTGGAACGCGACGATCCGCTTCCTGCTGCCCGCATCATTGACAACATACGCGTGAACGCCTGCACTCCAGAGGAAGAACCCACCGAGAAGGATGCCCGCAACAGCAAACAGAACAGCCTTTCTCCTGTGGAACACCCTCACGAGCCGTGTTGTGTCCATAGTGGGCGGATTATATCACTCGCCAAATCGGCTGTAAAGCTTCTCGTGAATCATGAATGGCTGAATCACTCGCCAGGAGTGACTCAGTCACCTTCACAACGTGGAAGTGCGTCAGCTGCGCCTTCGACCGCCGAAAAACCTGAGCACGAACAGGAACAGGTTGACAAGGTCCAGATACAGGCTCAAGGCCCCGATGACCGCTACTTTCTCGGCCTGGGGGTTACCACCGGCCATCGTCATGGGATGGTCGCCCGTCGGGTCCAGGTTGAGCGCCATCCTGCGAAGCTTCTGCGTGTCCCAGGCAGTCAGCCCCAGGAACACGACGATGCCGATGATGCTCATGAGGAAGTCCAGGCCAGAGCTCCTCGCGAACAAGTTGATGACCGAGACAATGATAATGCCAACCAGCCCAAACAAGGCGATGTTGCCGAGCTTCGACAGGTCCATGTGCGTCGCCGAGCCGATGAGCGACATCGCCAGGAACAACCCTGCCGAGCTGGCAAACGCCAGAGTGATGTCCCCTTTCGCATACACCATGAAGATGGAGGACAGCGTGAGCCCGTTCACGGCCGCATACGTGAGGAACAGGAGCCCTGCAGTCTGTGGAGTCATTCTGGTGATGGCGCGCGTGAGCCCGATGACGAGACCAAACTCGATAACGATCAGGAGCATGAACACAAGCGAGTTGCCAAAGATGACCTTTTGCAGTGCCACACTGTTCCCGACGAACCAGGCAATGGCTGCGGTCAGAGCTAGTCCTCCCGCCATCCAGCCGTAGACGCGGTTGAAAAAAGCCCGGACACTGTCCTCCGAACGTACGACGGTTCCCTGATACTCCATGGCAGCATCTCCTTTCGATCGCAGCAATGATATGCCATGCCCATCAAGCATCATGAAGAGAAGAGCAAGGAGGACCGGCGTACCTCTGCTGCAAGTCATGTCCCGACCGTGCAATGATGGCAAAGGCCACCACGCAGGGGCCATATCGCGCTGCCTTCCTCAGACTTCGTCCGGTGGGGATCCTCCAGCGGCTGACTTCTCACCGGTCTGCCGTGGTCGTCACCATGGCAGTGTACATCGATTGATTTTTCGCGTTCGTCAGGATACAATTTATCGTTGGCAGGCTATGTCAGAACACAGCAACAGGAGGACCTCGTGGACGAGCCATCAGACAAGCACAGGGCAGGAAAGCACGACGACTTCTCTGCGTGTGCCGAGCCGGCCGATGCCATGCGCCTTGCCGCCCAACAGTGGCAGGAGTTCCTGGAATCATCTCCCGACCCGATGTGGATCAAGGATACGCAGGGTCGCTATGTCGCAGTCAACAAAGCCTACCTGCACGCAGACCCGGGACACA
>CAYRQW010000110.1:0-4898 GCA_964426505.1 uncultured Caldisericota bacterium
GAGGAGAGGAACCAGATACGGGCTTGCAACCATCTGCGTTGCTGGCGGCCTCGGCGTGTCGGCGATCTTCGAGAATCTGCAGGCATGAACACAGGAGGCTGACGCTATGGCTTGCGAGAAGTACAGGAGCATCGAGAGTGCAATCGGTCTGGTGAAGTCGGGCGCACGCGTGATGGTCGGCAGTTTTGGCCTGGCGGGATACCCAGGTGAACTCATTGAGGCCCTGGCTGCAAGCGGCACCAAGGACCTGACTATCATCAGCAACGATCTGGGGTCTCCCGGCGAAGGGCTGGGAAAGCTTCTCACCAACGGCCAGATCCGGGCACTCATAGGCACGTACTACAACTGGAATCCTGAAGTGGCCGTCGCCAACAATGAAGGACGGATCACCGTGCAGCTCGTTCCACAGGGGACGTTTGCTGAAGCAATCAGGGCGGCAGGCGTAGGCATCCCCGCGTTCTTCACACCGACCGGCGCGGGAACTGAACTCGCGATCGGCAAGGAGACAAGAGAATTCGGCGGCAGGGCGTGTATCCTCGAGGAAGCCATTCATGCTGACGTAGCACTGATCAAAGCGTATCGGGCCGATGAGCTTGGCAACCTGGTCTACTACAAGACTGGCCGCAACTTCAATCCCGTCATGGCGATGGCGGCAGACACCATCATAGCCGAAGTCGAAGAGATCGTTCCTGTGGGGTCCCTGGACCCGGAATGTATCGTGACTCCCCACATGTTTGTGGACGTCGTGACGATGAGGAAGGGCTGAGATGCAGAGCATACCTGAACAGCAGGCCAAAGAACGCATAGCTTCGACGATAGCGCGCTACTTCGACAAGAAAGCACAGGGTGGCAGACTCTTCATCAATCTCGGCGTCGGCATTCCGACAATGGTTGCCGACTACGTCACAAGCCCCGGCATCTATGTCCAGGCCGAAAATGGGATGCTGGGTGTCGGATGCGCTGCTCCGGAAGGCCGGATGGACCATGACCTCATCAACGCCGGCAGGACTTGTGTGACCGAGACTGCGGGCTGTGTCTACATGGACAGTGCCGCATCCTTCGGGATGATACGAGGCGGTCACGTCGACGCAACGGTCATCGGCGCATTCGAAGTGGATCAGAACGCAAACATCGCCAACTGGATCATCCCCAACGGGAAACAGTTGGGCGTCGGCGGGGCGATGGACCTCGTGACCGGAGCCAGGCAAGTCGTCATCGCCATGCAGCACACCAGCAAGAGCGGCAAGCCGAAGCTGGTCAGGAAGTGCACACTCCCGATCACCGGCATCGGCGAAGCCGATATGGTCGTCACCGAGTATGCCGTGTTTGCCTTCGAGGGTGGAAGGCTCGTCCTCAAGGAAATCGCTCCCGAGATCACGGAGAGCGAGCTCCGAACCATAACCGAAGCCGACTTCGACCTGTAACTTTCTCAGGACGGTTCCAAAGTGTAACAGTCTCAACGGAAGTCCCAACCGCGGGGGGATGTAACTTTCTCAGGACGGTTCCAAAGTGTAACAGTCTCAACAGAAGTGCAACTTGGGGGAAGGGACATGTTGATGGTGCGTTTGGATGAGTAGACAAGCAAGAATCCGAATCCCCGACGGCGTCTACCATGTGACGACACATGGTGACGGCGACAGAATGGTCTTTGAGGAACCGTCCGAGAAGTCGCGACTGCTTGACCTTCTGGCGTATACGGCCAAAGAGCTGGATTGGGACATGTATGCCTGGTGTGTGATGGGGAATCACTATCACCTGCTGCTGAGGACGCCCAAGGACAATCTGTCAGAAGGAATGCACCACATCAATATGAGCTATGGCGAGCACTACAACAAAGCCCGGGGGCGTCATGGTCACGTATTCCAGGACCGCTTCTTCTCGATTCTGATCACGGAGGATAGTCATCTGCTCGAGGCCTCGCGCTACGTGGTGCTGAATCCGTTGAGAGCGGGTCTTGTGGCTGCCCCTGAGGAGTGGCCGTGGAGCAGCTACAACGCTGCCGTGCTGGGCGCATCCTCTCGTGTCTCATTGGGAGATGCAGAGTTGATGGGGATGTTCAGCCAACAGGAAACAGAGTCCCGAGAGCTGTATCGGGAATTTGTCCAGGCGGGCATCGGGCTCAAGAAACCGGACTTCCTCCTCACTGGCAGGGCCGCGCGATGGGTGGAATCCGTTGATCGCGCTCGGTCAGACACTACCCAGGGCGCCGCTCCGCGAAAGCCTGTCGCCGGTTTGACTCCTGACATGATGGAGGTCTCTCGCGTGGTCAGTCTTCACGAACAGGGACTGAGCCTGCGGGCAATCGCAGCTGCACTCGGCATGTGTCACATGACAGTGCGTCGGTATCTGGCGCGAAGCGCCCAAGAGACGAAACTGTAACACTCTTGATTTTGTGGGACGGTTCCAATCTGTAACACTGTTACAGATTGGAACCGTCCTGAGAAAGTTACAGACTGCTGTCGTCCGTCGCTAGTAGTTGAACTGCTGTACCAGGTAGGACGGGTTGAGCCTCTCGCCGGTGGCGTGCTCGATCATGGTGTCCCATGAATACTTCGCGCCGGGGGTGAAGACGTTGTCGACGAACCAGCGGCCGCCTTCGGACGTCAGGACCTTGCCCCCGTCCCTCGCGCGCAGGGTGTGGTCAAACTGGGACGCGAGCATCTCGCCGAGCAGGTAGTTGTGGTAGTAGACGGGTGCCATGGCGAAGTGGTACTTCGCTGCCCAGTCGGGCTTCTCAAAGCGTTCTTCGGGTGCGTTGAGGTACTGGATGTTCTGAACACCTTCGTACCAGAGTCTGCTGTCGCCCTTCTCGGTACGGTAGAGCTCTCCCTCGAAGAGCGCGAAGTGAGTGATCCAGCGGGTCGCGACGAGCATCTGGTTGCGGATAGCGACGGGCAGGTCTGCCTGCAATCTCTCGAGGTTGGCGTCATCGATACCTGCCACCTGCTTGTACCATTTCGGGTCGCGGGCCATGCGCCCAAAGAACATGGCGACGGCTTCCGTGGTGAAGATGTGTGCGGGCTGGCGCAGAACCTCGGGCAAGGACATATCGGTGTACTTGTCGTAGCACGCATGTCCCATTTCGTGCAGGAGGGTCTCCATTTCCGTCTCATTGGGCCGCAGGTTGGCCAAGACGCGGACGTCGCCCTTGTTGTCCAGATGCATGCAGAAGGCGTGCTGGTCCTTGCCTGTGCGCTCGTAGAGGTCACTGCGGGCGAGGATGTCGCGGATGTCCAATCCGATGGCATCGTAGGTAGCCGTGGCATATTCCTCTACGATGTGGTCGCCCTTGCCCTCGAAATACACGCCGAGGTCAACGTCTGACGTGCGGGGAGCTTCCTGGAAGAACATGTCGCTCATGTGCCAGGGCATCAGCGTGGACGGATCGACGCCCAGCCGCTTTCCGACCGCCTCGTCGATGGAGTCTTTGACGCGGCGGAACAGAGTGTCGGTCTGGTCGCGGTAGCTCTCCAGTGTCTGTTTCAGCCATGCACTGTCGAACTCCTGGAGCCGGATCGACATCTCATAGAAGTTGGCATATCCCAGCTGGACGGCGGACTCGTTGCGAAGCTTGATGAGCTCCATGAGGCCGGGTTCGAGCACTGCGCCCACCTGCTTGCTGGCGAGCCAGGCTTTCTTGCGGAGCTCAACGTCGATGCTGGACCGGAGGATATCCTCGATCTGCTTGTTGTTGACCTCCCTGCCGTCGATCGTGCCACGGAATTTCGTGGTAATGCCCTGAAGAGCGATCTGCTTGCTGACAAGCTGCTGCAGCATCTCTTTGTCGAGCTGATTCTCGACCATCATGTCGTGGACGAGGCTGAGCTGTCGGCGTTCGAACTCCTCCAGGTCGGTCGCAGCGAGCATGGAGTTCACTGTGTCGAACCGCTGTCTGTCGGCCAGGAAGAGCCGCATGGCCATGTCGGCTTGCTCCGCCTGGGCGGCGTACTCGTCTTTCCCGGTCGTCGACAGATTCCACGCGGCAATGTTGCACTGCGTGTATAGCTCGTTGAGCTTCTCGTTCAGTTCCTTCAAGTACATGGCTCTTTCCATAGGCACCTCCTGTAGGATAGTTACAGTTTACGAAGTAATCCGCGAATGCAACAGACTGCCAGGAGGGTCATGACGAAAGGCCTCGGCTTCAAGAGGCGGAGTTTGACATGTTTTTGGGCCAGCATATACTGCAAGTGTTCTCTGGGGCAGGGTGAAATTCCCGACCGGTGGTAATAGCGAAGAGCTTAGCCCACGAGCCGCTGCGGCGGCAGGACCTGGTGTGATTCCAGGGCCGACAGTACAGTCTGGACGGGAAGAGACGTCCGCTTTCCGTGCCCCCAGGGTTGACTGCAGCCATAAGGCTGCGTCTGCTATGGAGGTAGAGAATGGGATCAAAGAGACTGCGTGTGCTAGCCTTGGCCGGTATGCTGGCCGCCGTCGGGTACGTCCTTCAGCTGTTTGAGTTTCCCCTGCTGCCGGCGGCGGCGTTCCTCAAGTTCGACTTTGGCGATGTTGCCGTCTTCATTGCAGGATCAGCGATGGGGCCGACGGCGGCTGTCCTGACGGCTGTCGTGAAAGGGATGCTTTGGGCACTGATCGGCCGAGGAGCGGACGGCTGGGTCGGCGCAGGCATGAATACGGTCACGGTTATTGCCTTTGCGCTTCCGGTGGCGTTTCTGGCCCGTTCCAGAAAGACCTGGGTCAAGGTAGCTGCCGCAGGTCTGGGTGTCGTGGTTATGACGGTCGTGATGGCCGGCGTGAACCTGATCGTGGACCCCTGGTACTTCAAAATGCCCATCGAAACTGTCAAGGCCATCATTGTCACCGCGATCATCCCGTTCAATCTGCTCCGTGGTCTCATCAACGGGATCGCGTCGGTAGGCATTATGCTGGCGCTTCAGCGG
>CAYRQW010000111.1:0-1969 GCA_964426505.1 uncultured Caldisericota bacterium
GGATGCATCACGATTGACGAAGGCGGCATTGGAACGACGACCACTGACACGTTCGAGGAAACGTACCCCGTGACCGCAGGGGCCAGCCTCGAGATCCAGAACCGAAACGGCAGTATCGCCATCGTCCCTGCCGACGGTGACAGCATCGTCGTCCGTGCGGTCAAGACGACCAACTACGGCACGTCCGAGTTCGACAAGATACGCATCGACATAACGCAAGGCGACCCCTTCACGGTGACCACGACGGTCCTTCGGGAGCCCGCTCGCGTCTCCGTTTCCTACGAACTGCAAGTGCCACGGTCCATGCTTGTACGCAAAGCGGTCACAACAAACGGATCCATAGCGGCCTCAGGCGTTCAGGGCTCGATGGAGCTGCATACAAGCAACGGAAGGATCAATGCGGACAACATCGACGGTTCAGTCCGCGCTGCGACGACAAATGGCAACGTGACGATCCGCAAGACCACCGCCATCGCGGGAGCGACGACCTCGAACGGAACCGTCGAATGTGAGGTAGCCGCCCTCGACGGAACACACGTCGACGTTCACACGACCAACGGAAGCGTCACCGTGTGGGTCAACCCCGATCTTCCCGCCACCCTTGAGGCCTCGACCACCAACGGAAACCTGACCATGAACGACATCTCTCTGGACAATGCCACAGCGTCCAAACACAGTATCAGGGGTGACCTTGGCAGTCCGAAGGGAACGCTGTCGGTCCGCACGACGAACGGAAACGCCACCATCAACAGACTCGATCCCTGAGGTTGGCTTTCAGAGAAGCCACGAGAACTCCGCAGTCCGTGACGGCCGCGGAGTTTTCCATATACTGTTCGCGTGCCCCAACGAGGCAGAGGAGGATTCATGGCTGCAACCGAGAGACCAATGAGAAGGAAAGAGTGCGAGGTGATCGATACTGCCATCATTCACCGCATCCTGGGACGCGCAACGCTCTGCCGCGTGGCGATGGTCGACGGGAACGAACCCTACCTGATCCCGATGAACTGTGGCTGGGACGGCGAGCGCCTCCTCCTCCACGCGGCAGCCGAGGGCAGGAAGCTGGATATCCTTCGTGCCAATCCGCGCGTCTGTGTCGAGATCGACGAGGATATCCAGATCGTGACCGGCGCTACAGGCGAGGAGTGTACCGCGAACTACGTCACGGTCATCGGGACTGGCACCGCGTCCTTCGTCGTCGATGCCCGGGCCAAGGGGCAGGACCTCAATATCATCATCCATCAGTGCCATCCGGGCGTCCCCGATGAGGTCTTCTCCGACAAGGCGCTGTCCCGTGTTGCCGTCCTGGCAGTCCACTTCGATCGCCTCAGCTGCAAGGCGAAGGGAACGACGCCTCGAACGTAGCGCCACACCCCCACTGGAGGAAAGAAGCCATGATCTATCACATCGAGACTGAAGGGCTGTGGCAGCAGGCGCTGCTTGACGGCGAGTACGTGCCCGAAAACTACGAGAGCGACGGCTTCATCCACTGTGCCGCGCTGGAGCAGGTCACAGATGTTGCAGACAAGCACTACCACGGCATGCACGGGCTGGTCCTGCTGTGCATCAGCCAGAAGCTCCTTGATGCCGAAACACTGTGGGAACCGACCGACGGGCTCTACTATCCCCACATCTACGGTTCTCTCAACATATCCGCAGTCACGGCGGCAGTCCCCTTCCCGTGCGAGCGGGACGGCACCTTCCAGCTGCCTCCCGACATGCCCGAAGACACGGATGACCTGCCGGAACCAGATCTGTAGACCACGTCGCCGTTTCGGGCGCTGAACCTGCCACGTCCGGCTGCAGCTGCCTGCTGACCAAGCATCGCCGCCATATCCTGACGCTCTCTGCATCTGCGTAGTCTTCTCTACACTATGACACGTCGGAACCCCCCTCCGAGCCTTTCTGTTCAAGGCGAGGAGTGGTTCTGTCCTGAGAATGTTACACTTTGGAACACAAGCGCCCCTCGTAT
>CAYRQW010000111.1:2069-4775 GCA_964426505.1 uncultured Caldisericota bacterium
AGGAGTGGTTCTGTCCTGAGAATGTTACACTTTGGAACACAAGCGCCCCTCGTATGGAACCGACATACTCGGGCGGTCCTGAGAATGTTGCACTAGCGCTTTTTTGCATCTGCGCAGTTTTCTCTACACTATGGACAGGCGCCAGGCAGTATTGGGCGACACCGTACTCTCGCTATCTGCAAAAGGAGGAACAGAATGGGTTGGATCATCGCTCTTGGAGTCATTGCTCTCATCGCAGTATGGCTCATCGGCATTTACAACCAGCTCGTCAAGAAACGCACCATGAAGGACGAAGCCTGGTCGGGTATGGACGTCCAGCTGAAACGCCGCTATGACCTTATCCCGAACCTGGTCGAGACAGTCAAGGGGTTCGCCGGGCACGAGGAGAAGGTTTTCACTGAGGTCACCGAAATGCGCTCCCGTGCCATGGGGGCAACCGGCGTGGCGGACAAGGCCGCGGCCGAGAATCAGCTGAATGCGACACTGAAGACGTTGTTTGCGGTCGCTGAAGCCTATCCTGAACTCAAATCCAACACCAACTTCCTCGACCTGCAGGCAAAGCTTGCGGACCTGGAGGACCAGATCCAGATGGCTCGTCGGTATTACAACGGCACAGTGCGAGACTACAACATCATGTGCGAGACGTTCCCGTCCGTCTTTGTTGCAAACATGTTCGGCTTCAAGAAAGCCGAGTTCTTCGAGCTGAACAGTGCCGAGGAGCGCGAGTCGCCCAAGGTCTCGTTCGACAACAAGTAGCAGTCTGTCCATGCGTCAGGCGCCGGCTGTGAAGAAGATCGCCTGCATCGTTCTCATAATTGTGACGGCCCTCCTGCTCCTGTCCCCCGTGGACAGGGCGGAGGCTGTCGAAGCCGAGCGGATCCTGTCGTTCGACAGCGTCGTCACCATCCAGACGGACTCGACGATGACGGTCCAGGAGACCATTCGGTTTGCCTCGGCAGGGATCACCATCCAGCACGGCCTGTACCGCGACTTCCCGACAACCTACGACAACCCGGGGCGTGCTCCCGTGCGGGTTGCTTTCCAGGTCGTCAGCCTCGTCCGGGACGGCTCGACCGAACCATGGCACACGACACGGCAGACAAACGGCGTGCGTGTATACTTCGGTTCCAGCTCCATAGACCTTGAACCTGGCGAGCATACGTACGTGTTCACCTACACATCAGACCGTCAGCTCGGGTTCTTCGACGACCATGATGAGCTGTTCTGGAACGTGACAGGAAACGGCTGGCAGTACCCCATCGAGCACGCCTCCTGCACTGTCGTCCTGCCTGGAACTACGTGGCAGCAGATCACTGGGCTCACGGCCTATACCGGCCCCCAGGGTGCAACGGGCACTGCCTATGCCGTTTCTCGTGACACCGACGGGAACCCCGTATTCGCGACGACAGCCCCATTGGCCCAGTTCGAAGGGCTGAGCGTCGTCGTCGGTTGGCCGAAGGGATTCGTGGCTCCGCCATCACCACGGCAGAACGTGCTGTGGTGGCTGCGCGACAACCGTTCGCTCGCCATTGCCGCCCTGGCAACGCTTGGTCTCCTGTTGTACTACATGCTCACATGGGCACAAGTAGGCCGCGACCCGCGACCCGGCACCATCGTCCCGCTTTTTGCGCCACCCGAAGGACTCAGTCCAGCTGCGATGCGATACCTGCGGCTCATGAGGTTCGACACCAAAGGGCTGGCGGCGGCGATGACCGGACTTGCAGTCAAAGGCACTCTTGTCATCTCACAAGATGACGGCGGCTCCTTCGCGGTGGATACCACCGGATCGGCACCGACTGGCCTGATGCCGGACGAAACGGAACTCCTGCAGGAGCTGTTCGACGGCCGTGCAAAGACGAAGCTCATCTTCAAGCAGAGCGCACACGGCCGTGTCCAGGCCGTCCGCAAAGCCCTTGAGAAGGCACTGCAGAAGTCGTTCGGCAAGGGGTACTTTGTCACAAACACTCGCTATGCTGCGACCGGAATCGCCCTCTCCGCCGCGGGCATCATCGCTGCCGGCCTTCTGGGCACAACACAGCCGGAGCGCATCTTCGGGTTCGTGTTCATGTCGGTCTGGCTGTCGATATGGACCTTCGGGGTCGTGGCACTCGTTTCTCAGGTCATCGCATCATGGCGCGGCCGTTCCGCAGGGTCATCGCGCAAGCGTGCCTCGAACGTCCCTGCATCTGGCTGTCTCACGCTCTTCGCCATACCTTTTCTCGTGGGCGAGCTCTTTGGTGCGATCGCGTTTGTGGTGATCGCGGGGCCTCTGCTTCTGGCACTGGTCTTCGTGACCGCCGCCATCGACGTGGTCTTCTTCCGACTCCTCCGCGCCTACACGCCGCGGGGCCGAGCTCTCCTGGATCAGATCTATGGGTTCCGCATGTACCTCGGCACAGCCGAGAAGGACCGCATGAACATGCTGACCCCGGTCGACCACACGCCCGAAACGTTCGAACGCTATCTGCCGTACGCCCTTGCTCTCGACGTAGAACAGCAATGGAGTGAGAACTTCGCTGACGTCCTGGAACTCACCGACGCATCCGGACAGCCGATCTACCAGCCCGCGTGGTTTTCTGGTGAAGCCTGGCGATCAACCGGCTTCTCGACGCTCGGCTCGTCGCTCTCAGGAGCCTTTGCATCCTCGATCGCCGCTTCGTCGGTGGCTCCAGGAACGAGCTCCGGGTTCAGCAGCGGGGGTGGAGG
>CAYRQW010000112.1:0-4774 GCA_964426505.1 uncultured Caldisericota bacterium
ACATGGGACGCCGCCTATCAAAGCATTCTGACGATCGGTGAACCGGTCCTGACGACCCTGCAGGGCCTGGCACTCGCCCAGCCGGTTCTGCCCGGCGGCACCGTCACGCTGACGTTCGCGTTCCCTTCAGCTCTTCCGGTGGGAGCACTGCACATGTCGCTTGTCATGCGCAAGAGTGGTGTGCCCTTTGGCGCGGCGTGGCTGTCCCAGGTGACCATCGCCGACATCTCGGTGACTGCGGCCGTCCCCGACAGCATCGTTCTGGGCACCGTGCTCACCGTGCCCATCCTGGTTTCCAGCGCTCAGCCCATGACCGTTACGCCCGGTTTCGAACTGCGCGACATGGGTGGTAACCTCATCGACAGCTCAACACTCGTTGCAAGGCGCTATGGAACGCCGGCGGGCACAGTGGCTGTGACGACTCCCGGCGAGCAGGCGGGCGAAGTCCGGTACTTCGTCGGCGGAACGACTGCCGGCGTACTGCAGGCAGGACCGTACCAGCTGACCATGACATTCACCGCCGGGTTGTCGGCCGTCGCTGGTGTTGCGGGCATGATTCCCTTCACGTCGACGACGCGTGTCCTGCAGGTGCTTACGCCCGGACAGCCCGGACTGCTCATCTTCGACGCTGTGCCGCTGGGGGCTGCCGTGTCGATCGACGGCGTGATCCAGCCTCTGCTGACCCCCTGTGCGGCTGCAACGGTTCCCGGCCCCCACCTCGTGCAGCTGACTGCGGCTGGCTACGCTCCGTTTGAGGTCACGGTCGATACGTCCATGGCTCCCGTCACGCTGGTCTCGCCGACCATGATGCCGGCGGCAACGGTCCCGGTTGCCCTCGTACCTTCGCCGGTCAACCTCGATTTCGGCGTGCTGAAGGCGGGTGCCGGTATCACTGGACAGCTCCTTGTTCAGATGAGTGGAACAACGTCGCTCCAGGGAGTCGTCACAACATCGGCTAACTGGATCCGGGTCAGTCCGCTCACCTTTGACGGCAGCCAGGCGTTCACGGTCGGCATCGACGCACGCTGGGTCGATCCCAATGCCAGCAACACCGGCACGATCACATTCACTGTTGGTGGCACACGCATGACTGTGCCCGTCAAGGCGGGGTTTGCACCGACACCGACCGTCGGCTTCATCCTGTCGCCGCAGAGTGTGCGTGTCGGTGAGGGTGATGAGTTCGCTCTCGACCTGAAGGCCCGCAACCTGCAGATGCTGTTCGACCATGTGGATCTCACTGTAGCCTGGGATCCCGTACTTGTCGCTCTGCAGGGTACCGAGTCGTCTGCGTCGCTGACGACTCCAGCCGGCCCCTCCCTGGAGCCTGGCATCCTTCGTATCCAGAGTGACATCACGGGGCTGTCGGGAGGCGAGACCATCCTGGCGTCCTTGCGGTTCACGGCCCTGGCTCCGACGGAGAAGACCGGGGTGAACCTGCGCGGGACCATTTCTCTCGGTGGCGCGCCTGTCCGCGTGACCACCGGTGGATGTGCGGTCGGCATCAGTCCGCGCTTCGCCCCTCCGGGCGATCCCGGCGCTCTCTCCGCGATCGGAGAACAGGGTCAGGTCCGCATCACGTGGACGGCCTCGGTGACGGGCAGTTACCCTGTCGCGCGCTACGACGTCTACCGCAGGCAGGGTGCACCCGACATCGAGACAGCCGAACTGGTGGGCGAGGTGAAGCCGGGGACAACGCAATTCGTCGATCGTGGACCTCTGGAGCGCGTCACCTACTACTACTGGGTCATGTCCGAGGATACACAGGGCAACGTCAGCAACCCGGCCGGCCCCGCCAAGGCTACCCCTATCATCATCACCGATCCCATTACCAGAGTGACCCTTATCTTCACGCTCGACAAGCCCACAGTCGTCATGAACGGCGTGACCGTCCCCATGGAGACGGCGCCTGTCATCGAGAACGGACGAACTGTGCTTCCTGTCCGGTACATCGCCACGCCGCTGGGCGCGCAGGTCCTCTGGAACGCCAAGGAACAGAAGGTCACGCTCATCGGCACCAGGAAGGTCGAGCTGTGGATCGGCAAGCCGACGGCACGAGTCGACGGTGCCGAAGTGCTCATCGACCCATCCAACCCCAAGGTGGCTCCTCGCATCGTGGGTGGCAGGACCATGCTCCCCCTCCGCTTCATCAGTGAGACCTTTGGCGCGGAGATCGTGTACGATACTCTGCTTCGTACCATCACCGTCACCCTGATCAGGACAGCCTAGGAGTCGCTCATGGTGAAGTTCAAGGAACCCTTCAACGGCATTTCGCACCTGCTGGGAAGTCTGGCTTCCGTCGTGGTCACCATCCTGCTCGTCAGGGCCGCTGTCACTCGCGGTGGCGCCAGGGCCGCTGCCCCCTTCCTCATCTACGGCCTCAGCATGGTCCTCCTGTATTCGGCGAGTGCCACGTATCACTTGCTCGACGTCAGTCCGAAGACGCATGTCATGCTGCGCAGACTTGATCACATCAGCATCTCCGTCCTCATCGCAGGCACTTACACGCCCATCTGCCTGGTCGCCCTGGGCGGCAGGCTGGGCGCTACGCTCTGCTGGTCCGTCTGGGGACTGGCTGGGGCTGTGATCATGACGGACATCTTCTGGCTTGACGCTCCACGTGGCCTCAAAGCCGGTCTATACGTCCTTCTGGGCTGGGTCGCGGTGTGGGCGACTGTTCCGCTCCAGCGTGCCATCGGGTGGGGCGGCATGGCCTGGATGCTGGCCGGTGGCCTTGCCTACAGCGTGGGGGCCCTGTTGTACGCGATCAGGAAGCCCAATCCCTGGCCCGGCGTGATCGGCTTCCACGAGATCTGGCACCTGTTCGTGCTGGCCGGCAGTGCGGCTTTCGTAGTGCTGGTCTGGCGCTATGCCCTCCCCCTGGTGAAGGCTGTCTGACATGAGCCTTCAGTTCGAAGCGCTGACGCCTCATCTCTGGACGGCGAAGTGCCGCAGGTATGCAATGAACACCGGCATCCTGCACGACGCAGCACATGCCGCGCTCATCGACCCTGCGCTGCTTCCCGACGAGGTGGAGGACATAGCCGCCTTCTGCGAGCAGCAGCAATTGGAAGTCGAGACCATCGTGATCACTCATCATCACTGGGATCACGTCCTGGGAGCGGCTCGGTTTCGCGGCGCGCGCGTCGTGACGCAACAGGCATACATCGCTCAGACTGCCTGCGACTTGAAACGGACACGGACTTCGATACGGCGCTTCTACGAGGAGGAAGGCATCGTGTCTCCCGCCTCGTTCGATCCACCAGTGCCGGACCAGACCGTCGACCGCATCACTGGGCTCATGGTCGGTGACGTCCGCGTCCAGCTCTTCCAGACACCCGGCCACGCACGCGACCACCTCTCTGTCTACGACGCGGAATCTGCATGCCTCTGGGCCGGGGACCTCCTGAGCGATCTCGAGATCCCGTTCGTGAGCGACAGGCTCGATGCCTACGAGCGGACGCTCGGCATGTTTGCCGGGATGGTGGTCGAAGAGCTGGTTCCCGGCCATGGGAGCATCACGCGTGACCACGCCGAGATCGCGTGGCGCATCGAGGCTGACCGCTCCTATTTGTCTGAACTGCGCAGGCTTGTCGAGGAAGTCGTCCATGCTGGTGGTACCATCCAGGCAGCCGTGGCGGCGTGCGCTGGCATGATCTTCCGCAATCCGGACGCGAACGCCGGGTCACATGTCATGAATGTCGAGCAGGCCTTCCTGGAAAGCGGTGGCTCCGCCCCGCCCAATCGCCTTCTCGGCTGGGCCCGCGAATTGTGAATCCCCCGGTGTCAGGCACCGCGTCGTTCACAATTGGAAATCGATACTATCCAGGAGGTATGAAACATGGGCAGAGCGTTGCGCATCGAATACCAGGGAGCCGTGTATCATGTGACCAACCGGGGCGACGGCCAGGAGAGGATCTACCGGGACGAAGCCGACTGGAGGGCCTTCCTGGGCATAATGGGCGACGTCGTCTCGGAATTCGGCTGGCGAATCTACACATACTGCCTGATGGGGAACCATTACCATCTGCTGCTGGAGACTCCCCAGGCCAACCTCTCGCTGGGGATGAAGCAGCTGGATCAGGTGTACACCAGGAGGTACAACTGGAGATACGGCAGGTCGGGTCACGTGTTTCAGGGCCGATACTGGTCGGGGCTCGTGCTAGACGACAATTACCTGATCGACGCGGCGAGCTACCTGTTGCTCAACCCCGTACGGGCTCAAATGGTGCATTCTCCGGAGGAGTGGCGCTGGTCGAGTTGCGCCGCCATGGCCGGTCTCATCGCGGCGCCTTCCTGGCTTGATATGGACTGGCTGCCAATCGACTACCGCAGCGTGCCGGGCGACCCGAACGGTCCGTTTCTGTCGTATGTCCGTGAGTGCGCTGGCAAGCCGCGCCCAGCGAACCTGGAGACGCACCACTATCTCGCTCGCCGAACTGTGAAGACAACGGTGTCAGACACCATGGAGGTTCACAATTGAGCATCTTCAAGCTGAAGGCACCATTTGAACCGTCGGGGGACCAGCCGCAGGCTATCGCCAAGCTGATTGCGGGCATCAAGGAGGGCGACCGTTTCCAGACCCTGGTCGGCGTCACTGGCTCCGGCAAGACGTTCACGATGGCGAACGTTATCAAGGAGTTCGATCACCCTGTCCTGATCCTGAGCCACAACAAGACGCTTGCAGCCCAGCTCTACAGCGAGTTCAAGGCCTTCTTCCCTGAGAACGCCGTCGAGTACTTCGTCAGCTACTACGACTACTACCAGCCCGAGGCCT
>CAYRQW010000113.1:0-4661 GCA_964426505.1 uncultured Caldisericota bacterium
GAACCTAGTCCGACCTGTTGAGTGCGCTCAAGGTGATGAATTCGGTCCCGAGATGCGCCCGCACGCGAAATGAGTTCATAGGGAAGACGCAAGCCAACCGTCGATTAGCCGCAGTTGTCGCTAGCCAGCGTGCGACCGTCGGCGAGGTGCTCACCCCCTCGATCTGATTAGACTATTGCTGAGCGCAACGCCTCAAGACGGAGCCGAGGGAGATGACTGAAGCAAGCGAGGAGTCCATTTCGACCGCCCCCCTGCGCGTGTTGGCATTGGACGGCGGCGGCGCGAAGGGGTTCTACACCCTTGGCGTCCTGAAAGAGATTGAGGCCATGGTCGGGTGCCCGCTGTACCAGAAGTTCGACCTGATCTATGGCACCAGCACCGGGGCCATCATCGCGTCGCTCATAGCCCTTGGGTACAGCGTTGACGCCATTCATGACCTATACCGCAAACATGTTCCTGCGGTCATGTCGCAGACGAAGCGAGAGACAAAGTCTGCTGCGTTGAAGAAGCTGGCAGATGAAGTATTCGGCGAGAAGACGTTCGCGGACGTGAAGACCGGCATTGGCATCGTTGCTGCCAGATGGCTAACTGAGCGGCCGATGATCTTCAAGGCCCATGTGAGGCAAGCCCACGGGCGTACGGCGACCTTTGTTCCCGGCTTTGGCGTCAGCATTGCTGACGCAGTCAAGGCTTCCTGCTCTGCCTACCCGTTCTTCGAGCGCACCGTAGTGAAGACCAGCAAGGAGGGCGAGGTCGAACTCATCGACGGTGGGTATTGCGCCAACAACCCGACCCTGTATGCGTTGGCTGATGCCGTCGAGGCGCTTGGAAGGTCGCGCCAGGACATTCGGCTAGTCAGTGTGGGCGTCGGCGTCTATCCGGAGCCCAAGCCGAGCTTCAAGATGTGGTTCGCGAAGAAGTACGTCTTGACCGTCGGACTGCTGCAGAAGACCCTGGAGATCAACACGCAGTCCATGGACCAACTGCGTCAGGTGCTATTCCGAGACGTGCCGACCATACGAATCAGCGACGCCTACACGACGCCAGAGATGGCGACGGACCTGTTGGAGCACGACCTCAAGAAGCTGACCGTGCTCTTCCAGCGTGGCGGCGAGTCGTTTGCCAGCCGCGAAGCGCAGCTGCGCGAGTTTTTGGTCTAGGAACGAGAGCATGCCCATTCCAGAGGATCAGCTTGAGACCTGGTCGCACCAGGGTTCTATCGCCCAGTCGAGCGCGACCTACAACAGCATCAGGAATGTTCTAGTCGCGGCCGGGACGCCTTACGCAGGCAGGACCTTCGAGGTTTTTCTTCAGGGTTCCTATGGCAATGCCACGAACATTTACGCTGAGAGCGACGTGGACATCGTCATTCGGCTGGATGACACATTCCATAGCGATCTGGAGCAGCTGACCGGTGAGGAGAAGACCGCTCAGCAAGCCGCCTTTGAAGTTGCGACCTATACACACACCGATTTCAAGCGAGATGTGATGTCGGTGCTGACACGGCAGTATGGCGGAGCGGCCAAGGAGGGCGACAAGGCCATCAAGATTGAAGCCAACGGTTCACGTCGCAAGGCAGATGTCATCGTCGCCACCCAGTTCCGTCGGTACTGGAGTTTCCGCTCCACCCTCGACTCCAGCTATACCGAGGGCATCTGCTTCTTCAACGCAGCGGGCGCGCGGATACCGAACTATCCGAAGCTGCATGCCGCGCACCTCACCGCCAAGCACCAAAGCACGGCAAATCGCTTGAAGCCGCTCGCGCGCGTGTTCAAGAACATGCGCAGCCTCATGGTCGATGTCGGCTTGATCGAACCAGGCACAGCCCCATCGTATTACGTTGAGGGACTCCTCTACAACGTGCCGAACGGGTTGTTTGCGACCCGTTTCGAGGACAGCGTGGTGAACGTGCTGAACTGGTATCTGCAAGAGGCGGCAAAGGATGATCTCGTGTGTGCCAACGAGCAGTTCTACCTGCTGCGCGATGGCTTCCACACATGCTGGTCACCAGCCGATTGCAATGCCTTCATCACAGCGGCTGTGCGGCTGTGGAACGAGTGGCACTAGCAGGTCTAAGTGAAGGGGGACTAGAGATTGACGAAAAGGTCCATTTCTCTGTTCATGTGGGGCTACCAGGAACACTTCCGCCTCAGCGTTCAATACGTTGCGCGGGAAGTATTGAAGGCTCTGGGCGTCTCCGTTGACGTGACGGTATTGCTGGTTGGAGTTCGGCGGCCGGACCGTGAGAACAACAATGATGTCTGCGTTGAGCCGGAGGACGGGGAATGGCCGCTGTCACTGTTCGATGGACTGTTGGCATCCGTTGAAGACGTGTACTCGAAGCATGAGCTCCAGAGCGTTTTCTACGGCGATGAGCCCAGCAACCGCGACAAGCCGGAGTGGATGCGCAGAGACTCCGTGTCCACCGCTGTCGGCCGCGCACTCAAGCCCTTTGACGTCAAGAGCGGCGTAGCTTCTTTCGTCGGCCGCTCTCGTACGGTTGGTGACTTCTACGTCGCTCCTGTACTTCAGGTTCCGGAGAAGCTCTTCAGAAATTTTCCTCCGCTGAAAGAGCAGCCCAGAAGGCATCCGGTCATTGGGAATGGGCATCTCAGCCTGATCCATGCTGCGCTCGAAACGGTATTGGACGAGGCCGCCACAGCGCTCCAACTCCCCGACCCGGGACGTTCGCTCAGCGGTGGCATGCGACGTCCCCGCGAGATCGTGCACATTGCAGCGGAGGCGTTCATGCACACGCCTGGCAAGGCCATCTCGAAGCAGTACGTGCACTCCGACATGTTCAATCGGCTGAACGTCATCTCCTCTTTGCTCTACGAGGGGGCCAGAGGTGTCGGTCGCCTGATACTGGCCGACCCATCAAACCCGAGCATCGAACATCTCCTGCGCTTCAGGACTCCGGTGAAGATCCAGGATCCCCGCTGGACTCGAAAGGTGCTGCAACTGGCTGGGCTGCACGCGGCCCTCATAGCAGACGATGAGCACGTGTACGGCCTCGGCAGACTCTCGGAAACATACAACCCTGACGACCAGAACGTATTCATGGTCGATTTCATGGACCACTACAACTGGGAGTTGCGGTGTGGGGATATCGTCCTGCTAAGGAGCCTCTACGGAGAACCAATGCTGCCAAGTGAGATCGTTGAGGAAGACGCATTCACCAGCACCCTTGCGCGTCTTTTTCCCGCATCCGCAGAAGATGATCGCCAACACATCTGGAGCTTGTTCAACGTAGCCGCCCGGCAGAAGATGGGCAGCATGATCGTGGTGGCCGAGGACGCTGAGTCCGAAGCAGCGAGGCTTGCAGGTCAAGGCACCAGCATCGAGCCAGTGCGGATGTCCGTCGACCTGCTGCGGCAAGCCAGTACCATCGACGGCTCCATCCTCCTTGACCCCCATGGATACTGCCATGCGATTGGTGTCATCCTGGATGGCAGGGCGAACGAGCAATGCACGCCATCAAGAGGCTCCAGGTTCAACTCAGCAGTGCGCTACGTCAGCACGGGAGTGGCACGACGGTTGGCCATCGTCGTATCCGACGACCGGACGGTAGACATATTCCCAGCCGTGCGTCCTCGGCAGAGTCGCAAGGAGATCGCTGCACACATCGCTGCTTTAGCAGTAGCAACGCATGAGAACTACCGCCCGTCGTTGAATTGGCTCGAAGCGCGCAGGTTTTATCTAAACGAAGGAGAGTGCGCCATCATCAATGCAGCCGTCGATCGGATTGATGACCGCGAGTACGAGATGGGGGAAATACGCGTCCACAGGAGCGCTTTCGGGGCCAACCCCGAGTTTGACGAGAGCTACTTGGTTGACTAGCCTGATGTGTGCGAGGCACGGTACCGCCTTCCAACCAGGCGGATATCAGTTCGCGCCGCCAACTAGCGTTAATACGCACTTGCCGATATCCGGACGTAACGGCACATCACCTCTCGCGAGGATACTGGTGTTGGCGAAATGCATCCTTCAGACCAACGCCTGATACCCAATGGCAACTTTCCCGGGAGCAAGGCGCCTTTTCGCACTCTGAGCTAACGACTCTTGATGACCACAACAAACACAAGAGCCACATAGAAAAACCCCACGCAAGCAACCTCGCGTGGGGTTTTTGTACCGCTTTCAGGCACACGCAGCAACGCCGTAGCGTCGCCGCGTGCAGCGCACGGACTTACATGTCCATGCCCATGCCGCCCATACCGCCCATGCCGCCGGGCATGCCGCCGCCGGCCGGCTTGTCTTCGGGCAGTTCGGCCACCATCGCGTCGGTGGTCAGGATCAGACCGGCGACCGAGGCGGCGTTTTGCAGCGCCGAGCGGGTCACCTTGGCCGGGTCCAGCACGCCGAGTTCGACGAGGTCACCGTAGGTGCCGTTCGAGGCGTTGTAGCCGTAGTTGCCCTTGCCTTCGAGGACCTTGTTGACGACCACGCTGGGCTCGTCGCCGGCATTGGCGACGATCTGGCGCATCGGCTCTTCGATCGCGCGCAGCACGATCTTGATGCCGGCGTCCTGGTCGTGGTTCTCGCCCTTGAGGTCCTTGATCGCGGAACGCGCACGCAGCAGCGCGACGCCGCCGCCGGCCACGACGCCTTCTTCAACGGCGGCACGGGTGGCGTGCAGCGCGTCTTCGACGCGGGCCTTC
>CAYRQW010000114.1:0-1311 GCA_964426505.1 uncultured Caldisericota bacterium
GAACAGAGGATGGCAGTGGCGCCGTCAGCTGCTGATACCCAGATGCGACTGTGAAGCGGAACAGTCTCTCCGTGAAGCACTTCCTTCGACGCGGTTACGGGCACTTCCCATCGGTTCCTGTGCCCTCACGTCCTGGCTGGTCATTCCCTTCATCTCTCATGTCTGTCCCTCCACTTTCGGGTCCTGCCAACCCAAGATACGTTCAGTATAGTGGCAACAGGCTGGTTGCAAATTGCCCTCTTTGCTGGATGATGTGTGCAGGCACTGTTTCATGAGGGGGTGATGAGAGCAATGTTCATGGACATGAGAACTCCACATCTGCGGCGAATTGCAGTCCTTATGTCAGTACTTCTGGCAGTGATTCTCTCAACCGCCTGCAAGAGGAAGACGCCAGCCAATCTGGGTCAGACCGGCTCAATGCCGTATGGTACTGCAGTCACCTGGGGACCGGTCAGGCTTTCCAGGGGATATATGGAGGACCTGCGAGTTGAGGGCAGTACCGGGGTGGGTTCTGTCTCGTATGACATCGGTGCGTCTACCGAGGGCACCTACGTCTATGGCCTCAACACCACTACCGGAAGCCTCATCGGAAGCGCACAAGTCCCTGGCAGGGTCTATGCAGTTGACGTTGGAGAACGGTACGCTTTCGTGTGGGTCAAGGATGGAATCAGTGTCTATGACTTGCAGAAGCAGTTTGCTTTCGTGCAGACCATTCCGACGGGAGCTCCTCGATGGGTGATGAACCTTGGGTACTTCCTGTACGTCGAGGTTCGGAACGCACCTGACTACCTCATCGACAAGAGGACGCTGAAGAAGAGGGATCTGAACATATCGGACGATGACTTCATCTATAAGCTCCTCTACCCGGACTGCATTATTGAAGACCCGGCTCTTGACCCTGTCGGACAAGGGGACCCTGCGATCTACAACTTGGAGACGGGCAAGGTTCTGGGACACGTACCCAGCAAGTACCTTGGGGATGGAATCTTTGCCTGGGATCCGCAGAAGAACCTGTTCTTCTCCGCCGATAGAGACAAGCTTGTTGTCTATGACTTCTCACAGAACAGAGTCGTGTCTGAGATTGTGCTCACGACGTCTGAAACCTATGGCATCGTGGCAGACTCCAGTAGCAGGCCAGTGCACTACCTTGGCAGCGGAGATCGTCTCCACGTCATCGGCAGCGCCTCACTGCTCACAGACAACTCGTACTTCTTCAACGGCAAGAAATACGCATATGTCGTGGACGCTGCCGGGCAGGTCATCGCCGAGGAGGCGGGTTCGAAGATTCTGGGCAGCTTCAGTGGCTATACA
>CAYRQW010000114.1:1321-4607 GCA_964426505.1 uncultured Caldisericota bacterium
GCTATACATTCTCTCAGAAGGAGGACTCCATATCTCCAAGTCAGAACGCTGACGACGCCTTGTGGACCAAAAACCGGCCGGAGGAGCCATTCTTTGGGAGAGGTCCATACTTCACAAACGATGCCATCGTCTGGCTGTGCGAGTCGGGCGGTCTACGAAGTCATGGCGATGGGATCTACCAGTGGAGCTACGACACAGGCTCGTTCCTCAACTACACTGAATTTACGGGCTACGAAGTCCAGGTTCTCTCCTCTCAACCATTGATTGTTGCCATGCGAAGTGAAGAGGGAGGTGTCGATGCAGGCTGGTACCTCGCGTGCTATAGGCCGTCGAAGCTCCCGTTCAACTGGATACCCGACTTTTCCATAGACTGCAGCCCAGACAAAGTCTACTCTTCAACCACAGACACGAAATTCACCTGCACGCTCAGGAATGTGCCGGCTGAGTTCGGGTCACAGGACATCTCATATGCTTGGGATTTCGGGGACGGGACAACGGGAACTGGCAACGGAATCACCCACCGGTTCGCTAAGGATGGCAGCTACAATGTGACTGTCTCCGTGAAATACGGGAACTCCCTGGATGCTCTGAGCAGGTCATTGCAGATTGCAGTGTTGAAGTCACCTGATATCAGACTCGTCGCTACACCGGAGTACTACGTCGCGGATGGCCTGACGTACAGGCTTGAACTCAAGACTGATGATCCCGGCCGATTCGGGAACGTTGCATGGGACTTCGGGGATGGGAAGACGAGCAACCTGCCGAACGTGCAGCACACCTACAAGCTTGGGAACTACGTGGCAAAGGCCACGGTGACGGACACGGACAGGGCACAATCGTGGCATGCGGAGGTTGCCATCAGCGCAAGGTATCCGGAGTTCGCCGCGGAGGCTTCCACGTCTGCCGGCGATACCGCACTTGAAGTGAACTTCAGCTGCAAGCTTGTAAGCACAGACCTCACGGACGAGGGGCTTTCCTACACATGGAGGACAGGTCCAGACGTGGCCGGCACCAAGAGCTCCCTGGACAAGGTCTTCGTCGACGCGGGGACCTATACGACGACTCTCGAAGTGAGAGACCCTGCATCCGCACTTGTCACCAGCAGGACCTTTCATACCACCGTCTACGGACCCCATCTTGTCCTCTCAGATGGCGGAAGGAAGCTTGAGAGCACTTGCTCGATCTTCATTGGGCCAGAGCGTGACGTCGACAAGGATGGCATCAATCAGGCGTGGGAAGACGAGGCAATGCGCACCATCAACCCCTATTTTGAGCTGGACGAGGAAGAAGACTGGTTCCAGCTCCAGGACACGGACAAGGTCGTGAACTATGTGCGGGTTGCGCCGTACACGAATCCGTCAAAGGAGAAGTACATCCTCTTCTTCTACGCCATTTGCTGGAGCAGGGACTATGGAAGATACAGCCCAGGTGCCACTCCTGTCAGCGACTATCGCGCGGGTCTGGAGGCTCACGATGGTGACGTGGAGAAAGTCATCATGGCATGGAAGGTCGTTGATGACAAGAATCTCGAATTGAAGTACGTCTATACTTCTGCTCACGGGTCTGAAGCCACCAGCCACTCGTCTGTGTGGAACGCTTCGGGACGAAGCTGCAACACCGGCAAGACCGTGCTATGGCCATCCAAGAAGACGGTGGAAGATCAGATGTGCGCAACCCTCGAGTTCAACAATGACATCCTCCAGCTCCAGGTCTCAGAAGACAAACACGCAATCTATCCCACTGCAGCGTGTGGAGATGGAGTGTCTCTTGTCTGGGGAATCTTCGGTGAGGATTGTGGCGGCGGCGGGCCCTACCGTTTTGGCTGCTACAACGCAGGCGAGTCAAACGCGTATCTGATGGACGACATCGGCGACGTCTTCCCGGGCGACAGGATATGGTCCGGAAACACACGGAAGCCTTCCAGGTTCTGCGGAGGCAGAGATGGTGGCGACAAGGGCCCCGGGCGCATCGGGTCTGCTCTTACAACGCTGGACGGCATCCTGAAGACGAAACTGGATGCCATGGCGGCCACGCACAAACCATGAGACCACTTCGTCTCCGGGGCCAGGGAGCAGGACGATGAGAGTAGTCACGCTTGACAACTGGCGCAGGGCCCGAACCGTCGTCAGCGGCGGAGTCTGGGGCAGCTCAAAGAACCGTCTTCTGGACTGGAAGGTTGGCGAGACGATTGTTGTCCTGGTGGCTCTAGAAGGAGTTGTCACCGGAGACGTCTCTGGCCCAAGGCACAAAGCCGTCCTCACGGCGTGGGACAACGGCCTCTCTGAGTGGACTGTCCCGCTCGCAGGAGTGACACTCGTCGAGGGTGTGGCGGGGCAGATGCTGAATGTCGGGGTCAGAAGTCTCCTGCGCCGCTCCTATGGGGAGCAGATGTACTTTCGGGTCCTGCTCTATGGGATGAAGCTTGGTGGCGAGCCGGAGGCCCGTATTCGCGAGCTGCTGCAGGCGTCACCGGGCAAATGATCGGGGTGAGCCCCACTGTGATGCCTACATCCTACGGTTCTGTCACTTGCGCTGGAGCTTGCACCCGATTCTGCTACAGTCCAAACCCGCCCTCTATCATCTTCGTCAAGCTGGAGAGAGCTCGCACTGCAGGAGCGCCATCAACAACATCGTGATCAACGAGAACGGTCAGATCCAGGAACTCTCGCATTTCGATCCTTCCATCTGTTATACCTGGCTTTCTACTTATCGAACCGACTGCGACGATGAGCGTATGTATGCCTACTGGGACGAACCAGCCCTTGAACCTGCCCAGCATACTGAGTGAAGACACCATGACTGTTCCCATCTCCCTCTTGGCCAAGATCGGGTTGCGTATCATACGATTCAGGACGAACCGCCTCAAGAAAGCGGGAAGTGAGCAGAACACCCTCATGAGAGCGGCGTTTCGTCTGCTGCCCAACACGTAGTCTTCTTCGCCGTGTATCGGCTGTTCCTGTGCATCCCTGATCTCGTGACAGATCTCTGAGACGCTCTTCTCATTTGCTCTCCGAAGAACATAGGGCAAGGGCACCGTTTCTCCCTGCACGTTTCTCTCCACCATAATCGAGATGTCGACGTCATCAAAGATGACGACCTTTCTCCTGCCGTTTCTGATTCCGTGTATCAGTTTGTACTCAACGCAGATGTTGCTTATGCACTTAATCAGCCACGCCGTAAGCGATACCTCTTCCGACAGCCTCTTCTTCTCTCGGGCCTCCGTTATATCGAGCTCGATCAGCGCCTTGACATAGTGTTTTCTCAGCCCGATATGGCAGACATCCAT
>CAYRQW010000115.1:0-4456 GCA_964426505.1 uncultured Caldisericota bacterium
GCCCCCGCATGGATCACCCCGACATTGGGCAAACCAAGTGGTGGAACGAGGAAGAGGCGCTGGTATTCGGCACCGGGGCACAAACCGAAGACGTCCTGCGCCTGTGGTACGCCGACCATCCCGCAGAACTGAAACGCCGGACCCAGTACTACCCGCACGGACCCCTCGCCGACTCGTACCACCGTGGGCGCAAAGGGAAGTACCTGCGCTGTCGCTACGACAGCATCCGCGTCTCGCCCGCCATCAACGTGACAGACGTCCACTACCTGTACGACGAAGCTATTCGGGCTGGCAGCGATCACGCGCTGGTCGTTGCAGACATCGACCTGCCCTGAACAGCAAGGCACCCCCAGCCACAGGGCTGAGGGCGCAAGAACGAGCGATCGACAGTGATCAGGTTCTCTTTGCCTTCTTCCTGTGTTTCCCTGTGAACAGCGCGCTGTACGCGATGAACGCGACGGCCAGGTATGCGCATGTCTTGGGGATCATCAGCATGCCAAGCAGTGGCACCCTGGCCGCGAACAGGATGACCGGGATGTAGCAGGCATACGACACCACAATCATCCACGCGATGGCGCGGAATGGGTGATCGACGGCCTTGCCCGAATCGCGGAACAGCAGCCAGGCGAGCCCCAACCCCTGGATCATCAGTGGGATGTTGCGAACGATGCCCCATGGCATCGGCGGGACGAGATTGGTCCACTGGTTGACCGCAGGCATCATGAGTCCCAGGCGCAGCACACCAACAGCCATCAGCGTCCATCCGAACCGGCCGAGCGCCCTGCCGTAGCGCACGCGCCATGCGTCCAGCATGACCATGTAGAAGATGGTCACGGTGATGGCCGTCGCAAGTGCCCCGATCCCGACGAGGGTCGTGTGCTGTTCCAGCCCGCCGTTGAGGTAGGCGAACACACGGAACCCGACATGCCCTGCATCGCCCAGTCCCAGCAGGACGAACGACCACAAGACGCGCGCAGCAACGGCGCGGTTTCGACTCGCCACCCTGCCACGATGAGAAAACATGAGCACCACGACGGTCCATATGGTGACGAGATACCCAATGTCAAACCAGATTTCGATTCCTTGACGCAGCGGCTCCGGCATACTCGACTCCCCTGATTGTCTCTGACGAGGCAATACTGCGAGACAGTATGAGGCAAATGATCGACAGCACCAGTGGCACGAGCTGAACCACCGTAACAGAGACGCGTGCGTCGCCGCAGAGACGAGAAGGTGTCTGGAGTCTCCTGCCACAACAGCAACCCAGGTCAAGAAATGTGTGCGAATGTAGCTACATTGACATATGTGGCCACTGACAATGTATCATCATACTTCGAGAGTATCGACCGCGTGACGGGCTACATCGAAGATCATCTGGACGAGTCGATCTCACTGCAGGAGATCGCTCAGGTGTCCGGCTGGTCCCTGTGGCATTTTCACCGCTTGTTTCACGCGGTAACCGGAGAGACGATCGGCGAATACGTCCGCCTGCGGCGCCTGCACAAGGCCGCACGCACGCTCACCGAGACGCGCCGCCCGATCATCGACATCGCACTCGACGGACAGTTCGAGTCCCAGGAAGCATTCACGAGGGCGTTCAAGCGCCTGTACGGCATGCCTCCGGGCAAGTTCCGCCGTGGCGGACAGAAGCACCCCGTTTTCCACAAGGAACCGCTCACCATGGATCAACTCTGTCATCTCCAGGGAGGTATCACAATGGAACCAGTTATCAAGACATTCGAGACGGTCACGGTCGTCGGTATGGAATACCACGGTCAGAACAAGAACAGGGAGATCACCGCGATGTGGAACGTGTTCAACCAGAAGTGCATGGCGATCCCGCACCTCCTCAACCAGAGGGGCGGCTACGGCGTCTGCTTCAGTGATGCAGACTATGGCACGACCGGCATGTTCCGCTACGTGGCTGGGCTCCCGGTCAGGGAAGTCGACGCCCTGCCCGAGGGCATGGTATCCTGTACGGTACCAGCCGGGCGGTATGCCGTCTTCACGCATTGCGGCACGCTGGCGACACTCGACAAGACATTCGACTACATCTACGGCACGTGGCTCCCGTCGTCCGAATACCGGCTCGACGCCGCGAGACCCGACTTCGAGCACTACGACGAACGCTTCACGACCGGGGACGACCCCGCGTCGAAGTTCGACATCTACATCCCCATCACCGAGAAGTAGCTGACTGATCCCCGGCAGATCGGACCGGGGGACCCCTGATCTCCAGGTCATCTTTCACAACAAGGGCTGCGACCAACAAGGTCGCAGCCCTCTGACGTCTGTCCTGATGCTGCTGCTCCGGGGGTCTTCTCCACCTTCCTGTTGACGCGCGGGGACGTCAGCAGTATGATGAGTCATACAAAACGCACTTGGCATACTTGGTGGAACATGGAGGTGGACGATGGAGAGACCGAAGGGGAAGTACCTCTGGACGGCGAAAGTCGGGGACAAGGGGCAGATCGTCATCCCCAAGGAAGCACGCGACGTCTTCCACATCCAGCCGGGAGACACGCTGCTCCTGTTCGGCGATGAAACGAAGGGGATCGCCATTGCGAAATACGAAGCGTTCACACAGTTTGCGGATACGATCCTGAAACCGCAGGACCCGAAAGAAGGAGACGAATGAATGCCATAGTGATGACTGGACTGACGAAGAAATACGGAGAACGGACTGCCGTCAAGTCGCTGAGCCTTTCGATAGAACAGGGAACATGCTTCGCCCTGCTGGGCGTCAACGGGGCGGGCAAGACCACGACGATCAAGATGCTGTCCTGCCTCACGAAGCCTACCAGCGGCGACGCAGTGATCCTCGGCAAGAGCATCCTGACTGAACCGCAGGCGGTGAAGGAGATAGCCAACATCTCTCCACAGGAGACGGCTGTGGCACCGAACCTCACGGTACGAGAGAATCTGGAGCTGATCGCAGGCATCTACGGCAGTGAAGGTGGGGCCGCACGCGCAAAGGCGACCAGGATGATCGAAGAGCTCGGCCTGTCCGAGGTCGAGCGGCAGAAGGCGAAGATCCTTTCCGGCGGCTGGCAGCGCCGTTTGAGCATTGCCATGGCGCTGATATCGGAGCCGCAGGTCCTCTTCCTCGACGAGCCGACGCTGGGACTCGACGTTCTCGCGAGACGCGAACTGTGGTCCGTCATCGAACACCTGAGAGGAAAGGTCACGATCATCCTTACGACTCATTACATGGAGGAAGCAGAGGCCCTGTCGGACCGCATCGGCGTCATGGCGCGCGGCGAGCTGAAAGCGCTGGGAACCGCGGCAGAGCTGATTGCCAGGACGGGGGCCAAAACATTCGAGGATGCCTTTGTCGCGCTTGCAACGGGATCGGAGGCGAGCGTATGAGACTCCTGGCATTCACTTCGCGCAACCGCAAGGAACTCCTCAGAGACCCATTGAACCTGGCGTTTGGGATCGGTTTCCCCCTGGTCCTGCTGCTTCTCCTGTCCGCCATCCAGGCGAATATCCCGGTGAGCTTGTTCACGGTTGAGAAGTTGGCTCCCGGCCTGGCCGTCTTCGGCCTCTCGTTCATCTCGCTGTTCTCCGCCACGTTGATCGCCAAGGACCGGACCACCTCATTCCTGATGAGGCTGTTCGCCTCGCCGCTCTCTGCCTCGGATTTCATCCTCGGCTATGCGCTGCCGCTCCTCCCGATGGCGATCCTGCAGGGCACCGTGTGCTTTGTCACAGCCTTCTTCCTGGGTCTGCCGGTGAACGTGAACGTCCTGCTCGCACTCGTCGTCCTGATTCCTCCGGCCATTCTCTACATCGGCATCGGGCTGCTGGCGGGCAGCGTCCTCACCGACAGGCAGGTCGGCGGCATCTGCGGCGCTCTGCTGACCAACGTCAGCGCGTGGCTGAGCGGGACATGGTTCGACTTGAACCTCGTCGGCGGCGCATTCAAGAGGATCGCCTACACCCTCCCGTTTGCCCATGCGGTCGACGCTGCCAAGGCAGCCATTGCCGGAAACTACGCCTCGATCCTCCCTCATCTGTGGTGGGTCATCGGATACGCCACAGTCATCATGGTCTTTGCAATTGTCGCCTTCAAGAGGAAGATGAACGGCGACAACGTCTAGGGCGGAGGCCGGGGATGGCGTATTCCACGAATGGGTCCGGATTCTGGTGGCTTCAGAGTGCGTATCTGAACGTGCTCAAAGAAGAGGGCGTCGTCAGTCCCGAGACTGCGCTGCCCTTGGATGAGATCGACGGCATGATCAACCCTTTCGTGCGCTTTGGCGCGTTTGGTTCAGGCTGGCTCGTCGTGCACAAGCTGTCACGGTACGGCGTCCTCGTGGCCTGTCCCGGCAACAGGTACTACCTGAACCAGGAAGCTGCTGACGAGTTCCGCCACAGCTTTGCCAGATGGCTGACGTGGTGACGCCTCACCGTTCTGGTTGATTTCCTCGAGGCCGTCTGGTATGATGTGTCG
>CAYRQW010000116.1:0-4434 GCA_964426505.1 uncultured Caldisericota bacterium
ATGTCGGCGCCTCGTTCCGCCCGAGGCTGTGCAGGGACAAACGGGCGGTGATCAGTGCAGATGCTCATTTTATCAACTTCTCTGGCGAAATGATAGAACTATTATCCAGCGCAAATGATGCAACTATCTTCCGTATGATGCAACTCTGTTCCATTTGATCCGACTATTTTCCAAATGATGCGACTATTATCCTTGACTCCAACTTATGGGCATTGACCGCCGCTCATATCCGGCAATAATTAGACCAACCGGTCGGTTTATACGACAAAGACTGGAGCATTGGGGGTCACTGTGAAACAGGAAGAGCGCTCGCAGGAAACGAGAAGTCGCATTCTTGCTACAGCCGAGCAAAGCTTCGCCGAGCATGGTTACGATGTGACCAGCGTGGACAGCATCTGTCGCGCCGCTGGCGTCAGCAAGGGTGCTTTCTATCACCATTTTCCCAGCAAAGGATCCGTGTTCGTCGCACTTCTCAACGCGTGGCTGGCTGAACTCGACCAGCAGTTCACTGCAGCGCAGTCCGAGAACGCATCTGTGCCACAGCAGGTTTCGGCGATGGCAGCAGGGGTGAACGAGATCTATCACATGGCCGGCACGAAGTGGAACATCCTGCTGGAGTTCTGGGCGAAGGCCAAGACTGACGCCGAGGTGGCCGATAGTATGGTAACAATGATCCGGAGGTACCAGGGGTTCTTCCGGCAGATGCTTGAACGTGCCGTGTCGGAAGGGAGCCTGAACGTGGGGGACCCGAACCTGGCGGCGACTATTCTGCTCAGTGTCGTACTGGGTCTGCTGCTCCAGGGCATCCTGGACCCCGAAGGTCAGGACTGGGGAGCGCTTATGCAGCGCACAGTGGCTATGCTCATGGAATCAATGAGCGGGAGGAATACATGAAAGTCCTGGTAACGGGTGCATTCGGAAACGTTGGAACGTATGCCGTTGATGAACTGCTGAACCGTGGCGCGGCCGTTCGCTGTCTGGACATCCCGTCGCGCGTGTCAAAGCGCAAGGCGCGGCAGTATGCCGGCAAGGTCGACATCATCTGGGGGGACATCCGAAACACAGAGGTCGTGGCACGGGCAGTCCAGGGCGTCGATGCCATCGTCCACCTGGCCTTCATTATCCCGCCCAAGAGTGAGCAGCGCCCCGCCTGGGCTGAGACCATCAACGTCGGTGGCACATGGAATCTCCTGCAGGCTGCCCTTGCCACGAAGAGCAGACCCCGTGTTGTCTTTAGCTCATCTATCGCCCTGTACGGCCGCACACAGCACCTCGCACCGCCGCGCAAGGCGGACGAGCTGCTTCACCCCTATGAGGACTATGCCTATCACAAGATGACCTGCGAACACATGCTGCATGCGTCAGGCCTGCCATGGGTCATTCTCCGGTTCGGGGCCGTTCCTCCCATCGAGTTCGGTGAGCTTGATCCCCTGATGTTCGAGGTGCGCATGGACGACCGCATGGAGTACCTTGCCCCAATGGATGCAGGTGCTGCGGTTGCTGCTGCGGCGATGCTGTCCGGGCTGGACGGAAGGACGCTGATGATAGCGGGCGGTCCGTCCTGCCAGGTGACTGGACGACAGTTCATGCAACGCTCGTTCGACGCACTGGGCATCGGGATGCTGCCTGAGTCGGCGTTCTCGCAGACGCCGTTCCATTGCGACTTCATGGATACCGAGGAGAGCGAGCGGCTACTGCACTATCAGCACCACAGCTTCGATGAGACGCTTGCGCTCCAGCGAAAGACCCTGGGATGGAAGAGGCTGTTCGTGCCTGTCATACGACCGTTCCTTCGTCGAAAACTGCTCGCCCTGTCCCCGTACTATCGCCACAAGACAGCGGGTAAGGCGCTGCGGCCGCAAGCAAACCAGACCTGACGCACTGCGTAGCATTTCATACTGTGAACGGTATACTACCCCCGTAGGGCATGATTTGGTGCATCCATGCTTGAAAACAAGGGGGAAACAATGGAAATGATTGCTGCCTGTGGACTCGACTGCTCATCCTGTCCTGCCTACGTCAACAGGAACACGACCGACCAGGAGCTTCTGGAGAAGATTGCCGCGGAGTGGTCAGCTCAGCTGCATCAGGAGATCAAACCCGAGAATGTTCCCTGCGACGGATGTCGGCTGGTTGGCGAGGTGAGATTGTCGCCATATTGCTACACCTGTGCCATCCGCGCGTGCGCGCACGGCAAGGGCTACGCAACTTGTGCTGAGTGTGACGAGTATGCAACATGTACGACGGTTCAGCAGTTCATCACGGAAACCCCATCTGCCGGAATGAAACTGGCGAGCCTCAGACAGCGATAGCCTGGGCTTCTCCAGTGAGTGATCCAGTTCGCGAGTGCTATTTCATAGTTCCGGATGCGGAGGATGCACACGTCCTTCTTGTACCCGAGGGCAACGTTTGGACGCTGCCTCACACGGTCCTTTCCGGTGAACACAAGTGGCAGTCGACTGCACGCGTCAACAGGGCTGCCAATGAGACATTCGGGTTTCGGGCGACCACGCGTCGCTGTGCCTCGCCGGACATGGATCCCGGTTCCGCTGTTCAGGAGGTCGTCTACGTCATCGAGAACCACTCCGCGACATGGACCCTGCCCTCGACAGCACGTTGGGTAGGTGTCGGAGGCCTCGGTCTGCTGACGATGGCTACACCCGGCATGGCACGGGTCCTCCAGGAGTGGTTTGCCTGGGTCAACGCTACCGAAAAGACGCTGAGGGTTCCATGGTACGAGACAGGATGGATGAATGCGGCGGGAACATGGATGGTGCAGCAGCTGGCCAGGCTGGACAGCAAGCCGACCGGACCAGTAGAGCAGGTCTGTTCCTGGCAGCGTTCGTGCGTTATGAGGTTGCCGACGACGCACGGTGTGGCGTACTTCAAGGCCGTTCCCTCGGTTCTGAGCAGTGAGCTCGACGTCAGCGTCCTGCTGGACCACGAGTACCCTGGCATGGTGGCTGAGGTGATGGCAGTGGACACAGCCAGGCGATGGCTGTTGATGCGCGATATGGGAGCGAAGACGCTGGACAGTATCCCAGACCTCGGGCAATGGAAGGCGGCCGTGCACGCCTACGCTCAGCTCCAGGTCGACTGGGTGGACGGGGCTCGCAGATTCGCCATCGCAGGCTGTCCCAATCGGGGATTATTGCAGCTTGTGTCGTCGATAGAGCGTCTGCTCGAGGACACTGTCGCCATGAAGCCTGGCACGCCAGATGGGCTCTCGATGAAACAGATCCACGCATTGCACTATCGCGCCCGCGCTCTGAAGATCGCTGCTCATCGCCTGGGTACGCTGCGGCTGCCGGTCAGCCTGGACCATGGCGACTTCTGGGCAGGGCAGATCATCGCGGGTGATAGCAGCCCCGTGTTTATCGACTGGTCTGACGCATCCCTCTCGCATCCCTTCTTCTCGATGGCCTTCTTCTCCGATGAGGAGGAGATTCGCCCGTATCTGGGAGATGTTCCCGATGCGGCCGAACAGCTTCGGGATGCATACCTCGAACCGTGGACCGTCTACGAGCCCCATGAGGTTTTGACGCAGGCATGGAGCATCGCATGTTCACTGGCACCACTCAACACTGCACTACTGTACCACGACCGTATCTTGCCAGGTCTGGAGATGAAGTGGGAGATGGAAGACATGATCCCCTTCTTCCTGCGAGGAGTCCTGCGGCACCAGGGAGAGGCGCTGCCGACACTTGGCATGGCAGACTATGAGCAGGAGGCCGAGTCATCGGACTGTGACCAGGCAGATGTGCGCAACACCGAGGGTTCCCCTGACATCCGCTCGCAGATGGGCATGGGGCAGTTCAACGGACCGCACTAGCTACGGCGTAGGAGGGATGGCTGGAGCTCTATTGCCCTTCGTCAGAGCAGTAGAGGTGTACATGTTCTGTGCCGTCAGCGTTGCCTGTGAGTGGCTGATATAGTAGTAATTCTGGGAATGAGGGGAACTTGTCTCCGGTCCGTACACCCAGAGTGCCCAGTCTTGACCGCTGCCGTCCGTGTTGCTGCAGTAGTAGATGAGGCTCTGATCGGTCAGCCCGGTCCACCGTCCGCCATTCGTCTTGCTGTTTAGAGGATTCCGGATAGCAGGGAGAGTCTCTGGCTTGATGTAGCAGTGACCACCTTGTTCACCGAAAATCGTCTGGTTGCTTGGACGGTTTTGACGCAGCGAGTTGTGTGTAGCTGCCCCGGCCAGTTCCTTGAATGGGCTCACCCAGTCACCTACATCGTTGCTGAGTGCGACATTCTTGGTGACTTCTGGATAGCTGCCCCAGTCCAGCTTGAACTCTTCGATGGCAGCGGCCATGACCTTCAAGTCGGCCGCCAGGCGAGCCTTCTTGGCGCGCAAGGTCAACTGGAGATAGCTCGGGACGGCGATGGCGGCGAGAATGATGATGATGGCGACGACCGTGATCAGTTCTA
>CAYRQW010000117.1:0-4414 GCA_964426505.1 uncultured Caldisericota bacterium
ATCGGCGACCGAATCCCCGATCGTGATAGCAGGTATCCCCGCGAACGCGAAGATCTCGCCCGCCTCGACACTGGGGACCTCCTTGCGTTCCAAAGCTTCGAAGATGAAAAGCTTCAGGATCTGCCCCATGTATTCGCTGTCGCCGGAGAACACCTTGATCTTGTCGCCGGTCTTCAACTGCCCCCCGAACATGCGACCGATACCGATGCGCCCGATGTAGTCATCGTGTGTGATATTTGTGACCAGGACCGACAGCGGGCTTTCAGGATCGTACTCCGGAGCTGGAACCTTCTTGAGCATGATCTGGAACAGCGGCGTCAGGTCCTGCGGCGGATCGTTGAGATCCACGGTGGCTTTGCCGTCACGACCAGACGCATAGACGACCGGGAAGTCCAGCTGCTCCTCGCTTGCGTCGAGCTCAACGAACAGGTCGAAGGTCTCGTTGATGACTTCCTGGATGCGGGCATCCTGCCGGTCGATCTTGTTGATGACCACAATCGGCCGGAGATTGAGTTCGAGGGCCTTCTTCAGCACGAATCGCGTCTGTGGCATGGGTCCTTCGGAGGAGTCGACCAGCAGAAGAACTCCATCCACCATCCTCAGGACACGTTCCACTTCGCCGCCGAAGTCGGAGTGGCCGGGCGTATCGACGATGTTGATCTTTACACCCTTCCACACCAGCGACATGTTCTTGGAAATAATGGTGATGCCGCGCTCACGCTCGAGATCACCTGAGTCGAGAATACAGTCACCCATCTGGTCGATATTGCGGAACAGTTTGCACTGCCGCATCATCGCATCGACCAGCGTCGTCTTTCCATGGTCGACGTGAGCAATGATAGCTATATTGCGAAGATCGTTTCTGCGCACTGAAACACTCCCTTCAAACAAGCATGGTTGGAGACCGACTAGGGCCTCAAACTATTATTATACCCTTGTTTTCAGGCGTTCAATGCACCGAGTGCGATGGAATAGAACTTGGAGTCTTCAGAATCTCCTCTGCTTGTAAGGATGCAGGGTGCCATTGTACCGGTCACCATGGCTGCAACTTCGCCGCCGCCAAACCTGCACAACACCTTGTAGAAAACGTTTCCGCTCTCGATGTTCGGTACGATGATGACATCGGCATCTCCCTGGATGCGGCCGGCGAAGCCCTTGATCTGACATGCGTCAGGGAACAGGGCGCAGTCGATGGAGATGGGCCCTTCGCCGATGATGGCGCCAAACTGCTTTCGGACAGCCATTCCGGCCAGCACTGCTGCTTCCTGGCTGCTTGCGAACTTCAGCACGCTTTCGCTGGCCGACAGGAACGCCACTTTCGGGACATCGATACGAAGACTGCGCGCAACATCCACCGTCAGCTTCGTGATCCGTATCTTGTCCTGCAGAGAAGGAAGCGGTACCACGGCAACATCGGACACGATGATGAGGCGCGGATAGTTGGGTGCCTCGAACACAGACACATGTGACAGCAGACTGCCTTCAGGCAGCAGGCCGTTCTCCCGGTCAAGGATGCCACGCATGTAGTTGTCCGTGTGTGCAAGGCCTTTCATCAGCATGTCGCACTTCTTCTCACGAACCAGCCGCACAGCTGCTCTGACCGCAGCCAGTTCACCCTCGATATCCATGATCTCGAAGAGAGTGATGTCAACGCCACTCGCAGCAGCCACGCCGGCTATCCTGGCCGAACTTCCCACCACGACAGCATCGACGATGCCCTCCTTGACTGCGCGCTGCACCGCCTGCAGTGTATGCGCGTCTTCACCATACGCCACGGCCATGCGCTTGCGTGGCAGACCCCTCAGTGCAGCCGGAATGTCCGACAGATGCGTCATTGGTCCCATTCAAGTCCCCCTAGTAGTACGCTACGATGCCAAGCGCCACGGACATGAGCTTCGTCCGTCCGTCGTCGGCACGCGAAGGCACCAGGACGGGTTTGCGCGCGCCAATGGTCACATGCGCAGAAGTGAACCCCGCAAAGTAGGTCATGGACTTTCCAAGCAGGTTGCCACCCTCGATATCGGGAACGATCAGGATGTCGGCGTTGCCCACGACGGGACCACTGAGTCCCTTGATCGCCGCTGCCCGCTCTGAAATCGCATTGTCCAGCGCAAGGGGGCCATCGACGACGCATCCCTTGATCTGTCCGCGTTCCGACATCCGTGCGATGATCGATGCGTCTACAGTGCATGGCATCTTGTCGGTGACTGTCTCGACGGCCGCCAGTACGGCTACCTTCGGGTTCTCGTACCCCAATCTGTGGTACACGTTGACCGCGTTCCTGATGGCCTCCACCTTCTCTTCAAGTGTTGGAGCGATCAGGATCCCGCCGTCGACGACGGCCAGGAGCGAATGACGCACACGCGTGTCCTCGTAAAGCGAGCATTCGGAAAGAACCTTGCTGTCCCGGATACCGTTCTCCTTGTCCAGCACAGCATGCAGCATCTGGGCCGTCTGCGCTCCACCCTTGAGAATGATGTCCACCTTGTCGTCCCGCGCGAGCGCGACCGCAATAGCGCACGCCTCAGCGGGTGAGGCGGCATCCTCGATCTCGAATGCGTCCGCGTCGACTCCAGCCTGATTCAGCAGGTCCCGGATCTTGTCGGGATTGCCTACCAGGACTGGCGCTGCAATGCCGGCCTCGTGAGCAAGCAAGGCTGCATGCAGTGACACTTCCTCGGGAAATGCCACCGCCAGCTTCCTGCGGCCGCGCTTCTTCGCCTCCTCAAGCATCTGGTCGAATGTCCTGATCTCCATGGATCCCCTCCCTACTCGTAGACTCTCTCGATCTCGACACCCTGCTTCAGGCGAAGATAGGCGTCGTTGAGGGCCTCCAGCTCGTTCTCGCCCGGCACGACTTCGACCGGTGCGATGAAGCCGACCCTGTCGGTGACCCATTTCACGACGGCATCGTTGTGTGCCAGCCCTCCGGTCAGCACAATAACGTCGACGTCGCCCTCCAGCACAGTCGCCATGGCGCCAATCTCCTTGGCGACCTGATAAGCCATGCCTTCGAGAATCAGTGCCGCCTCGGCATCTCCGCTGTCGACACGGCGCTGAGCCTCCCGCGCATCGTTCGTCCCGAGATAGGACACGAGGCCGCCTGTGTGAGTCAAACGCTTGACAATCTGCGCCTCGGTCTCGCCGTCGCGGAAGCACAGGCGCACGAGGGCAGCAGCGGGGAGTCCTCCCGCACGTTCCGGCGAGTACGGCCCCTGCTCGTTCGCGTTGTTGACGTCGACGATGCGCCCGTGGCGAAGAGGAGCGACGGAGATGCCCCCACCAAGGTGAGCCACGACCATGTTCATCTCCTCCAGCGCCTTGCCGTGACCCTTTGCGACGTTGTAGGCGACTTTCCGGATATTGAGCGCGTGGACGAGGGATCGGCGCGGAAGCTCCTTGAGGCCGGAGACGCGCGCGACGTCGTCGAACTCGTCCACAGACACAGGGTCGGCGATGTAGCATGGGATGCCCGCACTGGCTGCCAGCGCATGCGCAATCGGGGCTCCCAGATTCGACGCATGCTCGTGGACCGCACCTTCGCCACAGTCATGAAGCATACTCTCGTTCACCGCATAGATTCCTGCAGCCAGCGGATGCAGCAGCCCGCCACGCGCCATGATCGCTTCCAGATCGGTGACGCTCCTGCCTTGATGCGACAGGAAATCGACGACGCCCTGGGACCGCATCTCCAGCTGGTCCGCAATCCGGTCGTACGGTGCCAGATCAGCAGCCGAATAGTTCAGTGAATCCTGTGCGAGGAGAGTGGAGCCCTCGTATAGCGCCACCTTTGTGGACGTGGAACCAGGGTTGATTGCAAGGATCATACCGGACACCTCCTGGATTGACAGCTAGGGGAACAGCAATTCACGCGCGTTGGCCAGAGCGACTTTGGACACCTGATCGCCCGATACCATCCGCGCCAGCTCACGGACACGCTCCTCGCCGGTGACACGGTGCACCTCCACGGCGGTGGCATCCGCGCTCTGCTCCTTGGAGATGACGAGGTGCGTTCCAGCCCTGGCTGCAATGGTGGGCAGATGGGTGATGACGATGACCTGGCGATGCTTCCCCAGGCCGGCCAGCTTGCCGGCAACCGCAAGCCCCGTCTCACCGCCGATGCCTGCATCCACCTCGTCGAACACCATCGTGGGAATCTGGTCGGTTTCGGCGAATACCGTCTTGAGAGCAAGCATGATTCGCGAAAGCTCTCCTCCCGATGCGATCTCCCGAAGAGGGCGCAGCCCTTCGCCCGGGTTGGGGGCGATGAGGAACTCGACCACGTCCAGCCCTGTCTCAGATGCTCTGAAACGCTCATCGCCCACCGAGATGCCCTGCTCGTCGACACTCTGCTCGATGGAGCAGACAAACCGCGCGTTGGACGTACAGCCCATAGCGGCAATTACGGCCTGAT
>CAYRQW010000118.1:0-4281 GCA_964426505.1 uncultured Caldisericota bacterium
TTTCAGAAGCGGTCTCGCATGGTCTCGCACATGCGGACCTACCTGACTGATCGGGGATACCTTGAGGTTGAGACGCCGATGCTTCAGCCAATCGCAGGCGGCGCAACTGCGCGACCGTTCGTAACTCATCACAATGCGCTCGACCAGGACCTGTTCCTGCGCATTGCCCCGGAACTGTATCTGAAGAGGCTACTGGTCGGCGGTTTCGAGAAGGTCTTCGAAATCAACCGTAGCTTCAGGAACGAAGGCATCGATACGGTCCACAACCCGGAGTTTACGATGATGGAACTGTACGAAGCCTATTCGGACCTGGATGGCATGATGAGCCTGACAGAGAACCTCATCCTTGACCTGATCGACAAGGTCACGGGCGTATCGCAGGTCCACATGGGCGAGAGGTCGATCAATTTCGCGGGGCCGTTCGCTCGGACGACGTTCGACGATGCTATGAAGAAGCACGCAGGAGTTGGTCTGGAAGAGCTGCGCGATGATGATCTGGCACGCCGCAAGATCTCCGAGTTTGGCATTCACATGGACAAGTCCTTCGAGTATGCAAACGTCGTCAACGAAGTGTTCGACAAAATGGTCGAGCCCAATTTCGTCGATCCGACGTTTGTGCATGACTATCCAGTGGAGATCTCGCCGCTTGCCAAGCGCATCGCGGAGCAGCCTCAAAGAGTCCAGCGCTTCGAGCTTTTTGCTGGAGGGATGGAGCTTGCCAATGCCTTCACCGAACTCAATGACCCTATCGACCAGGAAGAGAGGTTCATACAGCAGGCTGCGGCGAAAGTGAGGGGCGATGACGAGAGCCAGTCCATGGATTTCGACTACGTGCGTGCACTGCAGTACGGCATGCCGCCTGCGGGAGGACTGGGCATCGGCATCGACAGGCTCGTCATGCTTCTGCTCGGTGTGGAGTCCATCCGTGAGGTGATCCTGTTTCCCCAGCTGAAGAGAAGGGAGTCACAGGACTGACATTGTCGTGGCGACATAGGAGGGCATGATGGCGAAGCCCCAGGTTCAGTACAGGTGCAGCGAGTGTGGAAACATCAGTGTCTCGAAGCTCGGAAAGTGCCCCGAATGCGGATCCTGGGGCTCCTTCGTTGAAGACGTTCCCGAAGTCGAGGCCACGATGAGGCCGTCCTCGAGGGTGCCAGTTTCCGGGATACTGCCCGCCGAGGCGGATCTGGAAGTCGCTGTGGAGAACGTCCAGCCTGAACAGCGTCTGGCAACCGACATCGTACCGTGGGATGAAGTATTGGGCGGTGGCCTGGTGGTCGGTTCAGCTGTTCTTGTTGGGGGCGAACCCGGGATCGGGAAGTCGACGCTTGTCCTGCAGGCGGCAACCGCTCTCGGGCGACACGGGAAGGTACTCTACGTTAGTGGCGAGGAATCCCGCTCACAGATCCTTGGGCGCGTTCGGCGGCTGAGACTGGATCCGAGGAATCTGCTTCTTGCTACGACCAATTCGCTTGCGGATGCACTGGCGATGGCTGATCGAGCCAGGCCGGTGGCGCTTGTCATGGATTCGCTGCAATCGTTCTCGACCGAGGAGGACTTCTTCGGATCCGGTACACCAGCTCAACTGAAGATCACGGCTGCTGCCATCGCAGGATTCTCCAAGAAGTCTGGAGTGGCCGCGCTCATTATCGGACATGTGACCAAGGACGGAGCGATTGCGGGCCCCAAATACGTCGAGCATCTGGTCGATGCAGTCCTGTACATGGAAGGGGACCGATTTGGAGCCTATCGCCTGCTGAGATCCGGGAAGAACCGCTATGGGAAGAGTGGCGAGACTGGCTTTTTTGAGATGACATCATCAGGGCTTGTACCCATTGCTGATCCGTCGAGCGCGTTTGTGACGGACGTGCACAATCTCCAGGCTGGGTCCGTGGTCGTGCCGGCGGCCCAGGGAAGTTTTGCCGTCCTTGTTGAGGTGCAGTCTCTGGCTGCCACCAGCTACCTCCCGTCGCCGCGCAGGATTGCGACTGGACTGGACTATGGCAGGCTAATGATTGCACTGGCGGTGATTGAACGCAGGGCGGGCACGAGCGCCGGAGGCAGAGACGTGTACGTGAACATCTCGGGCGACTTCTCGGTCGAGGATCGAGGCATCGACCTGGGCGTCGGACTATCGCTGTATGGTGCGATACGCAATGTGGCCATGCGTGATGGGGTAATGCCGATCGCAGAAGTCGGTCTCGCGGGAGACCTGCGTCCTGTGTTCAACTTGCACCGGCGCATTGAACTTGGCGCACGCATGGGATTCCGGGAGTTCATTGTGAGCGACAAGGTTCGCGACGACCTTTCGGACCTCTCTGGCCTTGTGATCCATCGAACGCGTTACGTCAGTGAAGCGATTGCCTCGAGCTTTGCTCGAACATCAGCTGCTGAAGGTGAGTCACAGTGAAGGCTGTCAGAGCTCATCGGCCGTGTCTTGCAGCCGTCGTCGTGGCGGCGGGAAGCAGTACGAGGTTCGGGCAGGACAAGCTCTTCTCTTCGGTCGCAGGGAGACCGCTTATCTGCACCACGTTGGAGGCATTGTGCCGGGTCCCGGTAGGCCGGCTCGCCCTGGTCTGCAGACTTCAGGACCGCGCCAGGATACAGGAGTGCGTTGCTCGGGCAGCCCTGCCGCGTCGCGTGCACGTCTTTCTGGCGGACGGAGGTTCAACACGATCCGAAAGCGTCCTTAGCGGTCTTAACGCACTCGTTGATCATGGCGCTTCCGATCAGGATTGGGTTCTGGTTCATGACGGCGCTCGGCCGCTTATAAGCAGATCTCTTCTGAAGAGACTGCTTACTGCCCGGGAGACTGGACACATTGTCGTACCTGTGATTCCGGTAGCTGACTCTCTGCGACGAATGTCAGGGGGTCGAACAGAGGCACTG
This sequence comes from uncultured Caldisericota bacterium, assembly GCA_964426505.1. Classification (GTDB taxonomy): domain Bacteria; phylum Caldisericota; class Caldisericia; order Cryosericales; family Cryosericaceae; genus Cryosericum. The sequence goes on from CAYRQW010000118.1 coordinate 2,890, forward strand.
GAGAGGTCAGGGGTCGTCGCTGTGCAAACACCTCAACTCTGCCAGGTGGCGACACTGCGATCAGCGTATTCCTGTTGCGCAGACGGTGTGTCTTTTGGCGACGAGGCTGCACTGATCGAGTCGACTGGCGGGGAGGTCCTGACAGTCGCAGGGGACACAAGAAACATCAAGGTGACGGTTCCGCAGGATGTCGAGGTTGTCGAAGCCGCAATCAACGCCGGGACGACGACTGTGGTCGGGTTTGGCTACGATGTCCATCGGTTCTCATCCGGGCGACCGTTGGTCCTCGGCGGCATCAGGATCGCATCGTCACTGGGACTCGACGGAACATCAGATGCTGATGCCGTCCTGCACGCTGTCATGGACGCTGTTCTGGGATGTGCTGGAGCCGGGGATATCGGTGCAATGTTTCCGTCGTCAGACCAACAGCTTGTCGGAATCGACAGCGCAATACTGCTGGAACGAGTGATGGCGGACAGGCGGGTTCGCCGGCTGAGAGTTCTTTCGGCGGACATCACGATTGTTGCCGAGAGGCCAAGATTGCAGAGGTATCAGGCTCCGATGCAGAAACGACTCGCACATCTTCTTGGGCTCCGCCCGGCGCATGTCGACGTCAAAGTGACGGGCAACGATGGAACAGGCTGGATCGGCAGGGGTGAAGGAATAGCATCTCTGTGCGTTGTGACGGCTCTCCGCCCAAGCTAGGAGGAGAAACCGTACGCTGAGCACTTGTTGCGCAAACCCCCGGCGTGGTCGACTATCTTGGGCTCCAGTTGCATCGGGCCACGGCACATGTTCTACCCAGTACTGTTGCTTCCTTCCGGACCTGGCAGAGTTCAGAGCTTCCCATTGCATGGTTTGCAGCTTTCAACGCCTTCAACAGGGACTGTTTTGGAAATGTGCGTCCCGCATGCCCAGCACAGACCCCGGTAAGCGGATTCCGGGCAACAGGGCACCGCTGGCTCCCCGTCTTGTACGGCTTCAGTAGTATATACGCTGAGATGTCGCCCGTCAACCCATTCTTACTGCAGCTTCGTGAGGGCGATGGAGAGGCGGCTCGTCTGGCCGCTGGACACCAATCCGTCGCCTGACCACGGGAGGTACCCGGGCAGTTCAAGGTAGATCTCATGCACTCCCTCCTTCAATGTGCTGAACGTGAAGGGCGCGAGCTTGCCTGTGGCTTGGCCGTCGATGGTAATGGACGCTCCTGGTGGATCAGTGAATATGGCAAGCCCGCCCAGCTCAAGATCGAACCTGTACTGTTTCGCAAGGGTGGCGCCATCTTCGACGGAGAGGACATCGACGATGTCCTTGCTGCCCTCCAGTTTGAGTGTCAAGTTGTAGCTGCCGACGGGAAAAGAGTCGATCTTCAGCGGTGTCACGCCATAGGGC
>CAYRQW010000119.1:0-4230 GCA_964426505.1 uncultured Caldisericota bacterium
TATCGGATATGGTGTTGAAGGCCTCGTCCACCTCTCGGAGCTGACGTATGGACGCCGTCGTCCTGTCGAGGAAGTCGTCCAGAAGAAGGACAAGGTCAAGGTCAAGGTCCTGAAGGTCGATCCAGAGACGGGAAAGGTCTCCCTGAGCATCAAGCAGACGAAGCCACATCCTTGGGAAACCATCGAGGAAGACTACCCTGTCGGCATGAATCTTGAGGGAGCCGTGATCCGTATCCTGACCTTTGGAGCGATTGTCGAACTCTCTGAAGGTGTCACCGGCCTCCTGCACATTTCGCAGATCTCCAGCGACAAGATTCGCAAGGTCGAAGATGTTCTGAACGTGGGAGATGTCGTCAAGGTCCGCGTGCTTGAGGTCCTGAAGGACGAACGCAAGGTCAAGTTGAGCATGAAGGGTGTGGACGGCAACGAAGGCTTGTTCGGACGAGAGCCCGGGCAGGCGAAGCAGCTCGCGGAGACCGATCCGGTCACTGGCCCAACTGACGGTGTCTTCTCGGAGACCGACGTCATTGAACCCAGTTCCGTGGAGACCGAAGTCCCCGTTGTCGAGGATGGTGAGCTGAATACTGGAGACGTTGAAGTTGCAGGGACAGAGAATCCTGCTGTCGAGACGGTGGAAACCGACTCCGTGTCAACCGAAGAGGTTGAACATCACGAAGACACAGAGGGGCCTGCAGAGGCCTGACCAGCAACCCTGGTCTCTCGGTGTTCGGTTTCGGAAGAGTCCTTGCAGAAAGGCTGAACTTGGCGGAGTGCAGTGTCGCTCGAGATTGTGGGAGCGTCTGTGCTCCGTCTTTCTTTCCTGACCAGCGAATGCGCAGCGGCGCCTCGTGACATCCAGTCTCGAACGTCGAGACAAGCAGATCAAGTGCCGTCCGGAAGATGCTGACGTTTTTTCCTGGCCGTCGTGGCGTGCACGGCGATGGTCTCAGGCAAGTGCTCAAAACAACAGGAGGGTCCAGTCATGACAGCGTTTCTATTCCCCGGGCAAGGATCCCAGTATATTGGAATGGCCGGGAGAGTGGCAGATCCTATTCTCACTCGCAAGTTGTTCGAACGGGCAAGCGACGCGCTTGGTTTTGACTTGTGGCACGTCGTGGAGACAGGTGACGAGGCAGCACTGACTTTCACCGAGAATACCCAGCCTGCTCTCTTTGCGACCGAGATGGCGTGGGTCGAGACCCTTTCGAGCAGGGGCATGGGCTGTGACGTCGCTGCAGGGCATAGCCTGGGTGAGTTCAGCGCACTGTGTTGTGCGGGCGTGTTCACGTTTGAAGACGGCATTCGCCTCGTCCGACGGCGTGGTGAGATCATGGCACAGGCCGTATCCGGTTCACCGGGTACGATGGCGGCCATTGTAGGACTGGACGAGAGTGATCTTGAACAAGTTCTTGCTGAAGGGTGTCGCGCTGGAATCGTCGAAGTCGCCAACTACAACGCTTCCGACCAGACGGTGGTGTCGGGCGAGGTGGCTGCCGTGGAGAGCGTCATGTTGGCGGTAAGGGCGCTCGGTAGAGGAAGAGCGATCAGGCTGCGTGTGGGGGCTCCTTTCCATTCATCCATTATGGCCCATGGTGCTGACGAGTTCGGAGCCGTCCTGCATGATGTGGCGTTTTCACGACCCCGCTTCTCTGTCGTGAACAATGTGGCGGCACTGGCGGAAGACGATCCCGAAGCAATCAGGGTGGCTCTCGTTTCGCAGTTCAGGAGTCCGGTGCAGTGGGTTCGGACGATGGAGACTCTCCGGAGAATGGGAGCGACAGAGTACCTTGAGGTTGGGCCGAAGGGCGTGCTGACGGCCCTGGCGCGAAAGGCATTGCCTGGAGGGAACATCAGAGCAGTGGAGGAAGAGAAGTGGCAATGACGCTGGAAGGCAAGACGGCTTTGGTCACAGGTGGGTCGCGAGGCATCGGCCGAGGCATCGCGCTTGAGCTGGCCATGCGGGGAGCCAACGTCGTCATTGACTATCGCCAGAACCGTGAGGCGGCACAAGAAGTAGTGTCTGCGATCACTGCGATGGGCCGGCTCTGTGAAGCAGTCCAGGCAGACGTCGGTGAGACCGTACAAGCCGACAGTCTGGTTGAGCGGAGTGTTGGTCTGACAGGCTCAGTGGATATTCTGGTCAGCAATGCCGGCATTACGAGAGACGCCTTGCTTGTGCGGATGACCGACGACAAGTGGAACGACGTACTGCGAACGAATCTCACTGGAGCATTCTACGTCACGCGGGCGGCGGCCCGGCGCATGATGCGCCAGAAGTCCGGGCGAATCGTGCTGATTTCATCGGTAGTTGGTCTCGGAGGCAATGCTGGACAAGCAAATTACGCGGCGAGCAAGGCAGGCGTCATAGCCCTTGCGAAGACGGCGGCGAAGGAACTCGGGTCGCGCGGGGTCACCGTCAATGTGGTTGCGCCCGGGTTTGTGCAAACGGACATGACGAGCTCGCTTGACAATGAGGTCTTATCCTCGTATCTTGCCAGTATTCCGCTCCGGCGGGTCGGGACTCCAGGCGACATTGCCAAAGCTGTGGCGTTCCTGGCAAGTGAGGACGCGTCGTACATTACCGGCCAAGTGCTTGCGGTTGATGGAGGATTGTCTCTCTGAAGCGCTTGCATACCCTTTTCTCAGGAGGAATTCGATGACCAAGGAAGAAATCCGCTCAAAGGTAGTAGAGATCGCCAAGGAAAAGCTGGGTGTCGAGGAGTCTCGCATCACAGATGAGGCTCAATATGTCAAAGATCTTGGAGCCGACTCTCTGGCATTGGTCGACATCACGATGGCTCTGGAAGACGCTTTTGGAACATCGATTCCGGACGAGGACATCGAGAAGATCGCATCCGTGGGGCAGACAGTCGACTACGTGATGTCTCACATCGCCTGACCCTGCAGGGGAGAGGGATTCCCATGGAGCGGACCCGAGTCGTCGTCACCGGGCTCGGCGTTGTGTCGCCGATTGGCAACAACGTTCCGGCTTTTGAGGCGGGACTTGCAGCCGGCCTCTCAGGCGTGGGGCCGATCACACGCTTTGACGCAAGCGGCATCAGTTGTCGTATAGCAGGGGAAGTGAAGGGCTTCAACCCCGAAGACTACTTCGAGAAGCGTGACGTGGCGCGCACCGACCGCGTGCAGCAGCTTGCGCTTGCGGCGGCCCAGGAAGCGATACTCGACTCGCATCTGGATCTGCAGGTTGAGGACAGGGAACGCATAGCCGTCTACGTTACGAGTGGAATAGGTGGTGGTGCATCCTTTGAAGGTGAAGTGCTGCAGGTCGCTGTCAAAGGTCCTTCACGGTTGTCGCCGTTTCTCATTCCTAAGCTGCTGGTGGACTCTATCCCGGCCATCATCGCGGAACGGTTCGGGCTGCATGGAGGGACGTGTTCGGTGGTCAGCGCCTGTGCAAGTGGCACTCAGATGCTGGGTGAGGCTTTCGAGGCTATTCGGCGAGGCGATGCAGATGTCATCGTGACAGGCGCCTCCGATGCGGCGGTCACAATGACCGGCATCGGCGCCTTTGCCAATATGCGTGCACTCTCCACTCGAAATGATGATCCTGCCCATGCATCACGACCGTTCGACAAGGAACGCGATGGATTCGTTATGGGTGAAGGTGCGGGAATCCTGATTGTGGAACGGCTTGACCATGCTCTTGCCAGAGGGGCCCGCATCTACGGCGAGATCCTGTCTCAGGCAGTGACTTCGGATGCGTACCACATGACTGCACCCGATCCTGAGGCCAGGCAGATCGTGAGGGCTATGCGCACCGCCATAGAGCGCGCAGGACTCAGCCCCCTCGACATCGACTACGTGAACGCACACGGTACGTCAACTCCCGCCAATGACCGAACGGAGTCGTTTGCCTTGCAGATGCTCTTTGGCAGTCGAGCTCCGCTGGTTCCCGTGAGTTCGACGAAGTCGATGACCGGTCATTTGCTGGGTGCCGCCGGTGCCGTGGAGACCGTTGCATGCATGCTTACCATCAAGAACAGACTCATCTATCCCACCATCAACTATGCGACATTCGATCCTGAGTGCCCATTGGACTATGTTCCGAATGTTGCGCGGCCGTCCAGTGTGCAGACCATCCTGAAGAGTTCTTTCGGATTTGGCGGTCACAATGTGTCAATTGTCCTGGGGCGCTACACCGCATAGCAGATCCAATTGCCGGCAAGCAGAAACCCCGTCGACATTTCGTCGACGGGGTTTCTGCTACCC
>CAYRQW010000120.1:0-4227 GCA_964426505.1 uncultured Caldisericota bacterium
TCCTGCTGGAAACGACGCCGCGGAAGGCCGTCCAGCGGGCTGTGGATCTCATAGCGGAGTCGATACCGTCCTGCACGGTGACTGTTCTGGGCGTGGACATCGATCACCGTGTGCAGTTCTACGCAGCCAACGGCATCCCCTGGAGTGTACTTCGAAAGGTTGAAGCCAGCTTCAAGCGGGCACTTCCACAGAATATCCTGGACATCATCCGCGGGCGGGAGACATGCTTCATCGAGGATGTGGGCGCGTATCCCGGCTGGAGGAGGAGGTCAGCCACCGACATCTATAGCTATGTCGGCTTCCCTGTTATCATCGATCGGCGCGTGGCCAGCATCATCAACGTGCAGACGTCAGACCGGAAGCTGAAGCCCGAGGACATCGACGCCCTGCGGCCCCTGATTCACCTCATCAGTCTGATCATCGCGCGGTATCTGAAGGAGCAGCAGTCTGCGAACCGTGAGAACTTCCTGTCTCTTCTGTATGAGACGACGCTCGATGGCGTTCGCGCGACAGGCGCTATGGAGTTCATGAACATGGTCATCAGGCGCATCGCGCGGCGTCTTGGTTACCAGTACATTGCCCTCCTGTTGTACGACGACGAGTCCGAGTCGCTCATTCTGCGCGCCCAGAAGGGATATACGAGCCAGTATGAGGGGCTGGAACTGTCGATCCACGACCACGTGGGCGTGGTTGTACGGGCATTCCGTCAGCGGCGAGCCATCAACGTTGCCGATGTGCGAACCTGCTCGTACTACCTGAGCGCCATACCCGGCGGGCGCTCTGACCTTGCTCTGCCATTGATGGCGGCAGGCAAGGTCATCGGCGTCCTGAACCTCGAAAGCAAAAAGGTCGAAGCATTCTCGCACGAGGATATCCGCAACCTGACGCCACTTGCGGCTGCCATCGGACTGATGCTGGCAAGTATGGAGATCAAGCAGCTTCTGCGCGAGCAGGCTATGCTGGACGGTCTCACGGGGGCGCATAACCGTCGCGCCATGGACGAGATCGTTGCAGAGGAAATGGAACGGTCCCGAAGGCACGGTCACGATCTGTCGCTAGTGATGATGGACGTCGATGAGTTCAAGTCGATCAACGACCGGCTGGGGCACGCCGAGGGCGATCGGATCCTCGAGTCCCTGGTCGCAGTGCTGCGAAAGTCCCTGCGCGCCATCGACAAGGTCATCCGCTATGGAGGCGACGAGTTCCTGCTTGTGCTCCCTGAGACCTCGCAGCGGGAAGCAGAGCTCGTGCTCGAACGACTGCGCATGTGCGTCGAGACACAGGTTGCGACGACAATGGGGACAGTGAGTTGTTCCGCGGGGATCGCGACGGTGCGGGGTGACCCCGGGGAAGCGAATCTGGTGCAGCTGGCAGACAAGCGCATGTACCAGGCCAAGGCCAGGCATCGCGCGCGTCTTGAGGAAGATTCCGGCTACTAGGCTGCCGACGCTGTTCAAGGAGACGGACAAGAGAGGAGAGGGATCATGGACATCCTGCCACGCGTGATCGACGGGAAACACGTTTTCCTGGCACCTGAGAGGCGAGACAACGTTCCACTCTACTGGAAATGGGCAAACGACCGTGAAGTGACGCGTCTGACGCAAGGGTACGGCAGAGCTCCCAGCTTCGAGTTGATGGAAGCTTCCTACGACAAGTCGGCTGTTGCGGATGATGTCCGGCGCTTCGGTATCCACTTGGTATCGACCGGCGATATCATCGGGCGATGTGCGCTCAAGAACCTCAACCTTATCGTGGGGAGGGGTGAAGCGAGCATCCTCATCGGGGACGAAAAGTACCGTGGTCTCGGGTATGGCACGGAGGCAATGCGACTGCTGTGTACGGTGGGGTTCGACATGCTGGAGCTGCACACGATCTTCCTGACCGTACTTGCCTGCAATCCAGGCGCGCTTGCCTCGTACCGCAAGGTGGGCTTCAAAGATGCAGGCTGTCTGCGCGAGGCCAGCGCCCGCGATGGGCAGCGTGTCGACATCCTCTACATGGATCTTCTGCGCGGCGAACTGGTGCCAGACGCCGATTCAGGAGCCTGACACCAGAACGGCTGGCACTCGCTACAGTTCCTGCACCCGGTGGACGATCGCCGCGGCGTCGATGCCCTCGTATGCCAGCAGTTCCTCCGGGTTTCCACTCATCGGCAGCCTGGACACGGCAAGAGAGAACACCGGCGTTGCGAGGTCGGACAGTGCTGCCGCCACGGCTTCGCCGAGGCCACCTTCGGGATAGTGGTCCTCGATGGTGATGATGGCTGCGGTCTCGGCGGCCGCAGTGCGCAGTGTCGTCAGATCGAGTGGCTTGACGCTGTAGCAGTCTATCACCCTGGCGTGGATGCCTGCGGCTGCAAGCTTGTCTGCGGCTTTCAGGGCTTCGTGGAGCGTGATGCCTGCTCCCACGAGGGTCACCCGGTCGTCTTCACTGTGACGCAGAGTCTTGCTCCCGCCGATGGGGAATTCTTCTCCGGTCTCGTAGAGACGAGACATCTCCTGCCGCGTCGTACGCATGTAGCAGATGCCATGGTGATCGGCCATCTGCCGGACGAGTGCTGCCGTCGAGACGTCGTCGGCCGGATACAGTACGACGCTGCCGACCAGCGTGCGGAACATGGCCATGTCTTCCAGACCCATCTGAGACGGGCCATCCGGTCCGATCGCAACGCCGACGTGTGACCCGATGAACTTGATATTGGCCCGATCCATGGCGTACTGAGCCATGCGGATCTGATCGAAGGCGCGGGAGAAGAAAGCCGCGAACGTCGAGACAAAAGGCATCTTGCCCTGAGTGCTGAATCCCAGCGCGGCGGAAACCATGTTCTGCTCAGCGATGTACATCTCGAAGAACCGCTCGGGATATGCATTGCGGAACGTGGCTGCAAAGGTCGAGTTGCTTACCTCAGCGTCCAGAACCACCATTTCGGGGTGCGTGGATGCGATGTCGACGAGTGCTCGCCCGTACGCCTCGCGTGGTGACAGGACCTTGTGGTCCGCCGGCTGATCGGCCAGACCGGGAGCCCACGCTGCCGGTACGGCGAGGGCCGGCTTCTCGATGGTTCCGACGAGGTTCAGATCGATCTGCCCCAATTCGACGACTGCACGATCGAATTCCTCACGCTTCAGCGTCTTGCCATGCCATCCGTCCTGATTCTCGAGGAACGAGACACCCTTCCCCTTGACGGTGCGGGCGATGAGAATCGTGGGGCGGCCGCAGGCATGATCGATCTCGCCGTAGGCGGCCTGGACCGCGTCGATGTCATGCCCGTCCCCGAGGACGATCGTATGCCACCCGAAGGCGGCGAAGCGTGCTTCGTACGTGTCCAGGTCCCAGCCCAGCATGGTCTCGCCGCGCTGGCCAAGACGGTTGACGTCCAGGATGCCCACCAGGTTGTCCAGCTGGTAGCGTGATGCCAGCTCTGTGGCTTCCCAGACTGATCCCTCGGCGACTTCGCTGTCGCCCATCAGTACATAGGTGTTGTATGGCAGCTTGTCGACGAACCGCCCGTTCATGGCGATGCCGACACCGATCCCAAGCCCCTGGCCGAGTGACCCGGTCGCAGCTTCCGCATAGGCGAAGCGCGGTGTCGGGTGTCCTTCGAGGGGCGACCCCATCTTGCGATAGGTGAGCAGGTCCTCCTGCGACAGCACACCCGCCGCTGCATACAGCGCATAGAAAAGCGGCGAGGCGTGCCCCTTGGAGAAGATGATGCGGTCGTTGCAGGGGTTCCGGGGATAGTCCAGGTCGAAGCGGAACGTGCCGCCAAAGAACAGGCCGGTCATGAGATCGGTCGCGGACAGCGAGGTCGTCGGATGACCAGACCCAGCCTCCGTCGACATGCGCAGGATGTCGTAGCGGACTCGCCTGGCAAGTGCTGAAAGTGCTGTCCCTTCCATGGTAGCCTCCGTGGCCGGAATGCAACGCTGACTCTGGAACCCAGCCTCTTCCATCAGTGTGCTCAATCGGACCCGTGATGCAACTCTCTAAGACCGCGCCGGTCTTCGGGAGTGGACGCAGGTGGGTTACGCCGGTGTCAGGTAGTGCCTGTTCCTGAACTTCGCAGCGAACACGATACCTGCCAGGAGCAAGAGCGCTGAGACTCCCGAAACAGCGATGAGCGGCAGGACGGAGTCGGCGGCGCTCCGGGCAGCGGTCGCAGGATCTGCCCTTGCGGGATCAGTCGGCATGTCGGGGCGTTGTTCAGGGCCTGCCATCTGCTGAAGT
>CAYRQW010000121.1:0-4168 GCA_964426505.1 uncultured Caldisericota bacterium
GCTCGATCGGGCCCGTGATGCAACTCTTGACAACTGCGCAGGTCCCCGGGAGTAGACGCGGGTGGGCTACACCGGCGTCAGGTAGTGCCTGTTCCTGAACTTCGCAGCGAAGACGATACCCGCCAGGAGCAATAGCGCTGAGGCTCCCGTCACGACAGTGAGCGGCAGGACCGAGTCGGCGGCGCTCCGGGTGGCGGTCGCAGGATCTGTCTTTGCAGGATCAGTCGGCATGTCGGGGCGTTGTCCGGGGCCTGCCATCTGCTGAAGTCGCTCGATGGCAGACGCGTCCAGGCCTAGTTCGGTGAGCTGATCTGTCTGCTCATCAGTCAACCCATCGTTGCCGGCAGAACGGATGATGGCCATTGCCTTCTGCATGACCGTGCGGTCTGCAGCAGCGCCACCGAACATGCCATCCGCAGGAGCGGCACCGTCAGGTGCCTGTCCTGCCTGTCCCGGGGCTGCCATGTTGGCTCCACCAGCCTGACTGCCCAGTGTGCGCAGGTTGACCGACGTGGCGAGGGTGCCGGTGGCCGTGGTGGGTTGCTGTCCTGTCAGCTGTGCCATGATGCTGGATGACCTGTCTCGGGCGAACTGGACCAGCACCGGCAACGATGCCCGGTACTGCTCGTAAGTGACAAACGCAGTGGCGTCGGATTTCACGCCCGCCGCGATGAGGGCATCGACTCTGGCCACCTCAGCCTCGAAGGCGCCACTCCTGATCTCCTGCACCACGAGCTGCTGCAGATACGAGTGATAGAGCTCCCTGTACTCGTCCACGGCCAGGAGGCTCGCGATGAGAGGACTGTTGTCCATCGTGTCGGACACGGGCGTGTCGATGGCGAAATTGATGGCACTGGCTGCGCTTCCCGCCTGAAAGCCAGCGAACGAGAGATTGAGGTCCCATGGCAGGATCTGGATGATGCCATCCTGCTCATAGAGGTAGTAGTTGTGCTTGAGGCTGCTGGCATAGCTGTCGAGGTTGACCAGGAACGTGTTGACGGCGAAGTATCTCAGGACTTCGTGCACGTCAAGTGTCTCCTCGATGCCAGTGCCGTCTTTCAGAGCTTTCATCATGGCAATGAGTCTCTGGAAGTCCGTGTCATCGGTTGCAGGAAGTACGGCACTGCCGCGCAGGACGCTGTAGTCGGAGATCGCATCGCTCACATAGACCAGGTTGGTCCCTCCGGAGCCTCGCATGCCACCGCCCTGTACCCGTGCTGCGTCCCGGTCTGCTGCTTGATCTTCTGCCTGATCGACCACGAACTTTCCTCGCGCGCCGACGTCGACGCTCTCGGGCTTGTACAGGTTGCCCGACGTTGTTCCATAGTTGCGCTGAACGAAACTGGAGTCGATGACCTCGACCATGAGGTACAGCCCCCAGGGCTTGCCGTTGACGGCGATGGAGGCGTAGGAGAAGGCGGGCGTCGCGACATCCATGTCTCTGAACAGCTTGTAGGAGAGGTACTCCTTCATGTACGTGGCGTCATCCATGACGTTGTTGAGCACCAGGGCCTGCAGGCCATAGCATGTCTGGCCCGGGATATACTCGTCAAACTTGATCTTGAAGCTGAACCGATCAGACGTGCTGCTGGCGACGCGGGCAAGGCTCGAATTGCCTTTGGGGCGGATGCCGACGCTATAGAAGGTCTTGCCGCCTATGGTTATGTCGCAGCTTCGGAACTCCTCCTGGGTCGCATTGTCAAGCAGCCACTGCCAGTCGCTTGCGGCCATGCTGATGTTGACGGTCGCAACCTTCGTGTCGTCGAAAACGTTGGCAACGTATGCTGTCTCGGGTGTGGAGTCCATCCGGATCACCGCCGCATCCAGCGAACTGGAGGGCACGAGACCGGTGGACATGACAAGAGCGGCAAGGATGACGACCAGGGCTGTATGCTGCACGCGGTGCATGGGCTGTACCTCAGGCGTTGTCTGGCGCGTCACCCTGTGTACTCACCGTTGTAGCTGACCAGCGCGACGTTGCCCACACCCGCAACTTGTGAGAGCCCGTTGACAAACGACGTTGCAGCATCCTTGAGGCGGACTTCGACGGTGAGCTCGATCCCGGCCTGGGGCGAGACCGTCTTCGACTTGACGGCATACTTCTTGACATGCTGGCGGATCAGCTCGATGCATGTCTGTTCGCTGGATTCATCGGCACAGGAGAGAACGACAATGTACGGCGTGTCGCCCGTCTTGCGATTGGCGAAGATGACAAGGATGATGCCGATGAACAACGACCCGATAACGGCCAGAGGCAGCAGCCCTGCGCCGGTCACGATGCCGGCGCTGATCGCCCAGAACAGGAAGGCAATGTCCAGCGGCTCCTTGATGGCACTGCGGAAGCGGACGATGGAGAGCGCGCCGACCATGCCGAGGGACAGGATGACATTGGACGTGACGGCGAGGATGATGAGCGTCGTGATGAGGGTGAGTGCCATCAGCGATATGCCAAAGGTCTCGGAGTACATGACACCCTTGAATGTCTTTCGGTAGACCAGCAGGATGAACAATCCCAGGGCAAAGGCGAGGACCATGGCGATAACCATGTCCAGCAGGGAAACCGATGTCAGCTTGTCGAGGAACCCGGACTTGAAGATGTCTGCGAATGTCAGTGCCGTTGCGCTTATCATGCTACTCTCCCTGGGTGTTGGATATGGACCGCTACTGGCCGTACAGCCTGCACAGTGCGTACTTGGAGATCGCGCACGCCCCCCGCGCGTCAGTCTGCACGGCGTCCGCTACGATATCGGCGAGGAATGCGTCATATTTGACCTCCATGACGACATAGCTCCCGCTGAGTGCTTCCACCGTCGGCACATCAGAGCTGAACAGGTCCGTCGATGCAAGACCGGTGCGCATCGATGTGTCAAACGTTACCCGAACGTTGCCAGGTCTGTAGACATAGGCCTCACGCACGTAGTCCACGATGGTCTTCGGGCGGAGCAGATCCCCGGCCATCCTCGCGTACAGCTCCACGAACAGTGGCTTGACCGATGATCGAAGGAAGCTGGTGTCACCGGCCAGAAGTGCGCTGCATTGATCTCTGGTGATGGGGGCGCTCTCCTTGCAGCTCAGCCCATTGATACGAGTCTTCTTCTCGAGGTTCATGAACGACGGGTCGCTGTTGTAGAAGCGAATGCGGAACTTGGTGCGGCGGTTCAGCCCGTTGATCTTCTCGAGCAGGGCCGTGTCGCCTGCATTGTCGAAGTAGAGACTGCGTATCGTGTATCGACCGTCGGGTCCTGCATGCTCGTCATGCCGGAGGATGTAGCGCAAACGACGGCGCATGATCCCGTAGTCAGCGGTGTTGACGAAGTGCTTGAGTTCGTGGCGCAGTTGCATGGCTCGGGCTCCTGGATACCGGCGTGGCGGTTCTTCATCACGTGTAGTACGCGCGTGACGGAGATTCCGTACCAGGAGCGCCTCGCAATGAGCAACGGGCAGGAGCGTCGACTCCTGCCCGTCAAGGTGTTGTTCGTCCTGGATGCCGCTACGCCAGTGCTTTGGGCCTCAGTGCCTTGAACAGCTCGAACCAGAGGATGGTGCTGGTGCCTACTGCTGCCGCGATCAGGACATCCAGTGGATGCTGCGCCGCCATCTTGAAGAGGCGCGAAGCAAAGGGAACATAGAGGGTGACGGCCAGCAGGCCGAGCGCTCCGGCAATGACCCACCACACCGACTTGTTGGGCGTGCGCAGAGTGTGGATGATGCTGCGTGTCCAGGACCTGTTGGTCAGAATGAGTGCCACGTTTGCGAAGATCAGTGTCGTGAACGCAAGTCCGCGCGCGTCTTCCTCGCTCAGGCCGCGCTGGTAGAAGCCCAGACCGAAGACGATCAGGACGGCTACCAGGATGCCGAAGCCCTGCAGAAGGCTCGTCAGTACCAGCTTCCGGCTGAAGGTTGCCTTCGACGGGTCGCGTGGCGGCCGGTCCATGATGTCGGCTTCCTCGGGTTCTCCTTCGAACACGATGGAGCACGTCGGGTCGATGATCAGTTCCAGAAAGACGATGTGGACGGGCTGAAGGATGAGAGGCCAGTGCAGCAGGACGGGGATCAGGCACAGGCCCGCGATCGGGACGTGGACGGCCAGGATGTAGCCCATGGCCTTGCGGATGTTGTCAAAGGTGCGGCGGCCCATGCGTACTGCCGCGACAATGCTGTTGAAGTC
>CAYRQW010000122.1:0-3977 GCA_964426505.1 uncultured Caldisericota bacterium
CATGATGACGTATTTCCCTGGCAAAGCGTACGTTCAGACCGCAGTCAGCAGCTGGGATCCATGCCTGGCATTTCACGTTCAGAGAGAAACGTTCATCATGGCACTCTCCCTTTTCGAACTGCAGAACATCACCAGCGTCGACGGAGTGCTGACACCGCAGAACAGTCTGCTTGCAACGCTCCAGCTCATGATCGAGGATGCGGCAGCAGCCCTCGACATCGAGATCCTTCAGAATCGACTGTCCCACCACGATGCCGGTTCGTTCCTTCAAGCCCGGGTTGCTTTGCCTCCAGATCTCGCAGCCTCGTTCGCATCCATAGCGACGTTCGACTATGGTCTTTCCCTTGCCCGTTTCGTGTTTCGCAGTCGGTTCCGTGAGTTGCGCCGGATCTCTCGCACAAGCAACAAGAAGATCTCCTGGGCATCTTTCTACCAAGGTCTCTTTGAGCAGGGAACGTTCGACCCCGCTCAACTCAAGAACCTATGAACGGTGAGCCTCAGCCTGGAGCGGTCTGCGCTGACCGACCACTGTTCCTTGCTATCGCCGGCAACATCGGAGTAGGCAAATCCACGCTTACACGTCGCCTCGCTGACAGGTGGGACCTTACTCTGCTTCCTGAGCCGGTCAAACAGAATCCTTTCCTCAAGCTCTATTACGATGATCCCAGGCGATGGGGAATGCAGTCTCAGCTCTTCTTCCTCACGCAGCGAGTGAGACTCTTCAAGGAAGCCGGCGCCCTCGTGCACTCCAAGATTGTGGACCGTACCCTGTATGAGGACGCGGAGATCTTCGCACGCACAGCGCTTCCCCGCGTGGAGTATGAGGTGTACCTTCAGTTGTACGAGTATCTGCTGGAGAACCTCCCGGTACCGGACCTGGTCATCTATCTCCGCGCATCGACAAGGACGTTGTCGCGACGCATCCAGTCACGGGGACGTTCGTTCGAGAAGTCTCTGCCTTCTTCCTATCTGCGAAGGCTCAACAAACGCTATGATGCCTGGGCGAACTCGTTCGTGCGCGCCCCGCTGATTGCTATCGATACAGACGAACTCGATCTGTTCAGTCTGTTCGGCGAATACGAGAAGGTTACCGACAGCATTGCTGAAGCTCTTCTGCAGAAAGGACTGACATGGCAGCACACGACTACGATACCCAGGCTTTCCTGAGTATTCTCACCGAACCCCTGCAGGAAGCACTCGAGGGGCTCGCCCGCTTCGATGAACTCGTAGAGGTCGTGCTTGACCTCGGCCGCGTCCCCGAAGCCCGGTTCGAATTCGACTTCGTTCCCCTCAGCGAAAGCGAGGTCACCCGAGGCGACATCGACTTCGTCGTCCGCAAAGTCGGAGAGTTCGACCGTGACAATCGGGGCGGGATCGAACAAACGCTGCATCGCATCTCTGCCATTCGGAACAGGCACAACGACATTGTTGGACTAACGTGCCGAGTCGGACGTGCCCTGTACGGGAAGATCGAGATCATCGAAGATCTTGTCAAGAAAGGCTCGAGCATCCTGATACTGGGGAGGCCGGGCATCGGCAAGACGACGTTGCTGCGCGAGGCATCCCGCTACATGAGCGATACACTGAAGAAGCGTGTCATCATCGTCGATACCAGCAATGAAATCGGGGGGGACGGTGACGTTCCTCACCCCGGAGTGGGGTCTTCTCGTCGCATGCAGGTACCACTGAACAAGGAGCAGCACGACATCATGATTGAAGCTGTGGAAAACCACAATCCGGAGGTCATCGTCATAGACGAGATCGGCCGCATCGAAGAGGCGCAGGCATGCCGGACGATCGCCGAGCGTGGCGTCGAGCTCATTGGGACAGCACACGGCAACGACTTGGGAAACCTCATCACCAACCCGACACTCATTGACTTGCTCGGAGGCATTCAGACAGTCACGTTGAGCGATGAAGAAGCACAGCGCCGGGGCACGCAGAAGAGCGTTCTCGAACGCAAGTCTGCTCCGACGTTCGACGTGCTTGTGGAACTGCGAGAACGCGATGTCCTGGCCGTATACCACGACTTGGCAGACGTTGTCGACAGAGTCCTGCGCGGCTTCGATGTGCAGCCCGAAATACGAAGGCGAACGGCCAGCAAAGAGTTCGTGATCGAACCGCCCCATCGGCAAGAGGCTCCTACCTCGCAACTTGGCCCTGATCAGCTGTGGACACAGGATTCCAGCGTCAGACTCTATATCCAGGGAGTCAGTCAGAGCTACATCGAACGAGCCTCCCACAGTCTGCATACCGATGTACGAGTCGCGCGCACCATGGAGGATGCGGACATCGTGCTACTGAGTGACGCGCTCGCGGCCAAGAAGCCATTTCTTGTGGAACGGGCCGAAGCACTCGGACTACCCCTGTATACAACCAGCAAGAACAGCCTGGCCGCTATCAAGGACCTCCTCAGACGCATTCACTCGATGTCTGTAGACAAGGACAAGTATGCTTCCTGGGTTCACCTCATGCGCGAAGCCGTTGTTTCGTCGACCTCACGTGAGCTACCTTATGCGACTGCCTTCGAGCGGCGGATGCAACACAGGCTCGCAGAGCGACTCGGGCTGTTCAGCGAGAGCGAGGGCATCGAGCCGTTCAGGCGCGTTGTTGTGTACTCTCCAACGATGAAGCCGACACAGGGTCCGTCTGGAGGGGTGTGATGAAGCACGCCTTCTTTCTTACCTTCGAGGGTATCGACGGATGTGGCAAGAGCACCCAGGCCGAACGTCTCGAGCGGACGCTCACGGAGAGACACTATTCTGTCACACACACGTTCGAGCCAGGAGGAACGATGCTCGGAAGAAGACTCCGAACGATCCTCCTCGTGCAGGATCAGCTCAACCTGTCCCTGTTTTCTGAGGTGCTCCTGTTCGCTGCCGATAGAAGACAGGACATCGATGAGGTCATCAATCCTGCACTGGAACGTGGCGACATCGTCATCGGCGAACGGTTTGCAGACTCATCAGTCGCGTATCAGGGGGTCGCGGGAAACGTGGGTCAGGAACGGGTGGAACGGCTCATGGCCATCGTAACGTCAGGCCTGATCCCCAACCTGACACTGCTCCTGGACATCGATCCACTCATCTCCCTGGCTCGGAAGACTGACCTCGACCGGATTGAGCAGCGTGGCTCGTTCCTCAATGTCGTGCGCCATGCCTTTCTCGATATGGCAGCAAGTCAGCCGGATCGTTGGGTGGTCATCGATGCGGCCCGACCTGCGGATGACGTCTTCAGCGATGTGCTGGAGGCAGTGTTGAAACGACTGAAACTTGCGGAGGCGTGAACATGTCCGAGCTTCGTTCTTCTGAACCTGACCGCATCGATGAGCTTCTTGGGAGTCTCCAGGAATCGCGTACACCGCATGCACCCGCTGGAACCCCTGTGCCCCCCACCCAGCAGCATCGTCGAAAAAGCAGAGTCTGGATCGTGTTTGCCGTCGTTGCTGCAGTTGCAGCGTCAGTAGTCTTTCTGCTTCTCCAGGGAAGACAAGCCAGTCTGAATATCCGGTCATTCCCATCAGGAGCTACCGTGTTTCTCGACGAGCAGCAGGTCGGGACGACACCTCTTGTGCTTTCACGGGTCGCTCCGGGGACCCACGCAATACAGATCGACCTGGCTGGCTGGGAGACCTGGAAAGGCACTGCGACAGCCGAAAGGGGATCCACGACGCAAGTCATCGCGAACATGACCCATGCCGCCTATTCTCTGGTCGTCACATCGACTCCGCCTGGCGCGACAGTACTGCTGGATGGAACAGCCAAGGGCGTCACTCCTCTGGCGGTGGCGGGCCTTAAACCGCGCAACTACGCACTGGTTGTCTCGCTTAAAGGCTATGCCGCGATCTCGCGCACGGTCGATCTTACCGATTCGGCGCAAGCTACGCAGGATTTTTCTCTCACACAGGCATTTGGGAAGCTGAGCATCACGTCGGACCCATCATCGGCTCAAGTCATTGTAGACGGCAAGCCCTATGG
>CAYRQW010000123.1:0-3972 GCA_964426505.1 uncultured Caldisericota bacterium
CGTGGTCGTCGATCGCGGAACCAACCTTGACGAGAGCGTCGACGTCTGCCACGGCGACAAGGACTCTGGTGGTTCCATCCTTCATGCCTTCCGCTACTGTCAGCTGGTCCAGGTCCATTGAATCGTCGTTGTCGATGGAACACCATGGCATCGTCCGGAGATCGTGTACAGGCATGTTGCCAGCCAGGGCTGGTCCCTCGATGAGGTCAACCTCGGCAAGGACCTCGGCCGAGAAATCGGGAAGCAGCCCCCGTTCAAGCATGGCGCGATGGGCGATGTTTCCCAGAATTGCGCGGTGCCTGATTTCGTTTGTCATTGCAGGTACTCCCCCATTCCGGAGTGATACTCCGCCTGAGTGTTTCTGGCAGTATAGCAGTATTGTATGACTCGATTCATGATTGATCGTTCTCTGCACGTCTGCCGGTTGTCGGGAGCATCACCTGCTGTACAATGACTGTCGTGCTGAACGCTTCGGTGCCGACAGTCTGCAGGCGTTGACGAGGAAAGGAGAAAGGCATGGAATCAGTGTTCCAGTTCATCAGGGACTTTCTGGGGACGCCTGCGGTGCTGGTTGGCATGGTTGCTCTCGTCGGTCTGGTCGTCCTGCATAAATCGTTCAGCGAAGTACTGACGGGAACAGTAAAGACGATCGTCGGCCTGCTGGTGCTCGGCGCAGGCGCCGCGACGCTCATCGGGTCGCTGGATTATCTGACACAGATGCTGCAGTTCGGGTTCCATATCCAGGGGATCCTTCCCAACAACGAAGCGATGGTCGTGAGTGCGATCAGGGCCCTGGGCGCGCAGCCGGGATGGGTGATGATCTTCGGGTTCCTGTTCAATGTCTTCCTGGCGCGCGTGACCAGATGGAAGTACATCTTTCTCAGCGGTCATCTCATGCTCTATATGGGTACGGTGCTGGTTGCGGTCCTGACGGCAGCTGGCATGTCCGGCATACAGGTCACCGTTGTCGCTTCCGTCATCCTGGGCTTCCTCATGACGATCATGCCTGCCCTGACGCAACCGTTCACGCGGCAGGTCATGGGGAGCGACGAGATCGCCATAGGCCAATGGGGTTCACTCTCCTACATCGTCGCAGGTTTGCTGGGCAAGTGGTTTGGCGACAAGACTCAGTCGACCGAGGACATGCGGCTGCCCAAAGGGCTTGACTTTCTGCGCGATTCGCTGATCTCGGCGGGAGTGCTGATGCTCATTCTGTTTGTCGCGGTGACCCTCAAAGCGGGTCCGGCCTTCGTGAGGGGCACGCTGGGCGTTGCCCAGCACCCGCTGGTTTTCGCATTTGTGCAGGCCATGACGTTCGCCGCCGGCATGGCAATCATCATTGCGGGCGTCAACATGATCCTGGCGGAGATCACCGTAGCCTTCCGTGGGATCGGGGAGAAGATCGTGCCCAACGCCATACCGGCGCTTGACGTCCCCGTCGTGTTTCCGCGGGCTCCGATGTCCATGATGGTTGGGTTCCTGTCGTCGCTGACTGCCGGCTTCCTGTGCATGTTTCTCCTCCAGGCGCTGCATCTGCCGGTCATCATCCCCGGACTTGTGGCGCACTTCTTCACGGGCGCGACGTCTGGCATCTTCGGCAACGCCACAGGTGGACGCAGGGGTGCCGCGATGGGTGGGTTCGCCAACGGCGTCATCATCAGTATTCTGCCCGTACTGCTGCTGCCACTGCTTGGATCCCCGCTGAATGCACTGAACACTATCTGGAGTGACTCCGACTTCTTCTGGGTCGGCATCCTGGTCGGGAACGTCGCGCGCCTGTTCCATTGAGTCAGTCTTGCCAGGTCACCGTTGTGTTCCGCGCCCCCATCCAGTCGCCAAGACGCTCGAATTCCACCTCCACCTGCTTTCTGGCTCGTATGCTGATGTGCCGGAGAGGTGTTGCGGTGAAGCCGGCTGTCGTGGCAGTACGGGTTACGCGCCAGGTTGCTGCCGCGTGTCCTCGCAGAAGCACCATAGCCTCGATCTGACCTGCCGGGCGAAAAACGGCGCTACGATCTGCGCCGTCCAGGATGCGCGACGGATCTTTCCATGCAAGGAGCAAGGCGTCGAATTTTGGCAGGAGCGTGACCGCCGGAACATCGGGAAGAGTCTCTCGGAGAACATCCGTGTCTTCAGCCAGCGCCAGCAGGGGTGAACTGTGCCCCTCGACGGCTACGTGCATCAGAAGCCGGCCTGCGCCGGAGGCCGTTTCTCGAACGGTGTCCGCCGGCAGGCCCGTCCAGTGGGCGAAGTCGCTGAGGCTGGCCGGGGCAAACGACCGCAGGTAGCGGACCAGCAGCTCCTCAAGGGACTTGATGCGCGTGCGCGGACGGAAGCGCAGGTCGGGCAGCCAGTTGTCGCGGCGGGCGAACACGGGGCGAGAACCCTTGCTGCCGACCATAAGAAGGTCCCCCTGGTAGGCGAGCCCCTTGACGTCCTCACCCCAGCCTGACCATGGCACTTCCCGCAGCCGGGGCACAGCGGCATGGAGCGCTGTACGGTCCAGCGGACCTGCCGAGAGCGCGTGCAGCACGTCCCGCTCGACACGGTGCCAGGCGACGGTATCCATGTCACACATGCGGAGCATGACTCTCTCGATCGCGAGGTGGTACCGTTCGCCGAATGAACCGACCATGAGGGCAAGGTCTTCGGTGGCCAGCGCATGCAGGGTGCCTCGAAGACACCACGTCTTGACGAGCGATCGTTCACGTGCAAGCGCACGGTCGGTCCATGCGTGTCTGGCGGACGGACAGCGGGCATGGACGGCAAACGGAATGGATGCGGCATACTGTGCCTGGACGGCGACCATGGCGCGGACGGCCGCGAGCGGCTCGTCGAATGGCTCAGATATGCCGCCGCGTGCCAGCGCAAAGTCAGCTGCCTGTCGCGCAGTGATGTGAAGCTCAGCAGGCTTCATGACTGTACCTCCGGCCTGACGGGGCTCGCTCCGTGCATGCCGCAAACACACAACTGTCGTAGGCAGGTCATTGCTCCTCCAGTTACATCATATCTGATCAGTATACCAGACGATGCGCCAGCGTCACGAGGCGGGGGCGTCTTGCAACGCCCTGGCATTCCTGCTAGCATGCTGGCAATACGAGGCAGCGTCTGAGCGTCAAGATCGGTGCAGGGGGTGGAGTATGTGTAGCCTGAGGACTGCAACACCGCGAGCATGTTCTGTACGCCGGGACCTGACTTGGCACAGAGTTGTCTGTATGCTGCTGGTTCTCGTCCTGACTGCTGCAGCTGTACCTCCAGTCCTTCGCCTGGATGCTGCCTCGACCTGGGCTCGCACCTACCACGGCACGGGCGGCACTCACGGCCAGGGAATCCTGCAGATGCCTGGCGGCGACATCGTCGTCACCGGAACGCTGGATGAGAACCTGCTCGTCACGCGCATGAGCCCGGAGGGCGACGTACGATGGAGCAGCACCTATGGCCCTGACGGCCCATCTTCCTCCTCAATCGTGGTCTCCGGCGCGATCACCTGTGCTCCAGGCGGCATGCTCGTCTTCCGGGGGCAGGACCTGTTCAGGCTCAACGACTCAGGGACCGTGCGGTGGGCGCACCGATATCGGGTACAGACGGAGTCGTCCGGGTGGGTCCGCGTGACCATGTTCAGCGGTGCGGCGGAACTGCCCGACAGTGGATACGCCGTCTGTGGCACGTTCGGCGGAGGCTTGTTCGTGTGCAGGTTGAGTCGTGACGGGACCGTCGTGTGGGCGAAGACATATGCCCTGTACGGCGCCTTCAACGCCAACGTACGAGTCTTCGCCATGTCAGGAGGAGGATTGCTCCTCGGCGCAACGTCACTGGCACCAGTTGATGGGAGACGTACGGTCGGGCTGCTCTGGCTCAGCTCAGAAGGGAAGGTTCAGCGTTCTCTCGCATATCTGGACACGACCAAGCCGACGTCGAGCTTCGAGTATGGTCAGATGATCAACATGACCCTTACGGCTACCGGCCCTGTCC
>CAYRQW010000124.1:0-3928 GCA_964426505.1 uncultured Caldisericota bacterium
GGCGGTCTCAACGCGGTCAGCGTCGCTGCCTCGTGTCCGGGTCCCGCCACCACATGGAACCCATGGCTTGCCGCCTCCTTGCGGAAGACCTGGGCTATTCCGTCACACCGTGCAAACCGTAGCGGCAGTCCCTCTGCATAGATGTCATGCAGTGCGGCGCGCAGAGCGAAGATGAGACTCGGCGGCACATCGGCGCCAATCGGAGACGACCAGCGCTTCAGCTCGATG
This sequence comes from uncultured Caldisericota bacterium, assembly GCA_964426505.1. Taxonomy (GTDB): domain Bacteria; phylum Caldisericota; class Caldisericia; order Cryosericales; family Cryosericaceae; genus Cryosericum. Next base: position 229 of record CAYRQW010000124.1, read on the forward strand.
TAAAGTGGAACAGCCGTGTCACGTTGCACGCTGCGCCCGCGAAGACGACTGGACACGGCTGCCAGCACAAGTCCCGAACACCCGCCCAGAGTCGAGGCGCTGTCGGTGAATACGATATCAGCGTACCAGTCATCCATGTGCTGAGACATACCGCCGGTGCCCCATGTCCCATCCACTACGAGCAATGCCTCTGGAGCAACCTCATGGATGGTTGCGGCATATTCGTCGATCGGCGCGACGACGCCGCTCTCGGCGTCCACGTGAGACACGATGACCGTGGAAGGGCGTGTGCCCTCCAGACGGGCACGCAGGACCTGCAGGTCTATACTGCCACCCTCCTGGGCCTGCAGTACATCAGCCACGCGACCACGACGTGACACCACGTGTGCAATACGGCCGCACTGGGGCCCCTGCCCCAGGATGAGGACAACGGCGCCAGGGGGCGACGCTGCAACGACTGCAACCTCCATGCCCAGCGATGCCGCCCCCGGAACGATGACGATGCCGCCCTGCTCTGTCCCGAACAGCGGCATCAGGCCGTCTCGACACTCGGCATCTGCGCGCTCCACTTCGCTCCAGCTTTCGAAGGTTGTGGCGGAAGCCCGCAGGACGTCGTCAGCGGTGCGCGCGCGCCCTGGGGACAGCAGGAGGCATCTGCCCAGCTGCGGCAGTTCCTCTCCAGGGAACAGAACAGCCCCGTTGAGGCGGACCAGCGCAAGTTGCTCCTCCTCCGGCGCGTCGGCATCAAGCGTCGGCAGAACCGGTGCGGTTCCCGCATCCTCCTCAGCCTGCCACCGCTGTGTGCAGGGCATGAGCGCTCGTACCATGTGGTCGAGTTCGCGCACGAAAGCATCCAGGGGACGACCCAGCCTCCTGCCCGCTGCGACCGCGTATTCGAGGAAGAGCCGCTTCCGGACATAGGCAGACCAGGCCTCCCCGTCATCCATACGACCGATGACCTCCTCCGGCAAGAGGAAGGGAAACTGCTCAGAAGAGACCCGCCGGGTCGTCACAGCACTGTCAAGAACGGCCTGCCACAACATGTCCAGCTCATCTCGCACGGTGGAAGAAATGTGTCCCTGTCCTTCTGTCATGATCGTCCTCCCCGGTGTCAGCGTGCCAACTGACACGCAGCACATGTTGCAGTGGCGTCCGGAAGCAATTCTTCGGCGTCACGCAGTTGATGAATGAAGAATCCCGCCACAGCCGCGACCGTCCCAAGCATTCCGAAAACGATGAACATCACAGCCATCCCCGCGCCGCGCCCGGTGCCAACCAGCGGTCCGAACAGCCTGGTCAGGCTTCCTCCGGGCATCATTGCCGGCTCGAACACGCGGTCAGCCAACGCCCCTGAGGCGATCATGGCTATGGGCGTGACGACCTGTGACAGCTGCATCCGGGCCGAAAACACCCGCCCCTGGATGTCAGCAGGGACTTTGCACTGCCAGACAGACTGGCTGAGCCCGTTCATGACAGGCATCGCCATCGACCCGACGAACCCGGAGAACGCCCACACGGGCAGAGATCTTCCCAGACCCACGAGGATACTGCCGACCACAGATGCCACGACCATCGCCCACAGAATGCCGGTGGTCTTTCGTCGGGGGCCGCTCCACACAATGAGCAGGAGCCCGCCGAGGCCAAATCCCACAGCAGATGCCGACTCAGTCAGCCCAAGGACGGTGGCCGCTCCACCGGAGCGCGCGAGGAGCAGAGCGCTCCAGACTCCGTGACAGAGCATGGCAAACACGTTGAATACGACGAAAAGCATCATCAGGGACAGCAGAGGGGGCCGGGAGAAGATGTACCTGAACCCAAACCCTGCCTGACTCCACCACTTCCTGCCCGCCTCCTGTTCACCAATCGACGGCACGGGGCGGGGGATCCGCACGAAGATGAGCATGCTCACCGCCACGATGCAGGAGACAATGTCGATGACAAGGACGATCGGAAGCCCGACGGATGCGACCAGGGCTCCTGCGATGGCCGGACCTGCAATGCCGGAGGCAGACTGCGCTATCGACAGCATACCGGAAGCACGGGCGTAGTGCTCCCTGGGAATCATCGTGCTGATGGCTGCAGAGTAGGCCGGCCACTGAAATGCCTGGAACGACGCGGAAAAGACGCTAGTCAGGTACAGATGCCATACCTGCAGGCGCCCACTCGCGAAGAGGAGCAGGACAACCAGTGTGGCGAGACCCGAGGCTGCATCGCTGACCGCCATCGTCGCCTTTCGGTCCCAGCGGTCGACGAGGACACCGGCAAACGGCATGAGCAGGACGGTCGGGGCGAATCCGCAGAAGGCGATGATCGACAGCGTCATGGCGCTCCCCGTGGTCTTCCACGCCCAGACGGTCAGCGCGAATTGCGACATCGCCGTTCCAATGAGTGACGCGACCTGTCCGGCCCAGACGATGACAAAAGCGTCCATTCCTTGCGACTGAGGCATATGGCTTGAAATCCTGGGCAGTGCGTTCATCCAGTCATTATCATACACGTGAACCCCACGACGGCAACATTCGCTCGACTTGCTGCCGCGGTTTCTTGTGCATGGCCGGCACAGTTCTATAATCATGAGAAATCCGCAACGCTCGGGGCAGAGACTCCACGCATCGAGCAAGGAAGGAGACCCTATGGCCACACTGATTGTCTACTACAGCAGAAGCGGATCGACGAAGACCGTAGCGGCCGCACTTGCGCGCGGTGTCGGAGGGACCCTGCGCGAACTGGTCGACGCGAACGCACGGACAAACCTGTTTGCGTCAGCCATGGCTGCGCTTTTTCGAAGACCCGCTCGCCTCGTCAACCCCGACTACGATGTTACAGGCTACGAGACGGTCGTGATCATGACTCCCATCTGGGTTGGAAACCCCACTCCGGCGGCCAATACGTTCCTGCGGGCGGTCGACCTGACCGGCAAGACGGTCCTGATCGTAGCTCTCGGTGAGACCGGGGAAAACATTGCGACCTCAAGCCGCCTGGACCAGATGGTCCGGGCACGCGGCGGGCAGGTCATCGGCGTCCATCACATCCACGGCCTCAACTCTTCAGGCAAGGCGGGCCCATCAGCCACGGCAGAAGACCTGCAGAACGCAGGTCAGCGACTTGCAGACGTGCTTCGGCAGCCCCATGACGAGGAGGGCTGAGCGTACTGCCACAGCTGCCCTGATTCGTCAGCACCACAGTCGGTTCACTTCGACAGGGGGGTACCATGGACACTTTCATCGCATACTACAGCAGCGAAGGCATGACGTTCAGGCGTGAGGCTACCCTTGCGCCTTGCGTGGACGGGGGCAACGCATGAAGCGCTTTGTCATGCGCCTCGTCACGGTTGTGTCGGCGATCGCCTTCATCATGTTCTGGGTCATAGCGCTATACGGCGGTAGTCTGAACCGGACGGCAGCACGGGTTACCGTGCCGCAGCTCGACCTCACGAGGGTTGCAGACGGAGTGTACGAAGGCAGCTCCAGGATCCTGCATGTCGATCCGAAGCTGCGGGTCACGGTCGCTGCGGAGAAGATCACCAGCATTACGTTCGCGACTCTCGTCGCCGGCGATGTCACCGGACTGGCAGCTCGAGTCATCGAAGCTCAGTCCCTGGACGTCGACGCCATCTCGGGGGCAACCGTCAGCACAAAGGCTGTCCTCAAGGCCATCGACGATGCCCTCATGAGACAGCAACCGTGACCTGAGCAGTGAA
>CAYRQW010000125.1:0-3909 GCA_964426505.1 uncultured Caldisericota bacterium
TGTCCGCTCCAGCCCGGTGCTTTCCACCGTCCACTGCTGTCCGTTGTCGACCGACCGGACAACAGTATTCTCCCAGGCCATGAACAGCTCATTCCCATGCGCGACCATGGCAATGGTCTTCCGGTTCGACGTGGCTGGGCTCAGTGCAGACCATACCGTGTTTGACTCGTTCAGAAGATACGCTCCGGAGTTCGTGAGCGCGTACATTCTCCCCGCGATGCAGGAGAGCCCGTTTATGTGCGCGTCGCCCAGCCCCTCGTTCGTTGTAGCCCACGTGGTGCCGCTGTCGGTGGTCCTGTAGATACCGCCTTTGGCGGTGCCTGCATAGATGATTCCCGGACTCGGACCCACCGAGAGCGCACTAATGGGGTCGGATGAGGAAAGTCCTGCCAGATTCATGGGAGTCCATGTCGTTCCCCCGTCGCTGCTTTGGGAAAGCCCGTGGCCACGCCCTGCGTAGACCGTGGAGGCAGGAATGCCAATAGCGAGCCATGAGCGCACGTCATTGATGTTCAGCCAGCCGCTGAAGCTCCGCCAGGTTGCCCCGCCATCCGCGGAGAACCACGCAGTGGTGTTTGCCATCCCTGCAAAAATGGTGCTTTCAGTGGCCCCGACGGACAGTACTTCCTGCGAGTAGATTCCGGTCATACCGTTGTTCCAGGTCAACCCTGCATCCGTGGATGTGAAGACACCTCCTCGCGCTCCCGCGACCAGTGTGGACGGTACTCCCGGCTTTGTCGCAAGCGACGAGACACGGAGTGCCGTCATCCCCTCGCTCGAGGGCGTCCAGCTCAAACCCCCATCGCTCGAGCGGAACACTCCCGAGCCTTCCGTTCCTGCCAACATCGATTGCGACGAGGCGGCGAGCAGGGCTGTCACGCTAAGGTTCCCGACCTTGCTGCCACAACTGATCCAAGTGGTTCCCCCGTCAGCTGATCTGTAGACCCCGTTCTGAAAACTTCCTGCATAGACGACGGTTCCAGCTCCCCCCTCTACCGCAAAGACGCTGATGCCACCTGTTCCAGCCGCGTCAGCTTGCACCCAGTCAGTGCCTGCAGATGCTCGCCGGTATACCCCCTGTGTCGTTCCTGCGAGCAGGGCGCTACCCGCGAAGGCGATGGCGGTGACTCTGCCTGCGTTGCCAGGAAGTCCGCCAACAGGCGTCCAGTGAGCCCCTGAGTCGGTGGATTCGAGGATACCGAGGCTCGTGCCCACGTACACGGTCGATGACGCTCCCGGAGCAACTGCCAGACTCGCCACGTAGCTTCCTGCAGGAAGGTCCCCGCATCGGGTCCAATGCTCACCCTTGTCGGTCGTCACGAAGACATGACTTCCCCCTGAGGCTGCGTAGAGAGTCGTGGCTGACGTCGGCGAGACAGCGATCCAGACAACGCCGGTCTCCAACCCCTGCTTCATGGCTGTCCAGGAACTGCCGCCATCCGTCGAACGATACACCCCATCCCCATAACTGGCAACGTACAGAGCACCGTCCGATGCGGCAACTGCTGGACCAAGTTGACGGATGATGATTCCGGTATTGGCCTCGCTCCAGTGCTGACCGCCATCAACGGAGCGAAAGGCTCCTCTCCCCCATGTGGTCGCGACTACTGTCGAAGATGTCGATGGCAGGCTTACCAGCCCCTTGACTTCACCTCCGTAGATTGGCAATCGCTCCCAGCGGCCGGCCGCCGCCAGGGCTTCCTCGTGTACCGGTACGATACCTTGAACACAGGTGACTAAGAACACAAGCAGGAGAGCACATGTTCGGCGTGTCCGCGTTGACATACTCCACCTCCGTGGCTGTTGTAAGTCATTGTACGTGGTGACAACTATTGTCAACCCACTGCGCATGTCTGTACAGGTACCTGGAGAAAGTGCTCGTCGGCCCCTGGGACCAGCACATCACTTCCGCCCGGCCACTGCACTCTGGTGCCCAATCCCCTCTGTCATCATGAGAATGGACAGCCCCGCCTTGCCATTAGAAGCGAGATCGACGCTGCATGACTCGGTCTCCAGCTGGCGCTTGATGTGCTGGGGCAAAGTCCTGCTGGTCCTCGACGACAAGAGTGTGTATCCGACGTTACTCTCATGCCTGTCATTGTAACAGCAGCACCTAGAGAAAGACCAGGAGAGGCCACATCGACGGAGACGCGTGGACAATCAGGTTGACTTTCGTCCTTTGCGCAAGATAATGATGTACGAGTTGTGTGGCCGTGCAACCGCCCAACAGAGATTTTCACGTACGGTCGTGCCAGGTTCAAGGACTCGTTCCATCAAACCGTTTGTGAGCTTCTGCCAAGGAGGTACGCTATGATTGCATCGCTGATGGCGTTGGTGGCACCGAATGTCAACCGAGTCGGGCCGTATCTCTTCTTCGTCCCCCAACTACTTGTCGCCACCGCACTGCTGGTTCTATACGATCTGATACTATGGGTGGTCGACAAGAACCTGCTCAGACGCCCTCCCCAGACGAGAACCAGCCTGCCATCTCTCGTCCTCGACTACACGGTCTTCTTTGAGGTGACCGGCTGGATCGGATCACTTGGTCGACATCCCTGGGGTCTGCTGATTGCCGTGCCCCCCAGTCTCATGCTCTTTGTGCTTGTGCGGACTCTCCCTCCGGTCATCGCAACGCATCGTGAGTCCTCTGGAGCAGGTTGGCGTCATGCCTGGCGAACAGTCCTCGGCCCCGGCGGACGTGCCCTTTCGGTAACAGTCATTGTGATGGCAGCCCTGTGGCTTGCGCTGGGAATCATGATGACGGTAAACCCAGAGTAGACCGGAGCCACCGGTCACCGCAGATTCTGCCCTGCTACCAGTGACCGACGATCAAGGTCGCTTTCGTCATCAACGAGGGGGTCATGGGTATCGCTGATCGTCCTCGCACTATCTTGCTGGTGGAGTCGATGTCCTTCCTGCACAAGTCGCAGCCTTGCCCAGAATAGCGTCTTCAGAGATGCCGGCGGGGCTGCACAAGAACATGCAGCCCCGCTCCTGTCCGGTCTCCGGAACAGACTTGCTACAGACCGTACGTGATGGTGATCGTCTTGGTTGCGTCCGCCCACTCAACCAGGCACCCAAGGTTCTCGGAGACGAATCTGACAGGCAGCATCGTCCTGCCGTTGATGATCTCAGGGACGACCTTGGCGTTGGTTGCATCAATGGGAGTGACGGTCCCATCGACCGTTGCAGAGCTCCTGTCGATCCAGAGCACAACCGTGTGCCCGCCGAGTTTGACCGTTACCTTCCGCTCAGCAGGATCCCATGCGATGTCACCCCCGAATACCTGGATGATCGCCCGGATGGGCAACATGGTGCGCCCGCCCTTGATGTACGGTGCAGCCTCCAGTTGAACGATCTGGCCACCGGCCACCATTGTCTTGGCGCCTATGGTCAGTACGGCACTCAACGCGGTACCCCCCTGTCGTTTCACTGTCATGACGGCCGCGATGTCGCCGTGCACGGCGGGAATGGTCCAGAGGCCTGTATCCTTGCTGAACGACCCATGGGACACAGTCGCTTCGTACCCTGCATGCAACGCGACCTTGAATGTTGCGGCCTGACCGTCGCCGATGTCGACCGCAGCGTCACCCTCGATGGATGCACCAGCTGCATCGCCCTGAAGGGAGATGCCCACATGGTAACTGGGAACAGATGACCACTGGAATATCCCGGCACGATCCGTCCCTGCGTAGACAGCGGAAGGATGTACTGGGTCGATCCCGAGGCTGTAGACCTGCGAGATCCGCGTCGCGCCGCCGGCCATGGAGATCCAGGTGGCACCGCTGTCGGTGGAGCGGAAGACACCATTCCATGTTCCCGCGTAGACGGTGGAGCGAATCACCAAATCTATTGCAACGGACCAGACGCTTGAATTGGGGAGCCCACTGGAGGCACTCCAGGTGGCAC
>CAYRQW010000126.1:0-3805 GCA_964426505.1 uncultured Caldisericota bacterium
CGTTGGGGGGCAGGTGTTCACAGCATTGGCCAGGCAGGGATTAGACAAGAGCATCGTGATGTCCGCGCCCGCTTGCCGGCTGTGCGGCGTGCGCGACACACAGGAGGTCGACGTTACTCCGGCTCGCTGAAGGATCGCACAGTTGTCAGAAAGCCAGACCCCCGGCTATTCGGCCGGGGGTCTGGCTTTCGTCATGACGACTGCGTCGTTCTCGAGAGTCAAGACTTGACGATATCCTTCTCGATGAGCCTGAAGACCTTGGTGGGGCACTTGGCGACGCATATGCCGCAGGAGGTGCACAGATGCTCGTCCACGACAGGAAGCCCGTGCTCCATATGGATCGCATGTTCGGGACAGGACTTCACGCATATCTCGCACTTGATGCACCCGGTCTTGCATGTTGCAATGACTTTCGACTTCACGGGATTCCGGTTGGAACACAGGGGCATGGCCCCTTTCCTGGCGCGCGAGATCCTGGTGAGGACGTTCTGAGGGCATGCATCGACGCACTTGCCGCATCCCGTGCATTTGACTGTATCCACGTGAGGAAGTCCGTCGTCTCCCATATGAAGTGCGTCAAAAGGACAGACTCTGGTACAGTCGCCCAGACCGATGCATGACCACTGACACAGTTTCGTGCCTCCCGATATGATCTTGGCTGCTCGACAGGACTGGATGCCTGTGTAGTCGGCCTTGAGAGGGGCCTTGTCCTTCGATCCCTGGCACACGAGTACAGCGATCTGGTCAACTGCGCTGGAGGTGAGACCGAGCAGTGCAGCAATCTGGTCACCCGCCTTCTTGCCACCCGTTGTACAACGGTCGGGAGTGGTCGTCTGATGAGCGACCGCAAGAGCATAGGCATCACAGCCCGCGAAGCCGCAGGCACCACAGTTGGCGCCGGGAAGAATGGCCCGGACGCTGTCGACCAGTGGGTCGCTGGGGACTGCGAACTTCTCGCGGAAGAAGCCCAGGGCGATGCCAATGAGCAGACCGAGGACAGCCGAGACGATCGCTGTTTCGAGGATGATCTTCATTGCCGCCTCACTTGATGAGTCCGGCAAAACCCATGAATGCTACCGCGATGATGCTTGTGGCGAGGTAGAGGATGGGCGTGTCCATCATGAAGGCAGGGATCGGCGAGTTCTTGAGCCGCTGACGCACACCCGCCAGGAGGAGCATCGCAAGCAGATACCCTAACGACACAGCGACCGCAAAGACAATTGACTGCACAAAACTGTAGCCGCTGGTAATCTGGTCGAACGTGACAGCCAGGATGGCGCAGTTGGTCGTGATCAGGGGCAAGTAGATGCCCATGGCGTGGTAGAGCGTGGGCACACTCTTTTTGAGGTAGAACTCGACCAGCTGGACCAGCGCGGCGATGACAACAATGAATACCAGGATCTCGAGGAACTCAAGGCCGTTCGGCTTGAGGATCCAGTAATAGATGGGCCACGTGACGGCTGAAGCCAACACAGTGACGAAGGTCACGGCCAGTCCCATACCTATGGACTGCCCCACGTCGGACGTCATGCCGATATAGGAGCAGAGTGCGATGAAACGCATCAGGATAATGTTGTTGATAAGGAATGCTGTGACGAAGATCTTGATCAGGTCAGTCATACTCCCTCCTGTGCTTTTTCGGCCGAACCGTTATCGGGCAGTGCGCAGCAGCTGTCCTGGGTCGGCTCCGGCTTTCTGCCTGCCAGCAATCTTCGGCGAAGGCCGTTGCTCGCGGCCATCCAGAGTGCGAATACGAGGAAGCCACCGGGTGGCAGGATGAAGAAGATCATAGGTGAGAAGGATGATGGCATGATCTGATGCCCCAGAAGGGTACCGTTGCCCAGCAGTTCACGGACAGCTGCCACAACGATGAGGACCCATGTGTATCCGATTCCCATGCCCAGGCCATCGGCAATGGCGTCGCCCACGGGCTGCCTGGAGGAAAATGCCTCGACGCGCCCCATGACGATGCAGTTCACGACGACGAGAGGGATGAAGACCCCCATCGACTTGGAAAGGGCAGGGAAGTACGCTTTCATCTCAAGGTCCATGATGGTCGTCATTGCAGCAATGACGACAAGGAAGACAGGCATGCGGATGCTGGCCGGGATCAGTTTCCGGAACATGGAGATGATGAGTTCAGACATGACCAGGACGAACGTCAATGCGACGCCCATGCCAATGCCGTTGGCAACCGTGGTCGTTACGGCCATTGCAGAGCAGAGCCCGATCATGATGACAAACAGTGGGTTCTCGACGATGAGACCGTTGACCAGGACGCCAAACAGGCGTTTCATAGACCACCTCCCGCGAGGGCCTTAACGAGAGCATTGGCGGTCGCTATCACGAGCGCTGTGGCTCCCTCGCTGCTGTATGTAGCCCCTGAGACCGCGTCGACGTTCGTGCCGACCTCAAGGATCGTGCCCGCTTTCTTGCCCGCAAACTGCCCGGCGAAGGATGGGGTGAGAATCGAGCTGCCCAGGCTGTCGGTGCACTCCAGCACTAGCACGCCGAGAATGGTCTCATCGGTCGAAACGCCTACAAGGACCGTGACATCCCCATCGTAGCTCTTTGCCTTGGCTTTCGCGACTGCGCCGACAACAGTCCCTGATCTGGTTCCCACAGAGGTCTCCAGGATCGAGATTCCGGGCACGGTGGATGTCGCAGGCCTGGATGAAGGCCGGATGGTGTCAGCCAGCGGAAGAACAGCTTCGGGGCCCGGGGTGGAGACTCCGATGCCCAGGGCGTCGGAAGCGGATCTGCCGACAACTTGAACCAGACTCGCAATGGCTCGACTCGTAATTGTTGCGCTGGTAATGGCGATGACATCCTGCTTGACGGCGAAGTCATCAGTGAGTCTCTTGCCCGTGAACTGGCCAGCGAACGTTGTCTTCGTCGTCTTGTCCACATAGTACGTGGGATTCATGGCATTGGCGCCGAGACCGGGAGTGTCCTTGTTTTCGAGCACCTTCACGCCGGTGATGGTGCCGTCGATCGAAACGCCGACAAGCAGCGTCGTCTGACCACCATAGCTTGGGCCCTGAACCTTCACGGCTACGCCGAGAGAGCCCGAAGGACCATCCGCCGTGTATGCCCCGTCGAAGACGATCTTGGGGTTGGCTGACTTCACTGTATCCGTCGGGGTGAATCCTGTGGCCTTGGGGAACACTTCGCGAAGACCGGCCTGAAGGTCAGCCTCCTGACGCTGTGCGATGGTCTTGCTTGTGCTGTTGTAGACGAATCCAAGCCCGACACAGCCGACAACGCAGTACACTGCAAGGATAAGTCCCAGTTTGATCATCTGCCAGCGCTTCATGCATTCACCTTCCTGGGCTTCACGAACCCAAACCTGCGTGGGATGATCTTGTCCAGATAGGGTACGACGACATTCATGAGCAGGATGCCGTAGGTAACACCCTCCGGGAAATTGCCCAGCTGGCGGATCAGAACTGTCATGAGTCCCGCTCCGATACCGAACACCCACTTTCCGACAGGAGTCACCGGGGTCGTGACGTAGTCTGTAGCCATGAAGAAGGCTCCCAGCAAGATGCCTCCTGCCAGTACCGAGAAGACCGGATCCCGTCCAAACAGCCAGGACGCGACGAATGTCGAGGTGACCATGGCGACCGGCGTCCGCAGGTCGATGACTCGCGTCACCGCGAGGAATGCGGCCCCCAGCAGGAGCAGCAACCCAGACGTTTCGCCAATGCAGCCGGAACGGTTGCCAAGGAACATCTCAAGATACAGGGTTGGCTTTCCGCTGACGCCGACGCTCTTCATGACGTCGGTGAGGGCTCCGCCGAGC
>CAYRQW010000127.1:0-3804 GCA_964426505.1 uncultured Caldisericota bacterium
GGCCGCACCGGTCGAAGACCACGTGCCGCACAAGCGAGAAGCCGTTGCTGTGCAACCCGGACGAGGGCAGCCCCACGATGACGTCGCCTGCCGCCACGTCGTGTCCATCGACGATCCGGCTCCGGTCCACCATGCCGACGCAGAAGCCTGCCAGGTCATATTCGTCCGACGGGTAGAACCCTGGCATCTCGGCCGTCTCACCCCCGACGATCGCACAGTGCGCCTGCCGACAGCCGGCAGCCACTCCCTCCACGATCCTGGCAACGCGCTCAGGTACCAGATGTCCAAGCGCAATGTAGTCGAGGAAGAACAACGGGTCGGCCCCCATCGCCGCAACATCGTTCGCGCACATCGCGACACAGTCGATGCCCACGGTATCATGCCGTCCCGTCATGAAGGCGATCTTCAGCTTGGTCCCGACGCCGTCTGTCCCGGACACGAGGACGGGCTCGCGGAGACCCTCGAGGTTCGGTCGGAAGCACCCACCAAACGCGCCGATCGTGCCCAGGACGCCCGGGGTTTCCGTTGACGCCACGGCGCGCCGGATCAGCTCGACAGCCTTGTCTCCAGCGGCGATGTCGACACCCGCCTGCTCGTAGCTAGCTCGCTGCATAGTCTGTCTCCTTTGCCTCCAGGCCCATCTTGTCGCCTTCCTCGGGTACCTCCATGGGGTAGTCGCCATTGAAACAAGCATCACAACTGCCTTTGCCACCGACCGCTCTTCGGAGCCCCTCGATGCTCAGATACGCGAGCGAATCGGCGTTTACTCTGCCGCAGATCGCTGAAGGCGCCAGGCTGGTCGCGATCAGCTCGCCTCGCGACGGCGTGTCGATGCCGAAGTGACAGGGATGCTTGACGGGCGGGGATGCGATGCGCAGGTGGATCTCAGCCGCTCCGGCAGCACGCAGCTTCCGGATCAGCCGAAGAATAGTCGTCCCCCGCACGATAGAGTCGTCCACCAGCACGATCCGTTTTCCCCGCACCACGTCGGTGAGAACGCTGAGCTTGAGATCGACCCCCGTCGCCCGAAGCGATTGCTCCGGCTGAATGAATGTCCGCCCGACATAGCGATTCTTGACGAACCCCTCGGCAAATGGGATCCCGGACGTCTCGGCATAGCCTACCGCCGCCGATATACCCGAATCCGGGACGGGGATCACGATGTCGGCCTGTGCCGGCGCCTCATCAGCCAGCAATCCTCCCGACCGCTTGCGCACGGCGTACATCGTGTCGGCCCCCATGACACTGTCCGGACGGCCGAAGTAAATGAACTCGAAGATGCACAGGCGTTCCGAACGTGCCAGTCCGGACGGGCAGCTCTTCACGCCGCACCGGTCCAGTGTCACGATCTCTCCCGGCTCCACGTCCCGGATCAGGGTCCCGCCGACAGCGTCGAAGGCACAGGTCTCGGAGGCCAGCATCCAGGAATTGTCCCCTCGCCCGATGCTCAACGGGCGGATACCGTCAGGATCCCGCACGCCGATGAGCTGATCGGGGGTCATGATGACGAGCGCGTACGCTCCCCGGACGATCCGCATCGCGCTGCAGACGGCTTCCACGATATTTGCGGTGTCCGCCCGCGCAACCAGGTTCGCGATGAGCTCGCTGTCGATCGATGTCTGGAAGATGACGCCCTCCTGTTCCAGTGACGTTCGCAGTGATGGAGCATTGACCAGGTTCCCGTTGTGGGCAAGGGCAAGTGATCCGCCGCGGTAGCGGACGACGAGAGGCTGGGCGTTGACCACCAGGCTGCGTCCCGATGTCGAGTAGCGCACGTGACCGCACGCCATCGTGCCGGGCAATGCTGCGAGGCGCTTGTCGTCGAATACTTCCGAGACCAGGCCCATGGCCTTGTGGTGGAGGATGCCCCCTCCCGTGCTGACGGCGATGCCGGCACTCTCCTGGCCGCGATGCTGCAATGCGTACAGGCCGTAGTAGGTGGCCCGCGCGGCCTTGGTCTGCGGTCCCCCGACGATCCCGAACACACCACACTCCTCGTGCAGTCCGGTGACAGCCCTCATCTGCTCATCACTCCGGGCAACGCCCCTCGCCATGCTTCAGCCAGTTCTGTCACCGGCGCCTGGACAACAGGCCTTCCCCCGACTTCCATGGTCAGATCAGCGTCTCCAACACATCCCAGAAGCATGGCCGGCACCCCTGCCTTGCAGGCCAGTTTCAGGAGCGCACACAGATCATCGGGGGCGACGGATACGACGATGCGCGACGGCGCTTCGCCAAACAGCAGCGCGCCCGTGCGCATCCCTTCCGGCAGGGAGACATGTGCTCCGATCTCCCCGGCGATGCACGACTCGGCAAGCGTCACCGCGAGCCCTCCCTCGCTGACATCATGGGCCGATCGAATGATTCCCCTGCCAATCCCGTCGAGGCAGACCGCCTGGACCATGCGTTCACGTTCAAGGTCCAGAGCGGGCACGTGACCTGCTGTCCGGCCAGTCACCATGCGGACATACACACTGCCTCCCAGTTCGTCGGTGAGACTCCCCAGCAGGACGATGCTGTCCTGGGGCGCGACAAACCCCTGCCTGCAGGCCTTGCCTGGGTCATCCATGACTCCCACCATCCCCACGACCGGCGTCGGCAGGATCGCCGATGTGCCGGTCTCGTTGTAGAAGCTGACGTTTCCACCGATGACCGGGATCCCCAGGGCACGGCAGGCTTCACTCATGCCTGCCACGGCCTGACTGAACTGCCAGAAGACGTCCGGCCGCTCGGGGTTGCCAAAGTTGAGGCAATCGGTCAGAGCGAGTGGACGTGCGCCACTGCAGACGAGGTTGCGGGCCGCCTCAGCCACCGCCATGGCAGCCCCTGTCGCCGGGTCCAGCAGCGACATCGGGCCTGCTCCGTCGATCGTAAGGGCAATGCCGTGCGTCGTGCCATCAACGCGCAGGACGGCTGCGTCCGAACCCGGACCGATGACCGTGCTCGTTCGCACCATGCTGTCATACTGCCGGTAGACCCACTCCTTGCTGGCAACCGTGGGCAGGAGCAGCACGCCTTTCAGTGCGACCGTCCAGTCGGTGGGTTCCGGCAGTTCGGCATCATCCAGACGCATGACATCGTCCTGCCACGTCGGGCGCTCTGCCTGCGGATGGCGCAGGGGAGCCTGCTCGGCCAGCGCCTTTGCCGGGACCCGCGCGACGATGTCGCCGTCCTGTCGCACTGTCAGCATCCCGTCTGCGGTGACATGACCGAGGACCGCCGCGTTGAGCCCCCACTTCGTGAAGATCCGATAGACCTCATCTTCATGCCCCTGGCGAACGATGACCAGCATGCGCTCCTGGGACTCCGAGATCATGACCTCCGACGGCACCATCCCATCTTCCCGGCGCGGCACCAGAGCGACATCGAGATCGATGCCCACGCCGCCGCGCGCAGCTGTCTCGCAGCTGGCGGATGTGAGCCCCGCCGCCCCCAGGTCCTGGATGCCGACGACGGCATCCGTCTGGAACAGCTCCAGGCAGGCTTCCAGCAACAGCTTCTCCATGAACGGATCGCCCACCTGCACGGCCGACTTGCGCTCCTGGGAGACGGCCGTCAGGTCCACCGAAGCGAAGCTGGCTCCTCCCATGCCGTCACGTCCCGTCGTCGATCCAACCAGCATGACGGCATTGCCGACACCTGCCGCCGCGCCACGCTTGATCTCCTCGTGACGGATGATGCCGACGCACATGGCATTCACCAGGCAGTTGCCCGCGTACGATGGATCGAATCCGACCTCGCCGGCAACCGTCGGGATCCCCATGCAGTTGTCGTAGTCGCCGATCCCCTTGACCCTGTCTCTTA
>CAYRQW010000128.1:0-3768 GCA_964426505.1 uncultured Caldisericota bacterium
GAGGGCGTCGGTATGGGCCGCGCTGACGTACTCGACGCGGGAGCCCTTGAACCTGGAAACGCTCTGGTCTTCGCTGCGGGACCGCTGACGGGGACCTTCGTCCCCACGTCCGGCAGGCACGAGATCGTGACGCGCTCTCCTCTGACTGGCTCCTACGGCGAGGGTGATGCCGGCGGCACGTTTGGAACAGCCCTGAAGCGTGCGGGATACGATGCACTCGTGGCGCCTGCTGAGCGTCGACCGGGGTGGGAGTGTTACCGGGCACCTTGCATGGCTTGACGCGGACGTCCTGGATGAGTATTATGACCTCAGGGGCTGGGACCGGTTCGGTATTCCGACAGCCGAAACGGTGAGGCGGCTGAGTATCGACGTGCTGAGCACCATGAGCGCAGCGCCTGAGGAGTGAGATCTGTGTTGAGACGAGAGAAGCGCGGGCATACCCTGAACATGCAGAAGAGTGTTGCGCTGGTCGCGTGTCTAGTGATCGGCTATCTCATCTGGAGTACGGTCGCAGCGCTCGTGTATCTGGGCAAGGCGGACCGGGAGGCGACCCGTACGTTCGCCGACCTGGAACGAGTCAGTGCACAGACGCTTGAACAGCAGAAGGCCATGGAGTATCATGCGACCAGATCCTATGTCGAGAAGGTCGCGCGTGAGGACATGCTCATGAGCAAGAAGGGCGACACAGTGATCCTGTTCCCGATGGACACTACAGTCCCTGAGCCGGTTCCTGCAGAGTCGACGGGTCTTCCCCGGGTACTGAGTCAGTTCATTGCATGGGTCAAGGGATGGTTCTAGGGTTGCATTTTGGCTTGGGCACTGTATGCTGTTCTATTGGAGCCTGCCACGTCGGCAGAGCTATCCCCCGCAGAGGTGAGTGAAGAGTTTAATGGCCGAAGAGCACCGTATCAAGCTAACCGAAGGCATTGTCGTCAAGATCGTTCCGTTCGGAGCGTTCGTCAAGACAGATACGAATGAGGTAGGTCTGGTTCATATCTCGGAAATCAGCGATACTTACGTCAAGGACGTCAACCAGTTCCTCAAGGAAGGCGACAAGGTCACCGTCCGTGTCATTGGCCGCAACAAGGATGGGAAGCTGAACCTGTCCATCAAGGCTGCAAAGGTTGCCGGTGGTGCCGACGGAACGCCTGCTGCTCCTGGAACCGAAAGCGGTCCACCTGTTCAGGCTTCTGCTCCGAGTGCGCCGTCCCCCCGTCCATCGTACAGCTCGCGCCCATTTCATGACAAGCCCCTGCTGAGTCCCTTCGACATGATGATGAAGCGATATCTGCAGGACTCACAGGAGTGGCAGGTCGACAAGAAGAAGCGGACAGAGCGCAAGCGCGGATAGCGTCTCGCTTTTCCCGACTTGACAGAGGCTGTCGCCTCTGCTACTATGTTCCAGTTTTCCAGCGCCCTGTGGCGGCGTAGCTCAGTTGGTTAGAGCATTCGGCTCATACCCGGAGTGTCGAGGGTTCGAATCCCCCCGCCGCCACCATCCCCTGAACGTCATCGTCCTGCCTGAGGAATCTGTAGATTCCAGCTGACAGGAAACCCGGTTGTGGACTTCCCGCCGCTTGAAGGCACCTGCCTTCCGCTTCCAGCGAAGGACCTCGATCACTGCACAGTCGGGATGAGATCCCCCGCACAGACACGCAGAAGGAAGAAGGGGCCGCATATCTGCAGCCCCTGTTGGATGAATGGTGGTGTGGTACCCAGCCGACGTCAGTAGCCGCCGAACGAATCCCCCGGCAGCGGAGTGGTCGACGCATTGCCATCGGTCGCCGCGTAGAGCGTGATACTCCATGTGCTGTAGCTCGTCCTCGTCGTCGTGTAGGTAACAGGCTCGTCGAACTCGGCGGCCTTCAGGCTGAGGACGAATGTCGCTTTTCGTGCGTTGTACGCGTCGCCCGTAGCATAGAGAACGCGATAGACGCCGTCGGGGATACCTGTCACGGTCGTGGACGAATCGGACCGGATGTAGACGGCGATCGATGCCTGATCGCTGCCGCTCTTCACCAGCTTCACGATTGCGTCCCTGCCAGTGCCCATCTGTATGGTCAGCTTCCCTTTTCCACCGCTAAATGCAGCCAGTCGCTTCAGGATGGCACCGTTGTCGGGACGAGGTATCGAGAACGTCGAGACTGCTGACCAGGCGCTCCATCCGGCTATCCCGCGGGCCGCCGCCTGCCACGAGTACTCGCCACTGCCCACCAGGGGGCTGTCATCCGGCATCGTGTACGTCGTTTCCTCAAGCCCGTCTTCGGCGTAGACCACGTCTTCTCCGCGGAGGAGGCGCACGCGATACCTGTCCGCATCCGCGACCGGTTTCCACTCGAATGTCAGCGGCACGGCAGCATCCACGGTGGACTTGTCGGCTGGCGCCAGGAGCGCAGGTGCCGAAGGCGGAGCGATGGTGACGATGCTGAAGGTCCTCGGCGACGACCAGGGACCCCAGCCTCCCTCGTTGTGAACGGACGCCTGCCATGTATATGTGCCATCAACAAGTGTGCCGGCCGGGACCTTGTAGGTACTGCCCGCCACGCTGGCCTTTGCGTGCAGGACGACGCCGGAGGACGACAGGATCTGCAGGCGCGAAGTGTCAACTCCCTCGTCCTTTGTCCATGTCAGCCAGGGCAATGAATTGACGAATTGACCTCCGTCTGCCGGCGCAACCAGCAGTGGCGCGGGAGGAATCGCAGGCGGCGGTTCTTCCGCGTATGTCAGCCTGATCATCCTGGCCGTGGGCTCCCACAGGACGGCGATCCCGAGTGACTCTGAGACGAAACGGAGGGGCAGCATAGTGCGTCCTGACATGATCACCGGTATGACGCGAGGGTTCCCCGTGTCGACAGGCAGACTCACCCCGTTAAGCGAGGCCGTCGGTTTGCCGATCCACAGGTCAAGGGTGTTGTCCCCCAGAACGACCATGACCCTGCGTGTGTTGCTATCCCATTCGACAACGCCACCGAAGGCTTCGATCACTGCCCGAATCGGGACAAGCGTCCGATTCTCGACGATGACGGGCTTCGTCCCCTCAGAGTCGATCGGCTGTCGCACAGTGCCGATCGACATGATCGGATTGCCGATCCAGAGTGTTACGACTGTGGCCGAGCTTGATCCAGCAGCTGGCGCCGGGACGACAAACGCGAGTGCCAGCACGATGGCGACCAGCAAATGCAGCTTGGGCTTTCCTCTCATGGTTCCTCCCCCTGTTTCCGCATGATGACCCGCAGGCAAAGTCAATAGCCTCTTTGGCACCTACATGATGTATTGCCCGGTGGCCTTGTCAAGGGAGGCCTGCGGCATCATATGAAGCGGATCCGGGAGACTCACGTACCGGGTCGTCCTGCCGGGTGGCGAGATGGCGTTTGGCTTCCTGGGCAGACAAGGCTGCAGCTCGCAGGCACGGTGGCAGATGGTGACAGTCAGCATCCGCTGAGTCCACGGCTCTCCCCGTAGCTTTCTTTGGACAGGCGCACCCCTCAGGGACAACTCTTGCATTGAGGAACGCCTCGCATCCTGGGCAGAAGAGTGCGAGGGATCAGCACGTAGAACCCCCTCGGATACGATGACATCCTTGGGCTCGGGCGGGGGCGAACGAGAGTCCTCGACTGGAGGTTCAGGAGTGTGACACCCCGGCGCCCTTGTCACCGGCACCGGGGTGCCTGTCGTGCTACTTGCGCTCAGACACGAGCTTTTCGAGAGGCTCGACCCAGCGGGTGCGCATGAAGTCGAAACCCTTTTGCCAGAAGGCCTTGTCGCGTG
>CAYRQW010000129.1:0-3709 GCA_964426505.1 uncultured Caldisericota bacterium
GGTGGCAAGCTTGAACTTGCTGTTCTGGAGGCTGCCCGCAGTGCCATCGTCGAAGGCAAGTCACGTGTTGTCGCCTTTGACCTGAGCCAGAATGGGAAGGACAGCCTTGGCATGCTGTGTGGTGGTCAGGTTACGGTTTACATTGAATATGTGGGCAGCCGTCCGCTTCTCTATATCTATGGCGCCGGGCATGTCGGGCGTTTTCTGGCGACATTTGCTTCACTCGTCGGTTTCGAAGTCACGGTGCTGGACGATCGGCCGGAGTTTGCAACGCCTGGCCGTATTTCCGACGCACATCATTTCCTGACCGGCGATTTTGTAGAACTGGTTCAGACGACCGACTATGGCCCACAGGGGTATCATGTCATTCTCACGGACAAGCACGCAAGCGACGAGCGCGTACTCAAGGCACTGCTGGAGCGCAAGGTGGACAGTCGCTACATCGGGATGATCGGCTCACGGGCAAAGACGCTTGAAGTATTCCGCCATCTTGAGGCCGCGGGAATCGACAGGGAAGATCTTGCACACGTCTATGCGCCAGTGGGTATCGACCACGGCGGCCAGACTGCCGAGGAGATAGCGCTTGCGATCTGTGCTGAGCTCGTCGCCATCCGGCACGACCGCGTGCTTGCGGACTCGATGAAGAGCAGGGCGAACATCATTGGGCTTCTTGGGAGCAAACCATGATCAAGGACTTTGAGTATCACGCAGCACATGACCTGGAAGAGGCGCTCGAGCTGGCCGAGCGGTTTGGAACGCGCAAGCGGTTCCTGTGTGGCGGCACAGATTTGACGGTGCGTCTCAAGGAAGGACTCATCAAGGAAGACATCATCATCGACCTTTCCCGCGTGGAGGAGCTCCAATTCGTGCGTGAGGAGTCAGGTGTCGTCCGTATCGGGGCTGGTGCAACCCACGCGGACGTCTGTGGTTCCTCTATTCTGCTGGAGCACGGTCGTGCGTTGGCTCTGGCCTCTTCACGGGTGGGCGGTCCCCAGATCCGCAACATGGGGACGGTTGGTGGCAACGTAGCGAACGCTTCTCCCGCGGGTGACACCATCCCGGCGCTCATCGTGCTGGATGCAGTCGTTACCATCGCCAGCCGTGCGGGGACACGGGAAGTCCCTGTCATCGACTTCTTCACAGGGCCGGGACGGTCCGTGCTTGCCGCAGATGAACTCGTGTCGGAACTCCATTTTCCCGCGACGGGTCCGAATGAGCTGACCGGGTTTGGCAAGCTGGGCTCCCGGAAGGCGATGACGATCTCTACCGCCAATGTCGCCTTCTACTTCAGGGTCGGCAGCAATCGGCGGATTGCTGAGGCTCGCATCGCCTTCGGCTCGGTCGCTCCGACGGTAGTGCGAGCGCACAAGACCGAGCAGATGTTCTGCCAGCTTCCCCCGGTCCTGTCATGGGATGCCATTCGCGGTGCTGCTCAGATGGCCTGGAAAGAAGTGGCGCCCATCGATGATCTGAGGGCAACTGCCGTCTATCGCAAGGAAGCTGTGGTCGGGCTTCTTGCAGAGGCCGCCTATGAGGCGCTCGCCTCCTGCTGGCATGAAGGTTAGGATCAAGCTCTTTCAGGACTACAAGCAGTACCACGACACGCCCGACTACGAGCTGGAGCTCCCGCCAGGAACGACGGCGGGAGCAATCGTCAGGCAACTCAACATCAAAGGGCCTGAGCTGGCCTATCTCATCCTGATACTGAAGGGCAAGCGCGTGTATGACGAGTACATCCTTCAGGACGGCGACGAGTTGTTGTTTGCAGCCCCTATCGGTGGTGGCTGACCGTGAAAGGAGCGATGTGATGGACGATATCCGTTTCGAGCAGATCGCCAGGGTCGACGCACAGGGTAAGGCGTGCGGCACGACGGCGTACATGTCTGATCTCTCATTCCCGGGAATGCTGTATGCATGGTTTGTGCGCAGCAAGTACCCGCATGCCCTCATCAAAAGCATCGACGTCAGCAAGGCGATGGCGCTGGATGGCGTCGTCACGGTGCTGACGGCGTCAGACGTGACCGGATTCAACGGGTTCGGGATCGTCACTCCCGACATGCCGGTCATCTGCAGCGACACGGTACGATACATGGGAGACACGGTGGCACTGGTGGCTGCCACGACCGAACGCATTGCCGAACAGGCGGCAGCTCTGGTCGATGTAGAGTACGAAGTCCTGCCGGTCGTCGACGACCCCATCGAAGCGCTGAAGCCTGATGCCCCCAAAGTTCACGACAAAGGCAACGTCTGTCTTCACACGCTTATCACCAAAGGCGACGTCGAACAGGGGCTGCGCGAGGCGGACGTGGTCATCGAGCATGAATACCGGACACCACGTCAGGCCCACACACCTCTGGAGACTGAGTCCGGCGTGGCCGTGCCGGAAGCCGACGGCTCGCTGTCGATGTATGCTGGTTCCCAGTACGCGTTCAGGGACCAGCTGCAGATTGCCCGCATTCTAGGCATGAACCCCCGGATGATCCATGTGTACAGCAATCCGGTAGGTGGTGGTTTTGGCGGCAAGGACGAATTGACCATCCAGGGTGGCATCGCCCTGCTTGCCATGAAGACGGGCAAGCCCGTCAAGGTCTTCCTGTCGCGCGAGGAGTCGCTGGTTTCGGGCTGGAAACGGCATCCATTCATCGTGCGCATGAAAACCGGTTTCAAGGGCGACGGAACGATGATTGCCAACGAGGTGACTTGCTACGAGGACAAGGGCGCCTACACGTCGCTTGGTGGCCCCGTGCTCAATCTGGCGCTCGAACATGCTTCTTCCCTGTACCGTGTCCCCAACACTCGCCACGAGGGCTGGGCGGTGTTCACGAACAACGGCATCTGCGGCGCGTTCCGTGGTTTTGGCGTTCCTCAGGTCCTGTTTGCGCTGGAGTCCAACATGGACGAGGCCGCGGAGAAGCTAGGGCTTGACCCGGTGACGATACGGCGCAGGAATGTGCTGCATCAGGGCGAGGTTTCGCCTATCGGTCATACCCTGCGCACGGGTGTTTCCATGGACCTTGTCCTGGATGCCATCGAGAAGTCCGACCTGTGGCAGCGTCGCGAGGAGTACAAGAAGACGGACAGACCATGGCTTCGGAGGGGAGTGGCGCTCGCGCTGGCCCCTCAGGGAGCCGGGCTCGGGCTCGGGATCCCCGATTACGGCGGGGCATACATCGATCTCGACCGGGACGGCAGCTTCACGCTCCGCATCGGTCTCGTAGAGTACGGTCAGGGCACGCATACCGGGTTCACGCAGATGGCCGCAGGGTTGCTGCACGTTGCCTCGTCGAGGGTCCGCATGGTGGCCGGCCAGACGGAGGGCTCGGTCGACGCAGGGCCCGCAACCGCCTCGCGCTCGATGTATACGGCCTCGAATGCCATTGTGGCAGCCTTCCAGGACTTTGGCAGGAAGGTGGCAGGTGCATTGGATGCAAAGTATCATACGGGAGCGGATGTGGTCTGTGAGGCGAAGGACGGGGGCATGACGACGCCGGCGGGCTTCCGGACGTATGAGGAACTGGCCCAGGAATTCTCCCAGGAATCGCCGCTGCGTGGCGAAGGCTACTTCGTGTGGCCGACGGCCGACCGGGAGATCCCCGGGGCTGCCGGCCTGCCACACTGGATTTACAGTTTTGCAGCACAGGCAGCCCTGGTGGAAGTCAACACTCTGACGGGTGAAGCGCACCTGCTCAAAGTGGCGACCGCTCTGGAC
>CAYRQW010000130.1:0-3632 GCA_964426505.1 uncultured Caldisericota bacterium
CCGCCGCCACCGCTGAATCCTCCGCCTCCACCACCGCCCAGGCCGGAGTTGCTGCCGGGGGCGACCGCCGAGGCGCTGATGGCATTGCTGAACCCATTGCCGATGCTGCTGGCGAAAGCCGCCGGGTTGACGGGGTTCCAGTACATGCCGTTGTACCAGACAGGGGCGTAGGGACGTCCCTCAGCAGCCATGCGGGCGAACACGCTGGCAAACTGCTCAGACCAGCGCTGCTCCACGTCCAGCGCAAGCGCATATGGCAGGTATTTCTCGAACACTTCGGGCGTACGTTCGGGCGGATTGAGCAGGTTCATCCGGTCCTTCTCGGTGACGGACAGATACAGCTTGAATCCCTCGACCTGGTTCATCAGCTTGCGTCCAGCTGTGGTGAATGATTTGAGGGCTACGCCGAACACAACCCCCATGACAGCCAGCGCGACAGTGACGATCACGGGCGCGACGAACTGGACGGCTGTCCCGGAGAGAGAAAGAAAGCCTGTGACAAGAGCAACTGCGACCGAGAGGAGAATGCCGATGATGAAGTACCCGATATTGCTGACGAAGTACCTCGGCTGGTAGTCGGCTTCCAGGGGTCTCTTGCTGGCGAGAATGGCCCTCTGGATGTCCTCGGCATTCGACTGCTCGAAGTCTACGCGCGCGCTGGTTCCCAGGAGCGACCCGGCGAGAGAGAGTTCGTCATCCGAAAGGACGGTCTCCGGAGCCGTGTCGCGCTCCACCCAGTACTTGTGGCCATCCTCGTGAATGCTGATGTACCGCTTGACGGCCATGTTGATGAGCGCGGCGGTGAAGGTCTTGCTGTCGTGCCCCATACGGGACAGGTACCGGACGCCTCCAGGCGACATCCCTTCCGGTGGTGAAAACAGCGCAAAGATGGTGCCTCGCTCGGGGTCCTTGCCAAATCGGTACCAGACGGTCATGTAGTAGAGGAAGACGCCCAGCAGGCCAATGAGACCGACGATGAGGGCGCTGTTGTCGCGGAAGAACCAGCCCAGCCGAGTCGCTGAAGACGGAGGAGTCACGTAGCCCTTCGGCCACCCGACTGCGATGGTCAGGCCCTCACCAGGATTGAGAATGGCTGTTGTCACAAACGTGGGAGTCCCGTCGATCCCCTGTGTCGTCGTCACGGCACTTGTCGTCGCGCCCGAGGCGCCCGTGTAGGCGCTGAGACCAGTGATCTTTGCAGCGGCCCCGCCCGGCAGGGTCACAGTCGCGGACGCGCGCTCGATAGGGAAGACCCAGCCGTTGCCGGTGACGTTCCAGTACAGCTCGTCGTGGTCGGCAAAGTATCCCAGCTCACGATCGACGCTGAATCGCAGGACCCAGGTATGTTCACCAGGATCGATGAACGTGTCGGCGCTCCCGATCTTGACGCGCTTGCCATTGGCGCGGTTCTCGACAGTGTACGGCTCGGTCTGTCCGTCTCGCTGGACCCCGAGGACGCGGAAGTCGATCACAAGCCTGCCGCCGGTCCTGGTATTGGAGTAGATGGTCGGAAAGTCATAGTAGATGCCGTGCCGGATCTGATCACCTGTCACGACGGCCCTGATGGTGTTTTCGACTCGCATCGAGCCGTCCTGGCTGATGGCGATGGCGCTGTCGAAGCTGGTGATACGTTCCTGTTCGGCGAGTGCCAGTCCCGGGGCGGTCAACAGGAGTGCGATCATCACTACGGTGGCCAGTGTCAGCAGTCTGCACTTTCTCATGGTTGCTCCTTTAGCTTGTCGATTCAGCAGACAACATAGCGCAATTGGCGACACTATTCCAGTACTATGCTGGCGCAGATGCCGTGCTACGTTCGACGGTCTCACGGAACTGCTCGGCCCACTCCTGCTGGACCCCCAGCGCCAGGGCGTAGGGGAGGTATCGTTCCAGGAGTTCGGGTGTCTTCTCGGGCGGGTGAAACGAGTGCATGCGGTGTTGCTCGGCCACCTTCAGGTACAGGGCGAAGCCGTCTGCCTCGTCCACGGCTTGCCGTCCACGCGGGGTCCAGCTCGGCAGGAGATGACCATAGATGACATCCAGGACGGCCATGGCGACGACGAGGATGGCCACGGGAGCGGTAGCGACGCGGAAGAACATGCCTGCCCCGACGAGCCAGAAGCCGGAGAAGCATACGGCGGTCGATGCGTCGGCGCGACGGGTCTTCTCCTCGGATTCCGTGGCTATGCTGATGGTGAGGATTCCCAGCAAAGAGACCGGCTTGACAGGACGGACGACCGGCTGTGTCTTCCACGCTCTGAACAGGGACGACCAGGTGAAGGCGACTGCCGCCGACCAGACGGAGAGCCACAAAAGCAGGGACAGGTACGCCAGTGCACCTGCCCGGGTCGTCGCCTGTGCCATGCCGGCCAGGACTGCTGTGACGAAGGAAATGCCAACGCCGACCAGCGTCTCGTGCCGGTGCAGTCCGAAGTATGCCGGGCGGCAGTTCTCATCGAGATACTTCCGGAGTGCGGCCTGTGCAGACTGCAGGACGGGCTGTGCGTGCTGCGTAACGGTCAGGGTTCCCCGACCATTGCCGAACATGTATTCGGCCATGACCTGTTCATCCGGTGGGAGGGTCTCCAGAGATGTGCTGGTACGCTGCAGGATCGTCGAGCCGCCCGCCTGCGTCACCTTCAATGCTCTGCGCGAACCCATGTCGAGCAAGTTGGCCGCGAACGCCGTGCCATCGAATGCCATGCGGCGGACATAGCGCACAGCGGCAGGCGACATCCCTTCCGGAGGGTCGAACCGGGGGATGATCGCCGTCCGCGGAAGATCCCGGCCGACCGTGCTCCATGCGGACTCAAAGTAGCCTGCCAGGACAAGAAGTCCGAGAAGCCCCATGACGATGCCTCCCCAGTCGCGGATGAACCAGTCGACACGCATGCTTCCGGTGGGGACGTGCACGAATCCGCCCGGCCATGCTGCATGGACCACGAGGTGCTCGCCGGTCGCCAACCGGCGGTCGGCTCGTATGGTGATGCCACCATCCATATCCTCCGCTGCCGGCAGGGAGGCGATGCGCCCAACTGCATTCTGCAGCGAGGCGCCAGCCCCCACAAGGGCGCTCCCGGCTCCGGGGGGAGGCGTGATGACGACAACAGTCTGGGCCACGGGAGCATTCCAGGCGCCCGTCGCATCCCAGGCGAGGTCTGCCCTGGTTGTGTCCGCCACCACGAACCGGTCTGTGATGAACGTCAGGTCCAGTGCATGAAGGCCGGGCGGAACGTTGTCACCGATTTCCAGCATCAGCCGGCCTGGTGACGGCGAACTCATGCGCCATGGCACCGGTTTTCCGTCGATGCTGGCGCGCTGGACCCGCCACGAAGGCGTCGCCCTTCTGCCCTGACGCACGTCGCGAACATCCTGCGACAGAGTCCTGGTGATCGTATCCCCGGTCGTCGTGAGTGTCAGTTGCTCCCGTACCTCCAGACTGCCACTCGTGAATACGGTCACGGTGGAGGTCAGGGACTGTACTTCGACAGGCGAAGCCGCGCGAACGTTTCGCGAGACCGCAAGTACAGCCAGAACAGCAAGGCCGGCGGCCAGGGCACGGGATGAACGGACTACCATCCCCCTCCGCCTCCGCCGCCTCCCTGGGCATGTTTGAAAACGGCACCCCCGTCACC
>CAYRQW010000131.1:0-3630 GCA_964426505.1 uncultured Caldisericota bacterium
GCAGCCGGTTTTGCCGTGAAGGTCACCGTACTCCCTGACAGATATGACGTCTGCTGTGGCTCTACGCTCAACAGGCCATTGCCCATGACGGCAGATAGGAGCGAGTATGACGCTGGGGTGACCCCGCCGATGACGTATTGTGCCAGAGTCTGCTCATTGCCGTTGAACCAGTCCAGATCGACACGGTGCCCTTCGATGCCAGGAACGGTTCCACTGTCACTGTACTGCCAGAACGCCCAGTTGTCCCACCCGCCCGTGTTTGGCTGTGCCGAAGACGCATATCCCGCGATCCACAGACGATAGCGCCCGTCAATCGTGGAATCTGCTTTGTGGAGGTTGGCGGCAACCGAGGCACTGCAGTAGATGATCGGGTTGACACCCTTCGCTGCACGCACGATGGCGGCCCAGTCGTCGATCCAGCGCACCATGGCTGCTCCGCCGATGCTGTACCTGGGTTCGAGGTCAAGGACCGGCACGAGGAACCCCGGAGCGACATACTGTCCTGCGACCCTGAGGAACACAGCGGCTTCGGCCGCAGCAGTGTTCTCTCCCGGCCAGCAGATGTGATACACCCCTGTCAGCAGTCCTGCCGAGCGGGCTCCGGACACCAGAACACTCATGAATGCATCCGTGATGTTCAATCCCTCGGTCGCCTTGACGTAGACAAACTGGAATCCCGTCGCGCGCACTGCAGCCCAGTTGATCGGATCGCCGGCATGATCTCCCCCGCATTGCCAGCGTGATACATCGATTCCCTGGATCATGCCTACACGCATCTGCGCAGGAATATTCACGCTGCCCGTGGAACAGATGATCCGGACGAGGCTCTCGTACGTCCCCGCCGGAACGCCGGTCCGCTGGACCCCGATGTTGATGCGCTGGCTTCCACTGACAGGTATGCTCCCCGATGCAGGCGAGACACCGACCAGCCACGAAGCTCCAGGAACAATATTGAACGCCACCGGCGTGCTCCCGATGTTTTGCAGGGTCAGCACAAGCGACACCTGCTCGCCCCCAAAATCGAGCTCAGGAGGGAGAAAGAAGATGCCCGTCGGCATCGATGCCACCTGAGGGACCACCTGAACGCCAGTACAGAGAGCGCTCGCTCCATTCGCATTGACCGCGCTGACGGCATACCAGTAGGTTCTGCCGCCTGCGAGCATGGGGCCGTCCGTCCAGGTCCGCGTGTCGAAGCCCTGATCACCGACATTCAGTGTGGCAAGAAGTGTCGATGGATTCGCGTGACGGTCACGGTAAATGCGCCATGCGGTGATCGGGGCGGTTCCGGGTTCCTCAGGGAGACTCCATGAGAGTACAGCCGACTCGATCCCGGCTACCACCACGAGAGCGGTCGGAGCACTGGGGATCGGGTCAGGGATGGTCGTTCTGAGATAGAGGGCGACCGACCAGCCCATCAAGCCGCTTTTCCACTGGATGCGCCACCAGGTGAAACTGCCTCCGATAACCGGCCCCTCCAGTATGACCCCCTGCGCCCCATCTCTCTCAACACCAACGACGGCTGCGGTGCTATCGGCCGACGATCGCACGTTGAGGCCGTCTCCGGCTGTTCCGGTGACCTGGACTGCAGACCCGACCGTCAGCGTGTCGGCACGGGCACAGAGGGACACGGAGGTGAAAGAGACTGCCAGCAGGAGACACAGCATGAAAACAGCCGGCTTGATGACAGCCGTTCGCTTCTTCGCTTTGTGCCGGCCTGATGAGCAAACCATCTCGATGATCGTGCCTCCCATACGGTGGACTTGCGGGATGAAGTCCGTCAACCCGTCGTCGCCACCCGTAACCACATTGTAGCAGAGTTCAGGCATGTGTTCGGCACAAGTCTTCACAGAACCGGGCAAGACCAGTTCCGGCAGACGACGTCGTACAACGGCTGCCCGGCACAGAGCAGTCTTGCACCATGCGGCCACGGTCGTACAATGCATGTGTTGCAGTGCCTGCACGGACGGACGCGCGACGCAGGACAGGAGGTCAACAATGAACCTGATCATGTTCGACATGGACGGCACGCTCTTTCGGACGGAGACGTCCTTCTTTCCTGCTGTACAGGAGTTCGCTGCACGCCACGCCTTCCCGGTGCCTGACGAGGAATTCCTGCGAAGCTTCATTGGTCAGAGCGGCAGCGAGTGGCGAGCCTGGCTGGAACAGCTGCAATTGGGTACATCAACCCAGGAGCTGGTCTCTGAGTTCGATCTCCTTGAACAGGACTACGTGAAGACACAGGGTGAGCTGTATCCAGGTGCCGCAGACGTCCTCAGGACGCTGGCACGGGACGGGTGGAAACTCGGTGTATGCAGCAATGCCCCCGCGTGGTATCCCGAGGCGATCCTGACACGGGCAGGCGTACGCGACCTGTTCACCGTGATACGGGTTCCGGGCCGCCCCGATCAGTCGAAAACGATGATGTTGTGCGACGTATGGAATGAGTTTCATCCAGAACGGTGCGCCATGGCAGGTGATCGGGCAGACGACATGCAGGCCGCATATGCGGGAGGATACTTCGCAATAGGCGCCGCGTATGGCTGGGCCCCCGAGGAACTGGAACTCGCAGATGTCCGCGTCCACGACATCTCTGAGATACCGGTGGCGCTGGCTCTCCATTGGCTGCCGGCAAGCGAGCCCGAGATCGCGAAACCTCCTGTCTCTGAGGCACCCGCTCTCGACTCGCCCGTCGCCACAAACGCTGCCGAGCCTTTGCCGCTGGAAGAGAACGCAGCTTCAGTGATCGAGACGCCGGCCGCCGTCACACTGGCCGAGCCGGCCACGCCCGCGCAGGCTCCTCATCATGTCGCGGAGCCCATCCCTCCTGCACAACCTGTCGAGCCGTCGGTCCAGCCATCGCCGGAACCCGCTGCGACGGCACCTGTCATCGTGACATCTGTCGAACCAGTGGTCGCTCCGTCTCCTCCTGCCACTCCCCCGTACCCCACGCCTCAGGTCGTCACCTCTGTTCCTGCTGATCCGACAGTTGCCCCCAGGAGGTCATGGAACCCATTCCGCAGGCATGAGGACAAGCCACAGTAGGGTATACACTCTTGGCAATGCGATAGTCGGTTGTACTATGATTGTGCGATCAGGCCGTGCCTGACTCCTGTGGAGGTTGTTCGAGTGCGAATAGCATAGTTCCGTCATACCGTAGCGACAACTCCGTCACATGCTTTCGACATCATGGCGACGAACACGGAGGAACATATGCAGATTTCCTGTACGGATCTCTCCTTCTCATATCCTGAACAAGCCACAACCCTGTTTGACGGGGTCACCTTCTCAGTTTCGAACGACTCCCGCCTGGGCATCATCGGTCCCAACGGCAGCGGCAAGTCGACCCTGCTGGGCCTCCTGACAGGAAGGCTGCAGCCGACATCAGGCACCATCAGCAGGTCGCGGCCAACTCCGCGGGTCGCGCTCATCGAGATTGACGCCGGCGACAGCAGAATGGTCATGGCAAGCGCCGTTGCAGCTCGCCACCCACTCCTCGGCACGGCGTGGGGCATCATGCAGTCGCGCTCCGGCACAGACAGTGCAGGAGTGGCCGCAGCCGAGTTTGCGGCACAAGGCGGTTATGCGGTCCTGGCCGAGGTTCAGCGCACGCTGGCTGCTGCCGGACTGCCA
>CAYRQW010000132.1:0-3551 GCA_964426505.1 uncultured Caldisericota bacterium
ATCAACTCCAACAACCCGGACTCCTGGAGCGGTATCGAAGCTGCTGTACAGCAGGACGATGTCGACATCCTGCTCATCTCGCCGGAGCGGCTGGCCAACGGACGCTTTCGCTCTGAGATCCTCGCCCGCATTGCTGCCAGCATCTCCATGCTGGTTGTGGACGAAGCCCATTGCATCTCGGACTGGGGCCACGACTTCAGACCGCACTACCGTCTCCTGCAGCACACCATCGAGGCTCTGCCTGCTAACATGCGACTGCTTGCGACGACGGCGACTGCCAACGACCGCGTGATCCAGGACCTGCAGAACGTCCTCGGACCCGACCTCAACGTGTCCCGTGGGGAGTTGAACCGGCCGTCGCTCAAGCTGCAGACGATGCGCCTGTCCAGTCAGGCGGAACGCCTGGCGTGGCTGGCCAGACAGATACCGGCTATGCCCGGCAGTGGCATCGTCTATACGCTCACGGTGCGGGACGCTGTCCAGGTTGCTGAATGGCTCGCGCTGTGCGGCGTGCATGCAGTCGCATACACGGGAGACAGTGGCAGCGACCGGCCCGAACTTGAGCAGTCGCTGCTGGACAACCGGGTGAAGGCTCTCGTGGCGACGACGGCACTGGGTATGGGCTTCGATAAGCCGGACCTGGGCTTTGTCATTCACTATCAGACTCCCGGGTCAGTCGTGGCTTACTACCAGCAGGTCGGCCGTGCCGGACGCGCTCTGGATGCAGCTTATGGCATTCTGTTGAGTGGTGCTGAGGAGAACGATATCAACGAGTACTTTATCAAGACTGCGTTTCCGACACGCGAGGAAGTACGGCGGGTCCTGACAGCCCTGGAACGGAGTCCCCAGGGACTCTCACTGCCTGGCCTCATGGTTAGTGTCAACGTCGCCAAGGGCCGCATCGAGAAGACCATCGACCTGCTGTCCCTCGAATCGCCGGCGCCGATCGCGAAACAGGGGACCAGATGGCAGCTCACCGCAACCAACCTGAGCGAGGCCTTCTGGGAGCGAGCGCAGCGCCTCACCGACCTGCGGCACGTCGAGCAGCAGCAGATGCAGGAATACGTGGACCTGCATGCCGGGCACATGGCTTACCTTATCCGCGCCCTCGACGGGGAACCCGGCGACTGCCCCATTCCTGACCTGCCAGACCTGCCAGCAACGGTCGATCAAGGCCTGGTACGCGAAGCGGCAGGATTCCTCCGCCGAACCAGTCTGCCCGTTGAGCCCCGGAGACAATGGCCGCTGGACTGCATGCAAGCGTATGGGCTCAAGGGACTCATTCCCCGAGTACTTCAGGCAGAACCGGGAAAGACGCTCTGCACATGGGATGACGCCGGATGGGGTGGGCTTGTGCGCCAGGGCAAGGATAGAGACCATCGCTTCTCAGATGAGCTTGTCGATGCGTGTGTGTCGATGATCCGCAAGTGGAACCCGCAACCTGCGCTCACCTGGGTCACCTGCATACCGTCCCTGCGCGACCCGATTCTGGTACGGGATTTCGCTGAGCGTCTGGCACAGCAATTGGGACTACCGTTCCAGGCAGCGCTCTGCAGAACCATCGACCGCCCTCCGCAGCAGACGATGCAGAACAGCATGCAGCAGGCTCACAACCTCGACGGAGCGTTCGACATCACCGAGACACTGCCCGCGGGACCCGTCCTGCTGGTGGATGACACGATCGATTCGCGCTGGACCATCACCGTTGCGGCATGGCTGTTGCGCTCCCGTGGCAGCGGTGAGGTCTACCCTATGGCGCTCGCGTTCGCGAGACCCGGCGCATGAGCAACGTGCTGTCACGGGACAGCCAGGCGATCCTGCTGCTCACGGAGCCCTTGATGACGGGGCATGTCGAGTCACAGGCAGACCTGTTGGCGCCCGGCGAGTACAGGCGCCTTGCCACATTCTTGCACGATGTGCAGCAGCAACCCGGAGACCTTCTGGCTGCTGATGCAGATGGTTTGCTCAGGCAATGCGGGGAATTCGTGGACCGTGACCGCCTCAGGCGCCTGCTTGGCCGAGGCTTCCTGCTCAGTCAGGCAGTTGAACGCTGGCAGGCCCGCGCCATCTGGGTCGTCACGAGCGCGGACACGTCGTACCCGCACCGGCTCAAAGAACGACTGAAGGACAGTGCGCCGCTCGTACTGTATGGCTGTGGAGACGCCACGATCCTGGAGACGGGAGGGTTGGCCGTGGTTGGCAGCCACAATGCGATCCCGCCACTGCTGACATATGCTGAACGCATAGGCCAGCTTGCGGCCCGCACAGAACAGACGGTGGTGTCGGGTGGAGCACAAGGAATCGATCACGCATCCATTCATGGAGCACTTGAAGCTGGTGGCAAGGCTGCGAGCATAGTTGCTGACAACCTGGAACGGGCCGCCCTCGATCGTGAGTATCGTTCGCCGCTTATGGAGGGCAGGCTGACCCTGGTCTCGCCCAGCCATCCGATGACCGGACACACTGTTGGCAACGCCATGCAGTGCACCAGGCTGATCTATGCATTGGCCGATGCAGCACTGGTCGTCAGCTCCGACCACCAGAAGGGTGAAACGTGGGCTGGCGCGGTGGACCAGCTGGCAAACCTGAAGCTGGTACCGGTCTTTGTCCGTTCACGGGGAGAAATCGGGAAAGGAATCCGGGAACTGCAGAACATGGGCGCACTGCCGTGGCCAAATCCAGCCAATCCTGCAGAACTGATACGCGTCCTGACGTCGGGACCGACGCTGTTCGACACCACACCGGACGTGGCAACCCCAAAGGGCTCCCGATGACGCCGCAGGACAAGCACAGTCGCAGAGTGCGCTCCTTAGGCAATGCTGCAGAGCATCCTGGAGAAGGCGGGGCGCTGACCCCGCGGGACCTGCCCTTGTCCAATCATCTTGCCGGTTCTGTGTCGCGCTACCTGCTCCAGCATGCGGGCAACCCGGTCGAATGGTATCCCTGGGGAGAAGAAGCATTGGCGATGGCGCGGGCCGAGGACAAGCCCATCTTCCTGAGCATCGGCTACGCAGCCTGCCACTGGTGCCACGTCATGGCTCACGAGTCCTTCGAAGACGCGGAGACCGCCGCCATCATGAATGCCCGGTATGTCTGCATCAAGGTGGACCGGGAGGAGCGTCCCGATCTCGACAGCGTCTACATGTCGGCGGTCGGCGCGCTGACCGGCCAGGGTGGCTGGCCACTGTCGGTCTTCCTCACGCCTGACCTGCAGCCATTCTACGGCGGCACCTACTTCCCTCCTGAGGCGCGTCACGGCCTGCCCGGCTTCCCTCAGCTCCTCGGGGCGCTGGCTGACGCATGGAGAGATCGACGATCCGACATCATGCGCGTCGGCGCACAAGTTGCAGCGCAGCTTGTCAGCCAGTCCGCAGCCACCGCGCTCGAAGGCTGCTTCGATATCAGGACACTGACCGGTGCCACACGTTCGCTGGTCGAGCAGTACGACTGGGAGAACGGCGGCTGGGGCGTGGCACCCAAGTTTCCACAGCCCATGACGATCGAGTTCCTGCTGCGACGCCATCTCGTCGGTGATACGACAGCGCTGGCTC
>CAYRQW010000133.1:0-3417 GCA_964426505.1 uncultured Caldisericota bacterium
ACAGTCTTCCTGCCAGCAGCGCCCGGAACGTGAACTCCCCGGGACCGGCGGGTTCTGCCCCGAGTTCCAGGCAGGCATCCAGAACGCTGTCGAGAAGAAGCGGGCTTCCATGCAGCTGCAGTTCGACGGTATCCTCGCCTGTGTACGAATGCGGTCCACGCATTGGGAGAACGATCCCGTGGTCCAGGACTTCTCCGGTGGACGACTTCAGGATGCGCCGCAGATTGGCTGTGCGATCCACAAGCGGAGGCTGGCCCTCCGTCAACCGGGCTGCAATCGCCCAGGAGTCAGGGCCGCTGAGGCGGATAATGCCAATGCCGCTGATGCCACGAGCGGTGGCAAGAGCGGCAATGGTGGAAATGTGCGGCATGCGCCGCCCCTGTTACCTCGTGAGCTCGACGATGACCCGGCGCTGAGGGTCGCGGCCTTCGCTGTGCGTCGTGATGCCCGGGTAGTCCTTGAGAGTCACATGGATGATGCGTCGTGCCTTGGCGCTCATGGGCTGGAGCATGACCGATTGCTTCTCGCGCTTGACGCGCAGGGCGGCGTCGATGGCCATGCGCTTCAGCATCTCGCGCTGGCGCATGACGTATCCGTCGACATCGACCGTCACGATGCCGGGAGCACCCTCGTGGTCCTTGTGTGCAACGACGTTGACGATGTGCTGCAGTGCCGACAGGCAGGTCTGATCCCTGGTCAGGAATGTGCCATCTCCGGTAAGCCCGGTGATGTTGATGTACGGGTCGCCGTCCGTGTATGCCACTTGAATCTCAGGGTTCTCGTCGAGGGCCGTGAAGAAGTCGACAAGGAATCCAGTGACCAGTTGTTCAGCGTGTTTCGAGAGTCTCATCGTGTCTCTCCTATTTCTTTCCCGACTTCTTGGCGACTGGTTCAGGAATGGCCATGCCTTTGGTCAGGCGCTTGATGACCAGGTACTGCTGGCCTGCCGAAAACAGAGAGAAGAGTGCCCAGTACAGTGCGAGCGCGATGCTGAAACCATATGCCCAGTAGCCGAGCAGCAGCGGCATGAGGTACGTCAGCATTGCCGTCTGGGATCTGTCCTGTCCTGGAGTGAAAGAAGTGATGGACTGCAGATAGGTCGTGAGCCCAACCAGGATGGGCATGATGAACCGTGTAGCCAGGGGAAGGGCGCTCGAGGCCATTGACAATGCAGGTGCCCAAAGGAATGACGCATAGTTGAAGGGCGAGTAGTTGTTGATGGCCGTAAACAGGGCAAGGAAGATGGGCCACTGCACCAGGAGCGGAAGACATCCGCCGAAAAGGCTGACGTTGTTGTCCTTGTAAAGCTTCATGGTTTCCTGGTTCAGTTTCTGGGCGTCATCCTTGTTTGGGTACTTCGTCTTGAGCTTGGCGATCTGAGGCTGCAGCTTCTGCATATCGACAGTCGACTTGAACTGCATGCGCGTGAGCGGCTCAGTGATAAGCTTCAACAGGAGAGTGAGCAGGATGATGGCCAGCGCATAGCTGTGGACAAGTTTGTACAACTGTTCGATGATCCAGCGGATGCCGGCAGACAGGAAGTTGATGTTGCCGACCTTGACGATGCCGGCATTCTTGATGATCTTGGTGACGGCACCACCGTCGCCATCTTTGTATGAGACGCTGACGTCGATAGCATAGGACTTTATTTCGGCCGGAGTCTTCTGTTGCAGGATGAGCTTTGCCTGCGCTGTCTTGCCAGGCAGGAGGGGCGCATTCAGCGCGACGGAGGCATCAGGTGTCTCCCAAAGGTCGAAGGGGGCGATACCTGTGTTGCCGTCAATGGAGACGATCTGAACCTTCACGTCGCTCACGAATTTGGTCATGTTGTTTTTGATGGTGATGACGATCGGGATGTTCTCGAGCGGTCGTACCGTGGCCGAGAGGCCAATGCCTACCGGGTCGGACGTCACTACTGGTCCTGCGCCGACGCAACCGGAAAGAGTCAGGACGCCAAGCAGAAGGGTGACGACCAGCAGTAGTCTGTAGGTGCTCTTACGAGAGCTTATCTGTATCAACGGAAACCTCCAGGGTGTGAGTTTCGTGCGCGCAGTCCCGGTGCAGGTCGGGAACAGGATCGAACCCCCCGCGATGATACGGATGACACCGAAGAATGCGCTTGAGGCCGAGCCATAGCCCGGTCAGGACACCGTACCGCTCGACAGCCTCGAGCGTGTATTCCGAACACGTTGGATAGTAGATACAGGTCGCACCCTTGAGCGGAGAGAGGAATCGACGATAGAAGCGCAACAGGAACGTAACGACCTTCTTCATTGCTGACGGTACTGAGACGTAAGCCGCGCAAGCTCACGCCGGACGTCGTCGACAGAAGAGGCGACGATCGGCTTGCGAGCCACCAGAACGTACGCGAAGTCAGGCATCAGGCCCGGCGAAACCATGCGAAAGGCCTCTTTCATGAGACGTCTGGCATGATTGCGCTCAACGGACTCACCTACTTTGCGGGATGCTGTGAAACCCACAAGGTGGGTGAACGCGGGAGAGACAAAAACCACGATCAATGTACCATGATAGGCCTTCGAGTTGTCGAAGGCCCTCTTGTATACACTGCCCGGAATTCGTTTCCACAGTCTTGCCAACTGTCATTGCACCAACAGGACAACCATCCGCGGAGCGGATGGACGCCTACGCGACGATGAGCTTCTTGCGCCCCTTCAGTCTCCTGCGGGCGAGAACGTTGCGTCCACCATGGCTCCTCATGCGGTTCAGGAAGCCAAGGGTGCGATTGCGCTTGCGGTTCTTAGGCGAGTAAGTAGTTCTCATGATCTGATACCTCCACTGATGAAACTCTTGTACATGATACCGGAAAGGGAGTGGTTGTCAAAGCGACCGCGCACTACGAGTGACACATGACTTCACCTGTCTGCAAGCGGATTCCCAATGACAAGCCCAGCAAGAATACCGGCTGCTCCCAGCATCATCAGCGGCGTGAGCGATTCATGAAGAAACAGGACACCCGATGCGGTACCGATAAGCGGGTTGAGGTACACGAACATGCCTGTCTCAGATGCTTTCTTTGTCTCCAGGGCGTGGAACCACACCGGATATCCCAGCAGGATCGACAGATATGCGAGGTAGGCAACGCTTGCCCAGGCAATCAGCGGCATGGTCAGAACCTGTGATGTTAGAGAGGCGGGACGAAGCCAGGGCAGAAGGCAAAGGGTCCCGAGGAACAGCCCCCACACGGTGACGTCGAGCCCGCGATACCGGTTGACCAGTGGTTTGCTCAGCACCGTAGAAAGCGACCAGCAGAGGGGCGCGAGAAACGCGAGGCTGACACCAAGCAGACTCGTGAGCTCTATGCGGCCGTTGATGCCCAGGACCAGCACAACAAGGCCGGCCAGAGAGACGACAAGGCCGGCCTTGTTGTGCTGGTCCTGGGCATCAACGGCCGCATAG
>CAYRQW010000134.1:0-3388 GCA_964426505.1 uncultured Caldisericota bacterium
CGGTCCACGTATTGCTGCTGTTCCGGTTCCAGGTTCAGCATCAGGCGCCTGATGCGCCCCTCACAGTAACCCTTGAGGCTGGAGAGTGTCGTCTTGAAGAACAGGTCGTCAGGACAGAAGAGTTCTGCGGCCGACGCCTCATCCGTGGCGAGCTCCTCGAGCCATCCACTGGTCTGCAGCGGCAGCCCCAGCCCCTCCAGCGAGGCGAAATCCGAGCACTCCTGCACGGCCTTGACCTTGGGCGACGGGACACCCAGCACACGCAGATGGGCTGGTGACAGCCGGGCAAACGGCTGTTCCAGCGTCGTCTGTTCTGACGTCCACGAAGCAGGGGGTGTGAACAGGACGGACTCCTCCGGAGGTGTCTCTTCCTGCTGAGCGCGGCGGAAGATGGTCCCGGCGGCGAACGACAGGTTGCGCACCCGGTCCACGATCGAATGGTCACCGATCCTCCAGATGCGAAGGGTTCCATCTGTCAGGTCATAGATGATGCGGTGAGCGGTCGTGATGTAGCATTCCCACTTGTCATCGACGTGCGCCAGCCGCTTCACACGGTGCGCCTGCAGGGAGGGGTGTGGGTGAACGGGATTGGCCGCGAGCAGCACGAGCCGTTCCCATGCCTCCCGCAGCAGCTCCGGGCCCATGTCGTCCAGGGCACTCATGGCATCCGACGACAGGACGATCGGCAGGCTGGTCAGCGCTTCAGACATGGCACGCGAAGATGCTCAAGACAGGCATTCAATACTCCTAAGTGCTGTGGGAAACGCCGGTGAGCAGTGTGAGCAAGAGCACTTGTTGCGGGGATGCCACAGTCTCCAAGTCCGGAACTGTCGGAAGCGGAACAGCTCATATCTGTCC
This sequence comes from uncultured Caldisericota bacterium, assembly GCA_964426505.1. Taxonomy (GTDB): domain Bacteria; phylum Caldisericota; class Caldisericia; order Cryosericales; family Cryosericaceae; genus Cryosericum. Next base: position 859 of record CAYRQW010000134.1, read on the forward strand.
AACGTGTCCTCCTCACATTCCACAGGTGTGGTCCACTTCAGCGACACAGCGCGATGACTCCCTTTTCATCTATGCATGTCTCGCTCAATGTGCACAGTTTCTGCCAGTTTCATGTACATGTCTCCACCCTTCGCTGTCATGCCCCGCCCTGACCCGGAGCCTGTACGCTTGGGCTTCCAGTCGTAAGCCGACCCAATATCAGAGTCCCAGGTTCTTGCGAACATTGAGCGCCTTCCAGTGCAGCCCTGGTTGTGTCTGAATGCGTTGCCTGAGTGCTGGATCGTCTGTCAGGAGCGAAGCATCAACGACTCCCTCGCCCAGGAGTGCCTCCAGAAAATCCAACTCGCGATCTCGGAGTGGCAGGACAGCCGCAAGCATTGCTCTCGTCTCATCCAGGAGGTGCTCGGCGAATGAATCGCTGAGACCCATCATTGTGCCAGGCCGCTGGAGAACGGGAATCAGCTGGTCGCGCAGCTCGCGCGCCTCGAACAGGACGTCGCGTATGGCTACAGTGCGCCAGTCCACCCGGTTGGCTCCCCCGTACACGACGAAGGCAGTGCGCAGTCGTTCTGGATCCAGCAGGCTGCTCGCGAGCAGCTGATGCACGTCGAACAGATCGCGACTCGCATGACGGCTCAGTAGAGCCGCCAGCTTGCCTGCAGCCAATTCATCGATACTGAGTACAGGGACGTCGTGAGCGCCTGCATGTCCAAGAACCCTGGAATCGAGCGCAACGACGGGCCAGAGAGGGACCCTCAGCATGAAATTGACGTCCAGTTGGAGCTCCGCATTGCCACCCAATGCAGATGAGTACGCCAGATGCCACTTTCCTCCAGCGTGTCCGTTTGGAGTCCGGCCTATTCTGAAGTCCTCGTGCTGACAGACGCTGCCGATGGCGGCTTCGACCAGCGGTCGTTCGGTTTCCATTGTCCCAACATCAGCACCTCCGATATAGTTCATGTCTGCATCCAGCGAAAGCCGAGGAACATCGAACACGAACAGGTTGAGTGCGGTGCCGCCCTTCAGTGCCAGTCGAGGGCCAAGAAAGGGGTCATCTGCCAGACCCTGCAGGAGGCCAAGCAGTAACTCACACTTCTCCAGGATCTCGGCGCGGAAGCCACTCGCACCAGCATCTGCCATCAGGACATCGCGGCTCAGTCTCATCTGTCTTCCTCCCACTCTCGGTCGAGAACGGTGACCGGCATGATCAGATGCCATCGTTCCACCAGACGCCCGGCAGAAACCCGGTCTCGATCAGCATAGTGGAGACCGCGCGGCACATCCGCCTGCAAGCGCTCCAGAATGCCACTGTCTGCAGCAAACTGCTCCGAGTGCTGCTCCAGGAAGAACCCGACCTTGGCGACGGTAGTCGCATTACCCAGTGCCGCCACGTACATGACCACAGAGTTCAGGTCCAGGTTGGACATCATCTCCAACGATCGCCATACTTCCTCCCAGCCGCCAGACAGGCTGACCCGATCAAGAGCATCGACGAGTGTCCGCTCACGTGACGTAACGTGGACCAGCGTAGTGCCCCTGAACCCCTCGTCGACCATCATGTTCTCTCGATGGCCGTTCAACAGTGCACGAGGGAACAGCGCTGGGGCATATGTGATGCCCTGGAACAGCAATGGGCGTTGGCCAACAGCAGTCAGGTATGTCATCCGACTGTGTACGGAATGCGCAGTCCCGTGGTATTCGAGCGCTGTATGGTAGGCCAGCACGGCATCGGCAGCCATCCTGGCAGCGACAGCCACAGGATCGGTGACCGCTGCAGCAGGGTTGACGCCGGCCGGCACCGTAACAAGGAGCTCACGACGTACTCTGACGAGTCGACCAGCCCGAACGTACTGGTTCAGAAGCGCATCACGCGTTGGTGCCGCCGACGGCACATCGCCATCGTGAGCAGCCGCAAACTCGCGATACGTGAACACACCATGAGTATCGATGAACTCTCGAACTCGCATCTCAACCTCTCCCTTGACATCCATGTTGGTTACTGGTAGTTAATATACCAGTTGGTCACAACAATGTCAAGTACGTAGTGCCTATGGTGTGTACCGGTTGGTCCAAGGTACGCCCGAGGGGTTTCCTTGTCTTCGGCTTCTACCTTTGACCCTCAACGTCCAGCAGTCTCTCCGGCTCCTCCATCCATGCTCCCTGTTCCCGCAGGTACTGCAGCAAACGGGCGTGATGCGATGGACTGCCGTCGTCGAGACGTGAGTCCTCCAGGACGCGCGGGTCACCAAGGAGCACGAGGTGCTTCCTCGCGCGCGTCAGCATGACGTTGAGCTTGCGGTCGACGGACCCGTCCCAGGACGGAGCCGTGATCGACGGCATCTGGGAGACGGAATGAATGGCGAACGACACGATGATGATGTCGCGCTCGCCGCCCTGGTAGCGTTCCACGGTGTCCACGGTGACATCCTGCAGGTCTGCGGGCAGGGCACGGTAGATGCACGCGGCCTGGGCGCGGAATGGCGTGATGACTCCGATGGACGCGGCAGGGTCAAAGCTCGGGTCCTGCCTG
>CAYRQW010000135.1:0-3274 GCA_964426505.1 uncultured Caldisericota bacterium
TCCCCTGTGGACCGCCAAGTTCAGTGTAGTCTTCCGATCGACAGGCGCAAGATGAGTTCTTCAGGAAGCAACAAGTGACTCTTCACGCGCAATCGCCGATCGTGGATAGGACACGGTAACGCGCGTGCCCACGCCGACCGTACTCCTGATGTCAAGATGACCCCCCTCGATCTCTACGAGATCCCTGGCGATCGGAAGGCCGAGGCCCAGGCCTCCGCTCCTCCTGTTGCGTGAGCGGTCACCCCTGAAGAAGCGATCGAACACGTGTTCCAGATCCTCGCCAGAAATCCCCGGCCCGTTGTCCTCAACGACGATGCTGACTCCATGAGACTCACCGATCATGCTGGACAGCGTCACACCGTTCCCGGGTGACGTTGCGGTAATGGCGTTGCTCAGGAGATTGGCCACCGCCCTGTCGAGAAGCTGACGGTCGAGGTGCACCTTCACACGTGCATCAAACTCGTGTGACAACAGGACTCCACGAGCTGCCGCGATCGGGGCGAATCGTCGCCAGATGTACCCCAGCACGTCATCCACGTCGAAATTCGACTCCTCCGGCTTGACGGCATTGTTGTCGATCTGCGCAAGCTGCCTCAATTCGTTGATCATGGTCTCGAGATTGGCGGTCTCCTGAGAGATCGCCTCTGTGGCCGAATGCAGCTCCTGCGGACTGGAGATCAGCCCGGCATCGAGTGCCTCCATGTAGCCTTTGATGACCGTCACAGGGGTACGCAGCTCGTGAGAGAGATTGGAGAAAAGCTCCTGCTCGACCTCATCGCGACACTTCAACTCCTGTGCCATGTGGTTGAGTGAATCAGACAACTCCGCAAACTCACGCAGTCCCTGACTGTTCGAGATCTGCGCGTCATAGTCACCATGGCCGATACGATCGGCGAAGCTGGCAAATCCGGATATGGGCTGCGAGAACTGCCTCGTGAACCAGCCGGCCACGCCCAGTGCAATCAGCATGACGGCACATCCACCGATCCACAACGACAGACGCATCATATCATGGAATCTGAGGTACGTGGTCGTCAGAAGGTAGCTCTCGGGCTCGATGACCATTGACTTGATGCCGAAGGGGGACCCGTATCCGCCGGCGAGAAAAGTCTTGAAAGCCTGTATGAAGAAGACGTCCGCCACACAGATGGACAGCACGATGACCACAGCCATAAGTGCGGCATAGCTGAGAATCAGCCTGGCATGGAAGCTGGACGTCTTCTTCAACAGGTCACATCAGACCAGTATACGGTATCCGACTCCGTAAATGGATTCGATGTACGTCGGGTTCCCGGGGTCATCCTGGATCTTCTTGCGGATATTCTTGATATAGGCGTCGATGGTACGGTCAAACACCTCATCATCGCTGCCACCATAGATCTCCTTGATGAGGCTGGAACGCGAGACGGGTTCGCCGTTGGCTTTAACAAGAAGAGTGAACACTTCGAATTCCTTTGGAGTAAGCATGATGTCCTTGCCGGCCTTGACGACACGGTGCTTGCCCGGATATACGACGATGTCCTTGAATACCAGCTTCTCTACCGGTGCGGTATCAGCCAGCCGCTCCCAGTCATACCTTCTGAGCGCCGCCTTGATGCGGGCCATAAGCTCGCGCGGACTGAACGGTTTCGTGACGTAGTCATCAGCGCCGATCTCCAGGCCCTCGAGCTTCTGGATCTCGTCGCTCTTCGCTGTCACCATGATGATCGGCACAGTCGACTTCTTGCGGATCTCGCGGCAGACCTCCTCGCCGCTGAGCTCCGGCAACATGAGGTCCAGGATCACCAAGTCGGGCTTCTGCTCATCGAACAGGCGCAACGCTTCACGCCCGGTGCCAGCCAGAATGGGCTCATAGCCTTCTTTCTGCAGATAGAGCTTCTCGAGCGTGCGGATGTTCTCTTCGTCTTCAACTACCAGTATCTTTCTCATGGTTGTATTCTACCCTCGATGGATGATTGTGTCATCGCCCTGTGTGAACAGACAGTGAACCGCAAGTCAGCATGAATAGCGCCTGTGGTTCAATTACGCCAAGAAGTGGCATTCAACTGGATTCCGGTCGCCAATTGTGAAGAACATGAGGTCATACTAGCATCGTGGAGTGGGTATGCAACACCGCAATGTGTTTCGCCCCGTCGCGAGATACATCGACGGGGCGAAACACATCACTGCTATTCCGGAAATGCTTTCAGTCGAGCTCGAACCCAATGGAAACCGAGACCGAGAGAACGTTCGTGCCGGCTTCCATGGGGACGGAGCGTGCATCACCCCCACTTCCGCCTGCACCAGGGAAGTAGACTATGGACGGCCCGGACCAGTCCGCCTCTATCGAAACGATGTCACCCAGCGTATGAGTCGTGCCTTCAAGCGTTCCCAGCGCTTTCGCCCGGGCATTTGCCACCGCATCCTTCATGAGCTTCGCCTTCAGCTCCTCACGATTGCTGATCTCGAAGCTGATGCTGTTGAAGATGTTTGCCCCAGCCTTCGACGCTGTATCAATGATGATCGGAACTGTCTCGGGGTTGGTGGTGACGGTCACCGTATTGCTCACCCGCCACCCGGTTGGCTTCGACTGCCCACTCGAGTAGTCGAAGTTCTGGCTGACGTAGAAACTGCTGGTCTGGATGTCTTCACTCTTTATGCCGACTGCCCTGAGGGCGGCCAGTACGTCCTTCATCGTGGCCGAGTTGTCTTGCTGGGCCTTCTGCACTTCCAGCGCGTCCGTCTGGACACCAAGGTCCAGATGGGCGGTATCCGGCACAAACGAATCCTGAGCCGTTCCGGTGGCAGCAACGACCCTCAGCTGGCGAGCCGGGCGTGCAACCCCGAGGACCAGTCCCGCCGCAGAAATGGCCACCGCGACGACAAGCAGACCAATGATCAGTCCTTCATGTTTCATGATGCACGCCCCTTTGATTCATCGCTACTGGATTCAGGGCTTCGGGTAGGTGATCTCCACACCCTGTGTCGCCGCAATCCATGTCACCTGCGCGTTGAATGCCTCCGAGATGAACCGGATCGGGACCATCGTCGTTCCACTGATGATGGTTGGCAGACCCTGGAGTATGATCTTCTTGCCATTCACCGACGCATAGTTGGATCCTATCTGCAGGTAGATCATCGTGGAACCCAGCTGAAGACGAACGATCTTGAAAACAGGTTCCCACTCCACCGTGGCGCCAAACGCTTCTCCGATGAACCGAAGTGGAACCATGACTGTTCCCTTGATGTTGACCGGAGCCGCCTGGAGTGCCTTCGAAGTATCGTTGATCATTGC
>CAYRQW010000136.1:0-3258 GCA_964426505.1 uncultured Caldisericota bacterium
TATGCGGGGAATGAACTCAATGCCGTCCACAAAGACTGGAAAGATCGCTTCCGCGTCGCGCTGAGCTACGCGGACCTCTACGAGGTTGGCATGTCGTCGTACGGCATCCAGATCCTGTACCACCTTCTCAACACGATGGACGGCGTTGTTGCAGAGCGCGTTTTTGCGCCGTATCACGATCTCGAGGCATGGCTCAGAGAGCATCAAGCCCCCCTGTTCTCCCTCGAGAGCCACCAGCCGATCGGCTCGTTCGATGTCATTGCCTTCAGCCTGGGCACTGAACTAACCTACACGAACCTGCTCAACATGCTTGACCTGGCCAGGCTTCCCATACGGTCGGAACAACGAGCTGACTGGCCGATCGTCATAGCCGGCGGCAGCTGCACGTTCAACCCCGAACCTATGTCGGCTTTCGTGGACGCATTTGGTATCGGCGATGGCGAGGACCTCTTCCCTGAGATCGTTGGCAACCTCGCCGCGTCCCGCGCAGCTGGAGCCAGCACGCAAGATGCGCTGGAGAAACTCGCGCGCGACGTCCAGGGCGTCTACGTCCCGAGGCTCTACAATTCACGCCCTGCCAGGAACGCCGCGCCGTATGTTGTAGCTGAACCAGCGTCCTCAGACGTACCCGTGACCGTTCAGAAGCGAGTCGTGAAGAATCTTGACGAGGCATTCGCTCCTGTCAGCCCGATCGTCCCGTATCGTGAGATCGTCCACGACCGGGGCGTCATCGAGCTGTTCCGCGGATGCGTGCGAGGCTGCCGCTTCTGCGAAGCCGGCATCTCCTACCGTCCCACGCGTGAACGGTCTCTCGCTTCCATCCAGAAGCAGCTTGAACAACTCGTCGCCAACACCGGTTACGAAGAAGTTGGATTGCTTTCTCTGAGCAGCACCGACTACAGCGACCTGCCAGGGCTGGTCAAACTTGTGCGGGGATACAGGGAAGAGCACAAGGTGTCCATTTCATTCCCGTCGCTCCGCATGGAGAATTTTCCCGGCTATCTAGCTGACGAGGTCAAACAGACGCGCGAAGGCTCCCTCACGTTTGCCATCGAGGCCGGCAGTCAGCGCCTCCGTGATGTCATCAACAAGAACATCACAGAGGAATCGATTTTCGAAACCCTGCGGACCGTTTTTGGCAAAGGATGGCACCTCGTCAAGTTCTACTTCATGTTTGGTCTCCCGACGGAGACAGAGGAGGACCTTGATGCCATGGTCGACCTGATAGGCCGCATCAACACGTTTGGCAAGGGTTTTCGCAGAGATATCGCCATCAATCTCAGCATCAACCCGTTCGTGCCTCGGCCCGACACGCCTTTTCAATGGTGTGCCCAGGATACGCTCGAGCAGTACGAAGCCAAGATCGACCATCTCAGGAAAGGTTTCCGCGCGCTCAAGGGCAAGCTGCACATCGATTTTGGGGATCCACGCATCTCCTTTTTGGAGGGACTTCTCAGCCGCGGAGACCGCCGCGTTGGCAACATCATCGAGACAGCCTGGAGGAGCGGAGCAACATTCGATGCCTGGCGCGAGTCGTTCAGATTCGACGTCTGGCAACGAGCCATTGTGACCTCAGGCCTTGACCCCGCCGGTTTCTTGTATCGGAGTATTCCTCTGCAGGATGAGTTGCCCTGGCAGATCATCGATGCAGGAGTCTCGACAGACTTCCTCCGCGAGGAGTACGTCTCAGCAGAGAAGGGCGAGCGTCTCCCGACGTGTCGTGAGACGGGTTGTCACGCGTGCGGTGTACAGGCGTACCTGAATCCATGCCCTACCTCGGGACTCATCAAGACGCAGTCTCCTTGACACGGCTTCGGCATCATCTACCATACTCGTATCCTGGATGTGGGGGTGGCGATCATGGAACAGCAGTCAAATGGGACCGTCAACAACGACCTTGTATTTGGAGTACTGTGCTATCTTGGTATCCTCTGGATCATCCCGCTGCTTTCTAACAAGAAGAACGAGTTCTTTCGCCTGCATCTGGCGCAAGGACTCGTTGTGCTGATTCTCGAGGTCATCCTGGCAGTTCTGGGACGCCTCCCACTGATCAGGTTCGTGGCCAACTGGTTCTGGTTCCTGCCGGGGCTCATTTCTGTGCTCGCCATCATCAAGATGCTCACCGGTGACACCATGTACCATGTGCCGGTGGTCTACGACATCAGCACCAGCTTCAAGTTCTAGAGGGCCCCAGATATCTGTCCAGCTCGGCGAGAACGCGCACTTCCGCGTCGCCGAGCTCGGTTCTGATCGTGCAGCCAGCGGCCAGCAGGTGCCCTCCCCCGCCGAACCTGGTTGCTATGCGCTTGACGTCGAACCCGTATTTTCCGCGAAGGCTGACCTTGACTGAGCCGTCTGAGGCCTCCTTGAAAAGTACGATTGCCTTGGTCCCATTGATGCGGCGCAGTTCATCCGTGATCCCTTCCGTGTCCTCGTCCATCGCGCCGGAGTCGGCCAGCATGTCCCGCGTCACGTACGACACCACCACCTGTCCAGCATACATGAGGCGCGAAGCCACTACTGATGCCGCCATGAGCCTGAGGCTTCCGTACGGCTTGGATTCGTAGACGCTGCGAGAGATCTCATCGGGCGATGCCCCCAGTTCGATGAGCTGAGCTCCGTGCATGAGAGAAAGAGCCCTGGTGTTTGCATACTGGAACGATCCAGTATCCGCAACCAGGCCGGCATACAGAGCCGAGGCGATCTTTCGGTCGATCAGGTGAGGGTCGATGATGCTGAACAGCTCGAGCAGAACCTCACAGCATGAACTGGCCGAACTGTCTATCGCGAATACTTCGCCAAAGCCTTCATTCGTGTCATGGTGGTCGACCACGAGGTGCTCGGCCCCGGAGAGAAACAAGGGCTTCCACTCCCCCAGGCGATCGACGTCAGCTGCATCCGCGCTCAAGCACGTCACATGTCCAGTACCGACACGAACTGCAGCTTGAGCAGCAGACATGGTGTTCAGCAGCTCATCAGTGGCCAGGAACCGATAAACGCTCTGGATCTTGCCTGGGACAAAGGCATGGACGCTCTTCCCCATGGCTTGCAGGTACAGCATGAGTCCCACCATGGAGCCGAGAGCATCTCCGTCGGCGAACTCGTGGGTGAACAGGAAGATATCGTCCGCATCGCGAATTCTCGATGCAATGACGTCGAGACCTGCTCCCCTCATGAATCCGCGGGATCCTTCTTCTCGTTCTTCTCGAGTTCGGTGAGCAGTTCGACGACCTGCGTGCCCCTCACGAACCCTTGATC
>CAYRQW010000137.1:0-3249 GCA_964426505.1 uncultured Caldisericota bacterium
GGACGTGGGGCTCCGGCAAGTCTGCTGGACGCCGCCGACATGGTCAGTGAGGTCGTCGAGACCAAGCACCACTTCCAGCAGGGCATCCCGGCCCAGAAGGGAATCGAGCTCTAGCGGCACGGTGAACCCATCGAAACGCAATGCCTGGGGGCTGTTCAACCTCGGAGCAGCAGCTACCATCTGGGGGAGTACCTTCGTAGTCAGCCGCTATGCCCTGGCCACCGTGTCGTTTCTTCACCTCGTCATCTTGCGGTTCGCATGCTCGACCGTGCTGTTCCTGGTGCTCTTCCTCTTCCATCGGCCACGACTGCCTCACGGCCGCGAATGGTGGCTGTACCTCGGCAGTGCTGTATCCGGCTATGTCCTCTCCATCCCGTTCCAGTTTCTCGGCACATCCCTGACCAGCGCGCACATCGGCTCGATCATCACGTGCGCCACGCCGCTCGCAATGGTCGTCCTTGCCGGACTCTTCCTGCATGAGCGCATTCGTCCCCGGGACATTGCCGCAATCATCGTCGCTCTCGCGGGCGTCGCGCTGATATCGCTGGAGGGACTCCGCGGCAACTCAGGAGGCAGTCCTCGGCAGTGGCTCGGAGGCATTGCGGCCCTGGTTGCCGCCGCCGTCACATGGGGATTCTACTCCCTGTTTCTCCGCCTCATCACACGCACGCAGTCGCCCCTCACCGCAACAGGCATCAGCAACGGGCTCGGGTTCATCATCCTCCTGCCCCTGTTCATATCCGGCGGGGGGACTACCATCGCCACCGTGGCCAGCCGTCCCGGCCTTGCCGCGGCAGTCGTCTACCTCGCTGTCGTCTCCACATTCCTCGGCTTCTATCTGTGGACCCTGGGACTTGAACAGGTCACCAGCGTCTCTACCTCGTCACTCATGTTCTTCTGCCAGCCCCTTGCGGGGACGCTCCTTGGCATACTGGTCCTCCATGAGCACGTCGCCATGCAGACGGTCGTGGGCTGCGGGCTCATTCTGACCGGCCTTCTTGTCAACGTAGACAGGTGACTGGTGAACTCAGTGTGAAGAATCAGGTGAACGTTCCCCTCGCGATCGACGTACTAGAGGTGGCAACAGACTTCACACCAACCTCCTTCCAGAGATGAGAAAGGGCCTCCGCAGCAGCCGGAGGCCCTTTCGTTTGTCAGCAGGAGCGCTACTCGAACAGCGCTGTGCTAGCATAGCGGTCGCCGCGGTCGGGGAAAATGACGACGATCACGCCGCTGTCCAGCGTACGCGCCAGCTCCATGGCTCCCCACAGCGCCGCGCCGCACGAGATGCCAACGCTGATGCCTTCCTTGCGGTAGGTCGCACGAGCGAGGTCAAAGGCGGGAGCGTCTTCAGTCATCTGCAGCGTAACGTCCAGATTGTCGAAGCTGAAGATGCCGGGTGTATACGCTGCCATGTTACGCAGGCCCTGGATCTTGCTGCCGGCGATCGGCTCGACACCGACCACCTTCACGTGTGGAGTCTGCCGGTGCATGAAGGCAGACAGCCCGGTTAAGGTGCCGCCCGTCCCCATACCGGCGACCACGTGCGTCACGTCTGGCACGTCCCGCACGATCTCGGGGCCCGTCGTCTCTTCGTGCGAACGAGGGTTGGCGCTGTTCTCGAACTGGTTGAGGTTGACCCATGACGGATCCTCCGCCAGCATCTGCTGTACCGTCCTTATGGCCAGGTTCGTGCCGCCGGCTGCGTCGGTAAGGACGATGTCCGTGCCGAACATCTTCATGACCTTCCGTCGTTCGATGCTCGCACTCTCGGCCATGACCGCCCGAAACCGATAGCCACGCAGAGCTGCGATCATCGCCATGGCGATCCCTGTGTTTCCGCTGGTGGCTTCCAGCAGCTGAGCGCCAGGCGTCAGCACTCCCCGTTCCTCGGCGTCCCGGAACATGGCAACGACTGGACGGTCTTTGATCGATCCCCCTGGGTTGCTGCCCTCCAGCTTCGCCAGGATCCGAACCCCGGGACTTACGCTGAAGTGTCGAAGCTCGACGACGGGCGTGTTGCCGATCAGGTCAAGGACGGAATTTGCTGTCATGTGATTTCTCCTTCAGCACCGCCAGAGGTACGTTGATCCCATGGGGCATGTCTGGAATCGTGTGGCGCGAGGTCTTGGCAGGCATCAGGTTCCCGCTGAGGCCTGCTCGCATGACCTCCGCCTTCGTGACATGTTCACCCTCTCGCCAGGCGGCTACCGCTATGTGATCACTACAGTAGTCGACAAGATAGACTGGCACGTACTTGTACCCCATGCGCTTGAGGGCATTGTAGCGGTGATGCCCATCCAGGATGATCATGGTCCGCTGGTCCACGATGATGGGATCCTTGATCATCCCGTCCCGCACCAGGTCACGCTGTATCCGTATCATGTTCTCGTTCAGGATCTGCTCGTGCTGCCTCAAGGCATTCACGGGTACCAGTGTTATCGTCATTCATGCTCCTTCTCTGTATGCTCGCAATAAACAGAAAGCCTCCCGTCTCCGGGAGGCTTCGCATGTTCAATGTAAAGATATGCGACTAGCGACGCCCCTCGGTATGCTGCGTTTCACAGATGCAGGTATACGTCGCTATGCTTGTCATAGATTTAGTGTGTCCCGACAGGGCTCCACGTCAACCTCTCCATGTGATGGTGTCATTCAGGATGTCCTGCCCCGGTAGTCCTCCAGGGCCAGGTGCAGCGCCTGAATGGCATAGCCGGCACAGCGCCACTTGGATTCAGGCAGGCCGTCGAGCAAACCCGACAGGTACGGCATGTCGAGAACCAGGGCCTCGTCGATGGTCTTGCCCGGCAGTTCACGGCTGAGGACGGAGAGCGTCGCGATAAGAGCCGTACAGCCTGCTATCCGGTATTTGGCGTCCGTGATGCGCCCTGCGTCGACGCTGATGCACAGCGTCAGTTCGACGGCGTCCGCGTTGTCGGTGATATGTCCCGTACCCGAAGGATCGTCGATATGGCCGATGTTGCTCGGGCTCATGAACTCGCGGATCGTGGCACGACTGTACTTGTCCATGTCACGCCATCGAGCGCAGGAACCTGACGAGTCCGGGAATGACTTCTGCTGCGTAATCGACGTCCTTCTCGGTTGTCGCATACCCGAACGAGAGACGTATCGACGACTTCGCTTCCTTCAGGTCACAGCCGATTGCCGTCAGCACATGCGACGCCAGCGTTTCCTGGGCGTTACATGCAGACCCGCCCGCGGCGATGATGCCGGCCTCGTTCATGGCAAGGA
>CAYRQW010000138.1:0-3211 GCA_964426505.1 uncultured Caldisericota bacterium
GTATCTGAACTGGGACTTCTTCACCAAGGCACCTGCCCCATTTGGCGAAAGCGGCGGCGGTGTGTTCAACTCCATCATCGGCACCTTCCTTATTACGCTCGCCGCGGCAGCCATCGGGACACCGTTTGGCATGTTCGCAGGCATCTACGTCTCGGAGCATCGTGGTCGGCGGTTCGCCGACATCGTTCGCCTGTGCGCTGACGCCCTGCAGGGTGTACCATCCATCGTCATCGGTATCTTCGGCTACACGTTCCTGGTCGCGCGCTTCCGCAGCTATTCGGCCCTTTCTGCCAGCGTCGCGCTCGCCTTCATGTTTGTCCCGACGACAGCCCGTGTCACCGAGGAAGTGCTCAACCTGGTCCCCTCGGGCCTCAAGGAAGCAGCATACGCTCTTGGCGCCAGACCGTCGAGCGTGGTCTGGAATGTAAGCATCAAGACTGCGGCTGCTGGTATCACGTCGGGCTTGCTCACGTCCATGGCCCGTATTGCCGGCGAGACTGCGCCTCTGCTGTTCACGGCGTTCGGCAGCCGGTACATCGAGTGGAACATGCTCCGCCCGATGTCCGCTCTGCCCCTCCAGATCTATATCTACGCCAGCAGTCCGTATCCCGCTCTCCAGCAACAGGCCTGGAGTGCCGCTTTTGTGCTGGTCCTGCTCATTCTCCTGCTGCAGTATGGCGCCAAAAATCTCATCGCCCGCGTGCTGCGGGTGAAGGCATAAGGAAGGGACTCATGGAAGAACCCGCTGTCGTTCTCGAAACCCAGAAGATCAACGCCTGGTTCGGCAAGGATCAGGTCTTGTTTGACGTCTCGGTGCGCATCCCGAAACATAGAGTCACTGCGATCATGGGGCCGTCCGGCTGTGGCAAGACAACGTTCGTCAGGACGCTTAACGGGCTGCACTTGATGACACCGGGGGCCCGCTCCTCCGGCACCGTCCTGCTTGAGGGCACCGACACAGCGACCATGGATATCGTGGACGTTCGCAAACACATCGGCATGGTATTCCAGCGGCCCAACCCTTTCCCCACGATGACCGTCTACGAAAACGTGCTTGCCGGCTACCGCCTGACGGGGCAGCACCTCCCACGGGAGAAGGCGGACCAGATCGTCGAGAAGACGCTGAACAAGGTCGGGTTGTGGTCTGAAGTCCAGACCAAGCTGTTCAAGGCCGGCACGTCTCTTTCGGGAGGGCAGCAGCAGCGTCTGTGCATCGCTCGCACAATCGCAATGGAACCGGCAGTCGTGCTGTTCGATGAGCCAACCAGCGCCCTCGACCCGAAGTCGACCGCGATCATCGAGGAACTGCTATCCAACCTCAAGACTGACTACAGTATCCTGTTCGTGACCCACGGCCTCCAGCAGGCAGCGCGCATCTCTGATTACGTCGCCTTCTTCATGATAGGCGAACTGGTGGAGTTCGGCGAGACAAAGCGAGTTTTCGTCGGGCCACAGGACAAACGAACCGAAGACTACCTGTCCGGCAAATATGGATGACAGGGAAGGAGCAAACCATGCATGAGGAGAAGCTGCAGGAGATCAAGGACAAGTTGTTCGCATTCAGCGCTCTGGCGAGTTCCATGATCGAAAAGAGCATCAGGGCTATTGTGACCAAGGATGAGGCACTTGCCAGAGAAGTCATTGATGTCGATGAGCATATGGCAAATGACTTCGATCACTCCATCGAGCGCGAGACCATCAACTTCATTGCGCTCTATCAGCCCGAGGCACGCACCTTGCGCAGTGTGTACATGTATGCCAAGATCGGCACCGACCTTGAGCGTCTGGCGGACCATGGCGTCAACATCGCCGAGAGCGCCCAGTACCTGATCACACGGCCCGATATCAAACCCTACATCGACATCCCCCGCATGAGCGATGAAGCGCAGAAGATGCTGGCCGATGCAATGACCGCGTTCTCTACACAAGACACGCGCCTTGCCATCAATGTCGTGGAACGCGACGACATCGTCGACCAGCTCGGCAACCAGATTCTCAGAGAGCTTCTCACATACATGATGGCCGATCCTACCACGATCGACCGGTCGCTCCAGATCCTTTTTGTCAGCGGCAACCTCGAGCGTGTCGCCGACCTGGCAACCAACATCGCCGAAGACGTCGTCTTTGCCACGACCGGACGTCTTATCCGGCACAACCGCCTCACCAGAGAGGAGCTCGACAAACTGCGCTGATGCCTCTGTCGTTCCCCCAAGTGTGTTGGTCCCATGCGAGATGTGTCTTGCCGCGAAGACGGGAGTCTGCACTCTGAGCCAAGACTGATCTTCCGTGAACACAGGGTGTAACAGTCTCGGAACCGTCCCGAGAATGTTACAGCAGTTGTCACCGGGCCATTCTGCGGCATACTGGAATCGAGGTGTGCCCATGAACAGACAACTGATGTGTGTGCGGTGCGGGTCGACCTACCCGTGCGAAGACCGGCGGCTTCGATGCGATTGCGGCGGCCTGCTCGACGTCCAGCTCGACATGGACGGCGCCCCGTCGCACGGCGATCTCGCCGCGACGTTCGAGACGCGTCTGTCCTCACTGCTCTCGCAGGACCTCTCCGGCGTCTGGCGCTACCGTGAACTCGTTCTCGACCTTCCTCCCGGCGAAATTGTCACGTTCCCCGAGGGACGCACCAACCTGTATGCACTGGACCCTGCCCCGCTCGGCCTGTCCGCCCTCTGGGCCAAGCACGAAGGCGAAAACCCCACGGGGTCTTTCAAGGACCGCGGTATGACGGTCGCCGTCAGCTGGGCCAGGCACCAGGGCGCTCGCGCTCTCATCTGCGCTTCCACTGGCAACACCTCCGCTTCGCTGGCTGCGTATGGCGCCCGCGCCCGCCTTCCCGTCTTCGTCCTCATCCCCGAAGGAAAGATCGCACAAGGAAAGCTGGCACAGGCCCTTGCGTACGGCGCCCACACTCTGCAGATCGACGGCAGCTTCGACGACGCCATGCACGCTGTGGAACAGATGGCGACAGAGCACAACCTGACACTGGTCAACTCGCTCAACCCTTTCCGCCTGGAAGGACAGAAGACCATTATCCTGGACAGCTTCTTCCAGCTGGGGCAAACCCTGCCGGACTGGATCGTCGTCCCTGGAGGCAACCTGGGCAACACCAGCGCGTTCGGCAAGGCGCTTATCGAGATGAAGGCACTGGGACTCATCGACCGCGTGCCGCGCCTCGCAGTCATCCAGGCCGAGGGGG
>CAYRQW010000139.1:0-3186 GCA_964426505.1 uncultured Caldisericota bacterium
CCTCCACATACTTGTCAAAGGCGCCGTGCAGAATAGCCTCGCGCGAGAAGGTCCCGGTGAGGAACGCCCATTTCTCCGGGTAGTCCTCGAAGGTGAAGTACTCGATACGTGCCGCGGAGGCACTGTCATTCGGGCCGGGCTTGATGCGCGTGTCGTAGACGGCGAATTCCTGGAAGTCGGTCAGGATCGACAGCGGCAACTTGGCAGAGTAGGCATAGCGGCGCAGCTGATAGGCGGGACTGGGGTCGTTGCGCAAGTCGATCGATGGCTTCTTGGCTTCCACGAAGAACTTGCGGACGCCGCCGATACGGAAGCAATAATCAGGCGCTTTGGTGCCGCCCTCGATGCTGACCTTGTCTTCGCGGATGACCTCGCGGTACTGCTCGGCATAGCCGGCCTTGTTGGCGACATCCCAGCCGAGCAGCTCAAACAGGGGATCGATGAAGTCCGTGCGCGTGTTGGCCTCGTCGTACGAGGCACCCTTGTATTGCTCCAGATGTTCCTTGAAGCGATCGATCAGTTGACTTAGTCCGTCCGGCGCGTTTCCCATGATGCCTCCTCGTTTAGTATTGTACACCAAACAAGAGGAGTGCAACCTGAAGCATTCAGACTATGATTTTGTCTCAGACGCAGATTTCGGGATTCAGGTATACTCCAACCAGACAGTGATCATTTTGCCTGGAGACGATGCCATGAAGAAGAGAGAATCCTGGGAGTTCCTCAAGGACCTTTATGTGAGATTCAGAAATGACGATCTGCTTTCTACAGGAGCTCAGGTGTCCTTCTACCTGTTCCTATCCCTGTTTCCGTTTCTCATCTTTCTGGTAACGCTGGTTTCCTATGTGCAGATCGTCGACGTTCAGGACAGTATACAGGCCCTTGCCGCGCTTATGCCTGCGAGCGCCTATGAGATGCTGCGGGACATCGTCAGTGAGACAATTGCGGACCGAAGCGGAACCCTGCTGTCGCTGGGCGTGCTCTTTGCACTCTGGTCGTCAACAAGTGGCGTTACGTCTCTCGTGCGGGGGGCAAACAGAGCATATGACAGCGAGGAAACGCGACGCTTCTGGAGGATAAAGGCCATTTCGCTGGGCTTCACGCTGGAACTCGCCGTCGTGATCGCGGTTTCGTTCATCCTTATTGTTCTCGGCAGGATCCTTGGAACACAGATCTTTCAACTCCTGGGCTTCTCGGATGTCTCTCTTGACATCTGGAACTACGGGACACTCGCCATTGTCATGATCACAAGTACTCTCATGTTCATGTCCTTCTATCACGTTGCCCCGAACTGTCGGCTGAAGCTCAGAGAAGTCATACCCGGAGCGGTCGTGGCATCCATTGGCTGGTTGACCGTCTCACTTGCGTTCTCCTACTACGTGAACAATCTGGGGAGCTACTCGAAGGTATACGGAAGCCTGGGTGGTATCATCGCCTTGCTGATGTGGATGTACCTGAGCAGTATCAGCATCTTGATGGGTGTCGAAGTGAACGCCTCGCTCATGTTCTCACGCACGGGAGTGGAGAAGAAGAAGCGCAAGAGGTTCTAGTGTCCCTTTCCGGCTATCATCTCCAGGGCATGCGGGAGGAGAGGGATGAGAACGTCCATGCCATCCTGAACTGCCTTGAGACTGCCGGGGAGGTTGACGATGAGGGTGGTGGCCCGCAGGCCGGCTTCGGCGCGGGACAGACAGGCGGTTGGGACACCCTTGTTGAGGCCATAGAGACGGATCGCCTCGCTGATGCCGGGAGCACGGCGGTCAACGACCGAGAGCGTAGCCTCGGGTGTGACATCGCGGAGGGAGAAGCCTGTGCCGCCGGTCGTGATGATGGCATCCACGTGATGCTCTGTTGACCACTTCTCGAGAATGTCGGCAATCTCCATCTGCTCATCCGGAACGATGGTCATCTCATGGATCGTCCACCCCGCACCCTGCAGACGCCCGGCTATGAACGGGCCGCTCTCGTCGGTACGGGTCCCAGCGGCACAACTGTCGCTGATGGTCAAGACTGCCGCTTTCATGGGGTTCCTCCTTTGCTGATGATAGTGATGATGTCGCCGGCCTGAATGGAGCCGGGCGTGATGACGCGGGCAAAGATGCCTTCGCGGGGCATGACGCAGTCGCCGACCAGCTTGCGGATCTCACAGCCCAGGTGGCACTCTTTTCCGATCTGCGTGACCTCCACTGTGAGAGCGCTGCCGATCTGGAGATGTGTCCCGACGGGCAGTGTCAGCAGGTCCAGGCCTTGTGTCGTGATGTTCTCAGCAAAGTCACCGGGCTGCAGGACCATGCCGTGGCCCTGCATCTTGTCGATGCTTTCCTGCGCCAGCAGGCTGAGCTGACGGTGCCAGTCGCCTGCGTGGGCATCACCTTCGATACCCAGCATGGTGATGGTGACCGGGCCCTGCACGATGTGCTTGCGCTTGCCCCTCTGCTCAGAGATGTTGACTGCCACAACGGTTGGCTTGTTCATACTCCCTCCCAGGTTCCCGTCTGTCCGCCGCTCTTGCGGACAAGGCGCAAGTCGGTGATGCGAATGCCCCGTTCGACAGCTTTACACATGTCGTAAACGGTGAGTGCGGCGGTGGAGGCCGCTACCAGGGCTTCCATCTCGATCCCTGTCTCTGCTTTGGTGCGGGTCGTCGCCTCGATGTCAACGCTGTGATCCGCTTCATTGAGCGTCAGGACAACGCCGACGAATGTCATCGCGATCTGGTGGCAGAGGGGAATTAGCTCCCACGTGCGCTTCGCAGCCTGAATGCCGGCCACTTGGGCGACAGTCAGAACGTTCCCCTTCTTGAGATTGCCCGCCTTGACCAGTTCGAAGGTCGCGGGCGCCAGCAGGACACGACACCGGGCGATGGCTTCACGAATTGTCTCCGGCTTGCCGCCGACGTCCACCATGCGCGCATTGCCCTTCGCGTCCAGATGTGTCAATTCATTGCTTTCCATTTCATCCTCCTATGCTTCCCATGGCGCGGCCATAGTCGCGGGCCGTCTCCGGCATACACTCGGGTTTCTGCTGCATCGCCTGCACGAGCAGTGCGCGCAGAGCTTCCTCGTTGACAACGGGGCGCAGGGCAGGCTTGATGTCGATCTCGTCGGCTCCAAACAGGCACAGCCGCAAGTGGCCGTCGGCGACCAGGCGCAGGCGGTTGCACGTGGGGCAGAAGTGTTCCGTGACAGG
>CAYRQW010000140.1:0-3132 GCA_964426505.1 uncultured Caldisericota bacterium
GGACTGGGAGGCGCCCGGCAGCAAGGGCATCGACTGCTCAACACGGGACATGTCCGGGCATGGAAGGAAGGCAGGCCGTGCATCTGGCGCGAGCATGGGGTCTGGACCGTGGACGGCGAGGGCAAACCCCAACTGCTTGTTCCGGACTACTTTGCGCGCGTCGATGGTCGAGACGTCGACTTCGAGCGGGACTACCTGGTCCCCTTCATCCGGCGCTACGCAGATGCCGTCCGATCGGTAGATCCCGACGCGCTCATTTTTGCCGAGGGCGAGCCACAGGCTCTGCCGCCACAGGTCGGAGAAGAGCGTTCGGGGTTTGTGTCCGCAGCGCACTGGTACGATGTCGTTCAACTGCTGCTGAAGCGGTCGAGTCCGTGGCTCGGGTACGACGCAGTTCGCAACCGCATTGTCCTCGGGGCAAGGGCGGTGCGCCGCAGCTTCGCCTGGCAGCTGGCGGCCATCCGCAGGGCAGGAACCGAGCGCCTGCACGGACCGACTGTCATCGGTGAGATCGGCATCACGTTCGACCTTCGAGGGGGACGGGCATTCAAGACCGGTGACTACCGGGAGCAGGAGGCGCTCATGGACCGCAGTCTCTGTGCTGTCGAAAGCAGTCTCTGCTCAGCCACGATCTGGAACTATACGGCCAGCAACACCAACGAGAGAGGCGATGGCTGGAATGGCGAAGACCTGTCTATCTGGAGTGCTGATCAGGGTCGGGACACCAGAGTACTGGACCGAGGAGGGAGGGCACTCCGCGCCGTCGTTCGGCCATACCCGGTCGCCATAGCCGGTGAGCCCCTTCAGCTGTCCTTCGACATGCGCCGCAGAGTTTTGCACTTCACCTTCCGGCATGATCCAAATGTCATCGAGCCTACCGAGATCTTCGTGCCGCTGTTGCAGTACCCATTCGGATACAAGGTATGGATGACGGATGGCACCTTTCTCAAGGACGAAACGCGACACGTGCTCATGTATCGCCACACGCTGGGGCGACCGACACATACGATCGTCATTCGCCCCAGTCAGGAGCCAGCCAAGCGCTAGCGCAATGTCACCATCGCGCCGAACACCTGGGCGAGGAGGTTGGCCGCGTCTGTGGCGTTCATCAGGAGGGGCGAAAACGTGTATGAGAACTTGCCCTGCTGTGTCACAATGACCAGTTGATGGTCGTTCTGCTTCCGATGATGGTTCTGGTCCGACGTCCAGCGTCCTTCGGCGACCGCGACTTGTGAGACGCCGCCGGCGTCGACCCACCAGTTCTCGGGCGTTTCGGTCAGCACCGCTTCGGGGTCCATGGTGAGGTACCGCTCGTGCATCCTGAACCCACTCGTGGCAGCGACCGCCATGCGCTTGAGGAAACCACCCCCCTGTTCCTGTACTTGTGCATCGACTGCTTGTTTCTGGATCGCCGGCGTCAGCCTGGCGACGATGATACGAGCGTTCGTGACCACGACAGTCCACGGGCTGATGTTGAACAAGCTCTTGTGCCACTGAACCGGGAGTGCGCCCAGCACGTGTTCTCCTTCCATCGGAGCCTCCTGAGGAACGGGATGTAGAACAGGACGGCGCCGAGTCGCGCCACCTGGAAGCAGTGTGAATACTCCGTCGTTTTTTTCCAGAGGAGCCACGCGTGTCCTCCTCGGGTGAACATCGTAGTGGCACCATGACCTTGTACTATGTTGTGCTAGAATGGCCGTATGAAACAGCGACCGGTGGGAGCATGCATGGACAGGCGACATGGAGCAAGTGCATGAGCGGCACAGTGTTCAATGTCATGCACTATGCTTTACATGACGGGCCGGGGATCCGCACGGTCGTGTTTCTCAAGGGCTGTCCGCTGACGTGTCAGTGGTGCCACAACCCCGAGAGCCAGGACGCTGGCCCCGAACTCATGATCACAGCTGAGCGGTGTACCGGGTGCGGGGATTGCCTGACAGCATGCCCGACGGGGGCGGCAACTCTGGTGGATGGCGTTCCCGGGGCCACGGATGCGTGTACTGCTTGCAGACGGTGTGTGGATGTCTGTCTCGCCGGCGCCAGAACGATCGCGGGCAGGACCATGACGGTGGCAGAGGTGATGAGCGAGCTTGTTCGGGACCGTGTCTTCTTCGAGGAGTCGGGCGGTGGTGTCACGTTCTCCGGCGGTGAGCCCCTCATGCAGACGGCATTCCTGACGAGTCTGCTCGATGCTTGCCAGGACGAGGGCATTTCCACTGCCGTCGAGACCTGCGGGATGACTGACCAGGGGGAATTGGTGGGGATGGCCGACAGGGTCGGCCTGTTCCTGTACGACGTCAAGCTGATGGATACCGAGCGACATGTGGAGGCGACCGGCGCTGGGAATGAGACGATCCTCGCGAACCTCGCAGCACTGATGGCAGACGATGCTCACGTCATTATACGGTTTCCTGTGATTCCTGGCGTCAACGATGACAGAGAAAACGTGGACCTGATAGTTGCGATGATGCGTCGACTGGGCCTGCGCGAGATCGACCTGCTGCCGTATCACCGTATCGGGACAGACAAATACCGGAGGCTTGGAAGGCCGTACCAGCTGGCCGAACTTCAGGCTCCTTCAGCAGAAGTCATGGAAAGCGTCCGGCGTGTGTTTTCAGACGCCGGCATCGAAGCGAGAGTGGGAGGTTGACATGAACGAGCGCGTTGCGCGTCTGCGTCAGGAGAGTCTTGCTGCAGTGCCTCGGCTTTCCCTGGAGCGGGCGCATCTGGTGACGGAGTTCGACCGGCAGGCGCAGGGACTCTCGGTGCCTGTCTACCGCGCACGCCTCCTGCAGTACATCCTTGAGCACAAAAGGCTGTTCATCGGTTCCGGCGAGCTGATCGTGGGCGAGCGCGGTCCCGCGCCCAAAGCCGTACCGTCCTTTCCTGAACTGTGCTGTCACAGCATGCAGGACCTCACCGTCCTCGACACGCGGGAGAAGGTCTCCTACAAGGTCGACGACGAGGGTCGCCGTATCCAGGAGGAAGAGGTCATTCCCGTGTGGAACGGGCGGTCCATGCGTGACCGCATATTTACCATCATGGAACCTGCGTGGACGAATGCCTACGAAGCCGGGGTGTTTACCGAGTTCATGGAGCAGCGGGCGCCGGGACATACGGTGCTGGGCGACG
>CAYRQW010000141.1:0-3125 GCA_964426505.1 uncultured Caldisericota bacterium
TCGTATTCCAATATATAACGCCGGGCGTGCCTGTCAACGTGGTCTGCCCGGACGCTGCCGGATGTGTGGGCCTGGAGCGCCTTCTCTGGCTGTGCAAGTTGCAATAGGGGTCAAAGAGAATAAACTGGTCCTGCGTGAAATCAGCAGTCTGCGGGCTGTTCAGGGCACATCCGCCCTGGGGGCCGGTGCAAGGAGCATTCATGAAGAAGAGAGTCGCCGTTGTCTTCGGTTCGCGCTCAGTAGAGCACGAGGTCTCTATCATCACCGCCGTCCAAGCGATGAATTCATTGGACGACGAGCAATTCGAGGTCGTCCCGCTCTACGTATCCAAGGAAGGTGTCTGGTTCACGGGAGATGTCTTGAAGACGATGGATGTGTTCCGTGACCTGGCCAATCTCCCGGGTAGAGCGCAGCGCGTGCACCTGCAGCCCTTTGCTGGGAAGTCGACCCTGGTTGTGCAGGACGAGCGCAAGGGCTTCATGGGGCGCGGTGTGGATGCGGAACCACTCGCTGTCGATGTCGCGCTGCTGTGCAATCACGGCACCAATGGCGAAGACGGCACCATGCAGGGCATGTTCGAACTTCTCGGGATACCCTACACGAGTGCGGGCGTTACCGGCTCTGCGCTCGGCATGGACAAGGTGTTTCAGAAGCAGGTATTTGCAGCTGCGGGGATCCCCGTCGTTCCGTATGTCAGTTTCAGCAGGCAGGCATGGCGTGCTTCGCCGGATGACTGTCTCTGCCTGGCCGAGCAGCGACTGCAATTCCCCATGTTCGTGAAACCAGCCAATCTGGGTTCCAGTGTCGGCATCACGCGCGCGACGGATCATGACACGCTGCGATACGCACTTGAGGTCGCCAGCCACTTCGACCGGAAGCTGCTGGTGGAACAGGCTGTCGTCAATCATCGCGAGGTCAACTGTGCCGTGCTGGGCAGCGACGAGCCGATACCATCGGCATGCGAGGAGGTCTTCAGCTCGCACGCCTTCCTCGACTATGACGCCAAGTACAAGGTGGGATACAAGGCTACGGCGGGACCGGACAATGGCGTCCAGAAAGCGGATGCGCGCAAGGTGCCCGCGGATCTCGGCAGCGACCTTACCCGTCGCGTGCAGGATCTGGCATGCCGCGCATTCTCAGCGCTCGATTGCCGGGGCGTCGCCCGGGTGGACTTCCTGATCGATGGATCGGGAACCGTCTACGTCAACGAGATCAACACGATTCCGGGTGCCCTGTCGTTCTACCTGTGGGAAGCCGTCGGCATGCAATACCGGGACCTGCTCACGAGGCTGATCGATCTGGCCTGCACGGCATTCGAAGACCGCAGGTCCAACATCATCAGCTACGATGTGTCAGATCTGCTGACGCTCGGTTCAAGGGGCAAGGCCGGAAGCAAGAGCACCTGACGGAGCCCCGTGGCCAACACGGTTGTCGACGGCATCACGCTTGCGTATGTGGATGAAGGCTCTGGAGACCCTGTCGTGATGTTGCACGGATGGGGTGGTCAGGCGGCCAGCCTGACTCCGCTCATCGTAGGATTGCGGGATAGGTACCGCGTTCTTGCTCTCGACCTCCCCGGTTTCGGTGGCAGCAGCCCCCCTCCGGTTCCGTGGGGGACTCCCGAGTACGCCGCCTTCGTCGAAAAAGCCGTGGCGTCTCTGGGCATCACGCGTGCGACGTACATCGGGCACTCGTTTGGTGGCCGTATTGTCCTATGGCTTGCGGCGCATGTCCCCGAAACCGTCCAGGCTCTTGTCCTTATCGATGCGGCCGGTATCAGGCCGCCTTCAACGCCAGGGCGACGCGCACGGCAGGTCTTCTACAAGGTCATGAAGACAGTCCTGCGTCTTCCGATTCTTGGAGCGCGTGGACCAGCGTTGCAGGAGCGTCTTGCTATGCGGTTCGGGAGTCCTGACTACAGAGCAGTCTCCGGCGTCATGCGGTCCACTTTCGTCAAGACCGTCAATCTCGATCTCAGCGAGTGCATG
The DNA here is from genome assembly GCA_964426505.1 of uncultured Caldisericota bacterium. GTDB lineage: Bacteria > Caldisericota > Caldisericia > Cryosericales > Cryosericaceae > Cryosericum. Next base: position 1,989 of record CAYRQW010000141.1, read on the forward strand.
CGAGCTGTCGCCGCGCCAACACTGCTCATCTGGGGCGAGAAAGACCAGGCGACACCGATTGCCGATGGGCGCACCATGGAACGGCTGATCAAGGGGTCCCGGCTCATTGTCGTTGCCGGTGCGGGTCACTTCAGCTACCTGGACAGCCCGACGTTCGTGAACGCCGTAGCGAGCGCATTTCTCCTCGGAACGCGGGAAGGAGCAAACGGATGATGGGTCTGGCCGTGCTTCTCTCTGCCCTGGCCGTCGCGACAGCACTCGCTCTCACCTGGGTACGGCTCATCTATCTTCTTCACATGCTGCAACTCGAGGAATATGACACTCGGCGGTTCATCAACTGGGCTGTTCTCCACTTTGGTCGGTTGGCCGCCAATCCTATGCTCGACCTCCTGGGGTTGTTCGGAATCGTCGGAATGTTCGTGCGCCTTGAATCAGCATCTTCGATCATCATCGCCTGCGGTCTGTCGATAGTTGTTGGCCTGGCGGGACTCCTGTGGGAACGTCGCCTCGGGGCGCGGAGCCCGGTGAAGAAAGCTCTGGTCATGACGCCGCGTGCGAGACGCCTGCTGGTCTGTACGGCGATCCTCAGCGTGGGGACTTGCATTGCACTATTTGCTGGACGGACGGGACTCGTACTTGCCGTAGCGTGTCTTCTGCCAATAGCAGCACCAGTGGTCCTGATTGCCAGCCGCACGATCATGGAACCCATCGAGGCCTGGATACGAGACTGGTACGTCAGAGACGCCCGCAGGATCCTCGTCGGGTTCGCTCCGACTGTGGTTGGCATCACTGGAAGCTATGGCAAGACCAGCACGAAGTTTTTCACGACGCACCTGCTTGAGTCGCGATATCGTGTTTTGATGACACCCGAGAGCTACAACACAGCCATGGGAATCTGCCGGGTCATCCGAGGACAGCTCGGCCCCGAACACGAGGTATTCGTGGTGGAGCTGGCTGAGAACGAAAGGGGTGGTTTCAGGCACCTTCTCAGTCTGGTCCCCTGCGGTATCTCGGTTGTAACATCGGTCGGCCTGCAGCATCTCGAGGAGTTCGGTTCCGAAGCCGCTATCCAGCGGGCCATGCAGGGGTTCGTCAGCATGCCGGGGAGTGGACCCACGGTCGTCCTGAACGGCGACG
>CAYRQW010000142.1:0-3110 GCA_964426505.1 uncultured Caldisericota bacterium
TTGCGTGGCATATCGTGGTCACGGGCCGCTTTCAGGATATCGCGGGCTTCTTCGATCGTGAACGCGCCCTGGTCCACATAGACGTCAACGAAGGTCGCCAGGTGGTTCTCGTGTACCATGGGCACCATGTCTCGTGCGACAAGCTCGACGTACTTGCGCCGCCTTGCCACGTACTCCGGGGGGACGACATGCGCCCCCAGCAGCGTCGCTATGATGAGGATATCTGTGTCCAGGGCCACTTCCTTGATCACGCGAAGGAGCTTGATCTCCTCCTCGGTGTTCAGACCATATCCGCTCTTGATCTCTGCAGTGGTAGACCCATAGCGGGAGAGCTTGAAGATGTTGCGCTTGAGCGTTTCCCTCAGCTTCTCCTCGCTGGCCATGCGCGTTGCCCGGACGGTCTTCACGATGCCGCCGCCGGCTTCCTGGACCTCTGCATAAGACTTTCCCTGCAGTCGAGCGAGAAACTCGTCCTCGCGCGTGCCGGCGAAGATGGCGTGGGTGTGGGAGTCTACGAACCCCGGGCAGACGACCTTGCCCTCGGCGTCGATGATCATCGTCTGCGGGCCGACGACAAACGAGCCACCGTCCTTGGCTCCCACGTACAGGATCTTTCGGTCCTTGACGGCAATCTCGCCACGCCTGATGATGCCAAGGTCCCCCGCGGCAGGTGCAACGACGGGTGTGTCCACGCCCTTCATCGTAAGCAGTTCACCGATATTCCGGATGACAAGATCTGCAATGACCGGCTGTGCCATGTGGTTCTCCTCCCGTGCTTTCGCCACTACTCGTAGATTCGTGTTTCGACCAGGGTGTCTCTGCTCAACCCCGGCAACTGGAGATAGTAGGATGCCACGTCCATGAACGCCTGCGCAGGAGCCAGCCCGATCAGTTCGCTCTCGACGATGCCGACGCCGTGGCGTGCAGCCTCCATCCTGACCAGCTCAAATACCCGGTACAGTGGTGTTGTGGCATAATTCAGGATATTCATCGATACCTGCGCCCTCTGCCTGTCTTCGAGGAAGATGCCCTTCGCCTGTACGTTCATGAGACCGCCCGACGACTCGCGAATGCTCTTGGCGATACGGTTGGCGATCTTGAGGTCGCTGGTGTCCAGATCCACGTTGAAGGCGATCAGGAAGCTGCGCGCGCCGACGGCGACGCAGCCTGCCGTCGGATGCCGTTCTGCAGGGCCAAAATCGGGCCGCCATGCCGGATCCTTGATCTTCTCGCCAAAGCCCTCGAATTCGCCTTCACGAATGGTCGGCAGCCTGCGACGCTTTGGTTCCCTCGCAGACTCCGCATACAAGTACACAGGCAGATTCAGCTCCCGGCCGATGCGCATGCCGACCTGTTCCGCGATCTCGCTGCATTCCGCCATCGTTACGCCGGCCACAGGAATGAAGGGGATGACGTCGACGGCGCCCATACGAGGATGCTCGCCCTGATGGTGCGTCAGATCGATCGACTCGATCGCCGCCTTCGCCACATCGAACGCAGCATCGGCGACAGCCTGGGGTTCACCTGCGTACGTGATGACAGTCCGGTTGTGACTGGGGTCGGATGACAGGTCGAGAAGCTTCACCCCGGGTCGTTCAACGACCTTCGCGACGGCCCCCACCTTGTCGGCGTCACGGCCTTCGCTGATGTTGGGAACACACTCAATGACCTTTCTCACGCCGCCTCCCAGGTTCATCCGATAAACAGTCGACAGTATAGTCCCACCTGTGCCCGTGCGCAAGCAGACAGGACGGAAAGGGCACTGAGAGCGGCGCTCGCGGTCCACACCTCCCAGTTGCACGATCCCGCGTCCCGCGGTACAATATGTTCAGCATATCTCTCGAATCGGTATGGAGGCAGCCTATGAATGGAAGGGTCCGCGTTCTGCTCGCAGTCATCATGACGCTTGGTCTCGCCTTTGGCCCCGCAGGCGGCATACGGCCGGCGGCTGCCGAGACAACGGTCATCACACTCACGATCGGCAACCCGCTGATCACCGTGAACGGTACGCCGCGCGCGATCGATGCCAATGGCACAACTCCTGTCATCGTCGCCGGTCGGACACTTCTGCCGATACGGGCGGTCGTAGAGGCCATCGGCGGTACGATTGAATGGAATGCCACGACTCGTACGGTCACGATCGGCGCTGGCTCAGTGACCATGGGGCTGACCATCGGGAATCGCATGGCAGTCGTCAATGGCGCCACGCTTCCTATCGATCCACAGAACGCCAGTGTCGTTCCCTTGATAGTGGGCGGACGTACCATGCTTCCTGTCCGGTTCGTTGGTGAACAGCTGGGAGGAACCGTAGAATGGAATGCCGCAACTCGGACCGCGACACTCACGTTCACGGCCCCGGCAGCGCTGACAGCTCCCAGCCTGCTCGAACCGACCGACGGCTCGCTCTTCACATCGACGACAGTCGCATTCCGCTGGACTCCCGTCGACGGAGCGACCTCCTACAGCCTTGCGGTCAGCAGTGAAGGCAAAGAGATCTACCGCGGGACCAGCACGACCAGCACGCTCATCCCGTCGAGCGCTGTCCTCACGGCCGGCCAGTACTCATGGACCGTTACCGCAGTGCGCGGATCGACAACCGGTCCAGTGTCTCTTTCCAGGAAGTTCACAGTCCGTCTCGAGCTTTCGCCAGCCGAAATCGTCAGGCGGACAACTCCCGCGGTTGCCGGGATCATGGTCAATTACGTCGATGGAACCCGTGGCCTTGCAGGCGCGTTCTGCATCGACCCTTCAGGCGTATTCGTCACGACCTATGAGATCATCAGGGGCGCCGTCGACGGTTTGATCACACTCGCGGACGGCAGTGAGCGCTCCGATCTTCGCGTGCTCGGCTACGACACCGCAATGGACATTGCCGTGATCCGAGCCTCCGCGGACAAGCCCGTCGTATCGCTCGCTCTTGCGGGCGGGCAGAGTGCACAGGTCAATCAGGACGTCGTCATGGTAGGACCCGTCATCGCCGGCGTCCCGCAGTTCACGGTTACGGGCACGGTCAATGGCGTCATGGCAGGAACGTTCTCCGTGAGGGGTTCCGCCGATAGCACGGTGGAGGGCTGTCCCGTGCTCGACAGTTTCGGCGAAGTCCTTGGCAT
>CAYRQW010000143.1:0-3070 GCA_964426505.1 uncultured Caldisericota bacterium
TTCCTTGCGTTCTTCTTCAGTCATCCGGCCGTGGTCGCGCATGAGCATCACGCCAGCTACAGAACCTGCAGTAACCAGAAGCACTACTGCCACGATGTTGGTCGGGACATAGAGACTGCGCCAACCGGACACCATCGTCCATCCGTCCCACACGTAGTTGCCCAGTCCCAGCAATCCACCCGCAAAGGCCAGGACCGACATAAGTCTCCTCATCGAACACGCTCCTTGTTGCCGGCTGTTGCCGCTACATGTGTCATTCCGTTGTACGAGGGCATCCAGGTCGCTTTGCCCGAAACAGCATAACAGGGAAAGCGGGAACCTGAAGAGGGGCGACGGGAGCAGGAGGGCACCTGTTCTCGTCGCCCACACCAGTTGGACCCGGTACTGTCCGCATTTGTTCACGGCGACAGCGGCGTCATGGTTCCTCGTTGTCGGGACACCCAGTTATGGTAAACTGTGAAAAATGTGCTGGTCCGCATCGAAAAGGAGGAACAGCAATGAAGTCATTGTATATCTGCATGGGAAGCGCCTGTCACATGAAGTCGGCTCAGTCAATCGTCGACGTGTTCCGGAGGAAGATCCAGGAGTATCGGCTCGAGGGCGTCGTCGAATTGAAAGGGTCCTTCTGTCTCGGAATGTGCGCCGAGGCGGTCCCCGTCAGGATCGACGAGACCATTGTGCACGGGATCACCGTGGAGAAGGCATCCGAGACATTTGACAGAGAAGTCCTGCCTCTTCTCAAGGCGACGTGAGATGACGCCGGACGAGGAAGCCGGAAGTGGGCTCTGGCGAGAGCTCTGGGCACATGACCCGAATGCGCTGGTGGTCGTCGATCCGCAGCTCCACATCTGCATCGTTAACCCTTCGTTCTGCTCGATGTTCATGGTGAACCCTGCATCGGCAGTAGGTATGGATGTCAGCACTGTGCTGGGCGACGCAGCCGACTTTCGCCAGGTATTCGCGACGGGGCAGGCGCTGGAAGCTCGGACACGGCGGTTCCCGGCCTATGGAAGAACTCTCCGCGAAGTATGCTTCCCTGTGAAGGAACACGATGTGGTCGCCGCCATTTTTCACGACATCACGCGGGAGGAGAGCCAGGCAGAGGAGCTGCACAGGATCCGTGAGGAGTCCGTTCAGCGCGTGAACGCAGTCGTCGAGGACCAGATGCGTGTTGTCCAGGACGTCTCGGGACTGCTGGGCGAGGCTCTTGCCAAGACACGTGTCTCCCTGTACCAGCTCATCAAGGTCATCGAGAAGAAGGACTGATGCGATCGTACGTCTATCATCGCAGCCTGTGCAAGGCCGGCGAGGAGGTCTGCGGCGACTCAGTCAAGTACACTGCTTCTGATGAGAACGTCTTCTTCGTCCTGTCGGACGGTCTCGGCAGTGGCATCAAAGCCAACATCTTCAGCAACCTTACTGTCGGCATCATGCTGACGATGGCTGCGGCCGACATGCCTATCAGCGAGATCGTGCGTACAGTGTCGCGTACTCTCCCCATCGACCCGGATCGCGGCATGGCCTACTCGACGTTCACCGTGGTCAACGTGCAACCGAGCGGGCTCAGCACATTCATCGTGTACGACAATCCTGACCCCATCATCCTCGAAAAGGGTTCGCTCTTCAGGCCGGAGTACGAGGAGAAGGTGGTGCAGGACAAGATCCTGCGGAAAGCGGTCGTGCAGCTCGCTCCGGGCGACACCATGTTTCTCATCAGCGACGGTGTGACGTATGCCGGTCTGGGCACGAGCCTTCGCTTCGGGTGGGGATGGGAAGATGCTGCCGCATTCATCGAGCGAACACAGCATGCGACGCAGTCGGTCGAGAAGACGGTCGATGAGGTCATCGACAAGGTCGAGCGACTATATGGGGGACGTCCGGGCGATGATGCTACTATCCTTGGCGCCGTTGTGCGTGATCTTCGCAGGACCGTCATTCTGACGGGTCCGCCGATGGACCCCGACGACGACGTCCGGGTGGTGAACGAGTTTCTCCAGACACCTGGAGAGAAGGTGGTCTGCGGAGGCACGACCACCAATATCGTCTGTCGCGAGACGGGGCGCACCGCAGAAGTTGACGTGGCTACAGCGCGGCCTGATTGCCCTCCGATGGGTTCGATGCCTGGAGTGGACCTGGTAACCGAGGGTGTATTGACGATTTCGAAGGCCATCCAGCTGGTGCGACAGGCAGACGGCGACGAACAGAATGTCCCGCGTGACCGCAACGGGGCCGCAGAACTGGCGCGGACCATGCTCAGGTCAGACCACGTTAAGTTCATCGCAGGACTGCGGGTCGATCCACTCTACCAGAACCCGCTGCTGCCGCTCTCGATCTCGCTTCGAAAGTACCTCATCGAGGAACTGGCAGGATTGCTCCGGACGGCAGGAAAGTCCGTCGAAATAGACTATCACTAGCAAGATCGACATCAGAAGCTGGAAGGCGAAGGGCCGGCAGGATCCTGCCGGCCCTTCAGCAATATCGCGACAAGCTTCGCCTTAGTGGACTGCCTGGATCTCGCGCAGGTCGACCACTGTCTCCTCAGGCTTGAGGAGACCGCGCATCGTTTCCTGGTCTACATCTGCTACCTTGAGGATGATACGGATGCGACTGGGCAGTGTCGCAGGGAAGGACGACACGCTCACGACAAGCCCGCCCGCCTCGACGACGCGGTTGAACAACGAGGCAAGGGCCCCCTTGCGGTTATCTATCTCAAGAGAGGCACGGACACCCGGTGTGCGCGAACCAAGCATCTCGACGAACAACCTGAAGATGTCCGTCTGGGTGATGATCCCCACGAGCGCATGCGAGTCTGGTGAGTTCACGACTGGCAGAGCGCCAATATCGTGGTCAGCCATGGCCGCGGCGGCCAGCTCGATGGGACAGTCTGGGCAGACGGTGACCACATCGTGCTGCATGAACTGGCGCACAGGCAAGGCAGCAGTCTGGGAACTGGTTTCCACCCAACCGATCGGATTGTCCACCGATGGCGAGGCGTACAGCAGGTCCCTGGCGGAGACGATGCCGATCAGCAGATCGTTTTCAACGACAGGGAGATGGTGGATGTTGCGCG
>CAYRQW010000144.1:0-3026 GCA_964426505.1 uncultured Caldisericota bacterium
GTGTAGTCGGCCTTGTCGAGTCCCAGCTGGTAGAACATGCGGATACCCAGGCCGGCGTGGATGTGATCGATGACGATGCCGTTCCTGATGCTTGTGATGGTCAACATCTCAGCTCCTTCCCAGCAGCTTGGCGATCAGGGCCATGCGGACGTACATGCCGAACTTTGCCTGCTTGAAGTAGTAGGCGCGCGGGTCGTCGTCGACGTCGTAGGCGATCTCCCCGACACGCGGCAACGGATGCATGACGATCATATCCTTGCGGGCGAGCCTCATCTTCTCGGCATTCAGGATGTAGACGTCTTTGAGACGGACGTAGTCATCCTCGTTGAAGAAGCGCTCCTTCTGGACGCGGGTCATGTACAGCACATCCAGATTGCCGATGACCTCGTCGAGGCGCTCGACCTCCTGGTATTCGATGCCTTTGGCGGCCAGGTCTGCGGTGACGTAGTCGGGGACGCGCAGTTCCTTTGGGGCAATCAGGACGAAACGGTTGCCTGGGTAGCGCGAACCGGCTTTGATGAGCGAATGGACCGTGCGGCCGAACTTGAGGTCGCCGCAACAGCCGATGGTGAGTCCTGTGAGCTGGTGCTTCACCGAGCGGATGGTCAGAAGGTCCGTCAGCGTCTGCGTCGGGTGCAGATGGCCGCCGTCCCCGGCGTTGATGACGGGAATGGGCGAATACTGACTGGCGATGCGCGGAGCCCCTTCTTTGGGGTGACGCATGACGATGATGTCGGCGTAGCAGGCTACCGTCCGGACGGTGTCAGCTACGCTCTCTCCTTTGGCGACCGAACTGGAGGCAGGTTCGGAAAAGCCGACGACGCCCCCGCCGAGACGGAGCATGGCCGCCTCAAAACTGAAGCGGGTGCGGGTGGAGGGTTCGTAGAAGAGTGTTGCGAGGATGGAAGAGTCACACAGGTGATTGAATTGGGCGGGAGATTGAATGATCTGGTCAGCAAAGTCGAAAATCTCGTCGAGTTCCTCTGGACTGAAGTCCGTCGGGTCAAGCAGGTGCCTGCCTTTAAGCATACTGTTCCCCCATTGTCTGAGTACCGGGGCACGTGACCCTTTGAAAGTATATGAAGGCACAGGGTTCACACAAGGGGCGCTCTTCACAAGTTGACGGCACAAGGAAGTCTTCTCTGTATGCGGCATTCGCCGGTAGAGAAGGGGCTTTTCGGTGAAGAAGCTCCTGCGGTTCATGAAGTCCTTGCCACAGACTGACGGAGTGGGCGGCGAAAGGAGGGCATGATCAACCCCTGGAAGGACATCGACTGGATGAGCGCGATCAATGTGGCAGAAGTGTTCACCGGAGATGAAAGCGGGGTTTGCCCCCTGCACGCCCGAGGCGGGTATGGAAGTGCTGGCGCACTATGGCGTCACCCTCAAGGGCAGGCACGTCGTCCGTGCTCGCAAAGCATGTCGTACGTGCGGCAGGCTGTCTGAACGGCTTGATATGATCGGTCTGCAGGCTGCGAGTCGTGTGATCGCTCATGCCGAACACGCCAGCCTGGCACTGAACAGAGACCTGTTTCTATGGCGTTGTGCCAGGTCTCCGTGTCCCCGATTGCGTCGCGGTCAGGAATCCCAGCCTCAGTTCACACCCGCGTATTTCTCATAGACACGGACAGCGATTGCAATCGCCTGCTCACAGGTTGCTATTCCCTTCGGGTCAAACCGCCCTCCGCCTACACCGGCAATGAAGCCGTTCTTGGACATGAACTTCACATTGTCCAGGGCCCAGGCCGATATCCCTTTTGCATCTGCAAAGACGGGAGCTCCTGCTATCGAAAAGTCGGCACCGGGTTTCATGACCCTGGCTGCACGGTAGAGCATCGCAGCGATCTGTTCCCGATTGGTCAGTGACTTTGGTCGAAACTTGTCCGCCGCCATTCCCTTGACTATGCCCAATTTGTAGGACTTCAGGATCTCCGGGTTTGAGGAATCGGTGAACGGATTTGGTGAGACTGGCTCCACGCTGAGACGGGTATAGACTTCATAGAGCTTGACTGACAGTTCTGCAAACTGCTCCCTCGTGATAGGCAGCGTATAGTCGACTCCAATAAGGGAGGCGGGAATCAGGCCATATCTCGAAGCCTTTTCGATCAATGGAGAAGCCCAGGCACTCGACTTGACACCTATGCTTGCGACATTTGACCACGGCGTCGTTTCCAGTGCAGAGAGCGTGTGGTCGCAGGACGCGACCCTGACGCGGTAGTAGACCATGATGTCCGTCTTCCAGTCGGTGGACTCATTCCATATCTGTTCGAAACGGTAGGTGTTGTTCCCCTTGCTGTAGTCCTCGAGATAGGTGCTTGCCGGAGTGAAGGACACGCCGACCCATGCTCCCTGGCTACCGATCTTCTTTTCGATCTCCACAGCCAGGGGGGCATCGTCAGTGCCTCCTGACAAGTTGCTGATCTTGAATACAAGTTCAGCGCTTCCGCTCGGGTGTAGTCCGTCGACCGGCATCAGCCTGGCAGTCAATTCGTACGGGGTATACTGGCTCACGCCGGATGTAACTGCCGATGTCCTCACGGGCACAAGCGTCATCAATACTGCAAGTACAATGATGGTCGAGACATGCCTGAGCTTCATAGTTTCTTCCTCCCTTATATTCTGATGGAAACGGGCCGCAACGCCCTCGCTCCCTGGTTTCTTCAGTCAGACTTCCTACTCGATCATGAGTTCAACTTCCTCAACCTCAAAGCAGGTGCTGTGATGACGGCTCATCGAATACCCCCGCACGTTCACGGGAGCCTGCCGCATTGCTAGCTCTTGACTCTGCGGAAGTCGATGAAACCTCGGTCGACGTCGACTGAGATGAGCTGGACCCGTGTGCGCTGGCCTACATCCAGCCCCCTGAAGCCCTGGACGACCCTGCCTTCAACCGGCAAGGTGAGCAGACGTGCCCACGTTCCCTTGGCAGCGGCGCCAGTGACGATGGCGTCAAACCGTTCTCCGATCCGGGATCCGATGAGCAGCGCTGCGGCAGACTTGCCGACCTGCCGCTCGACCTTGTTGGC
>CAYRQW010000145.1:0-2626 GCA_964426505.1 uncultured Caldisericota bacterium
GAAGGGCGACGACTGGTCCCGACATCATGAAGGAAAGCAGGGCGGGAAAGTAGTCACGGCCCTCATGTTCAGCATAGAAAGCCCGCGCGAGTTCTTCGTCCATACGAAACATCCGCATGCCCGAGATAGCAAGGCCCATCTGCTCAATGCGAGTGATGATAAGGCCCACGAGGCTGCGCCGTACGCCATCCGGTTTCACCATCAGGAGTGTTCGCTCACTGGTCACTTCCATCGCCTCCAAGAAGAACTGTTCGTGCAGGATTAAGGGACAATTCCTTCGCTTCCCTTCCAATTGTAGTCACTTCCCGATCCTGCGCAACGCACCTCAGACGTAGTGGGCGACAACGCCACTTGCCATGTGCTGTTCGTCTGATATGATCTATGGATGCGAGAAAAGGGGATTCAGTGGTTCACTGTGCTCATCGCCACTCTGCTGGTTGCCGCATTTGGGTTCGGCTGGCTGGGTCTGCGAGGCACTTCGCCTGTTGCCGGCACTCCAGTCGCATCGCTTGGCAGTCCTGTCATTTGCGTCGTCACGCCCGGTGGCGGAGCTCGGAGCCTCGTCGTGGGCGACATTGAGAAAGCGACGAGGTCGGTTCTCGTTGAGTGCTATCTGATCTCCGATCCTGCGATCGTCGAGGCGTTGCAGTCGGCCAGGCAGCGGGGATGTGATGTCCGGGTCATCATGGAAGAGGCGCCCTTCGGAGGATTCTCCATGAACCAGTCGGTTCGCAATGGGCTGAGAAGCGCTGGCATAGACGCCAATTGGGGCAACAGGGTCTACTCGTTCACTCACGCCAAGTACGTAGTCATCGACGATACCATCGCGTGGATCATGACGGCAAATCTCAGCAAGAGCGCCTTCGATCAGAATCGCGAGATCCTTGTCAGGACTTGCAGTCAGAGTATCGTGAAGGATCTTTCTCGTGTCTTCTGGGCGGATCGACGGCGAAACCCCTGCGTTGCCGGGTCGCTTGTCGTCAGCCCGGTGAACGCCAGACAGCGCCTCATTGGCTTATTGAAAGGGTCTCAGCACAGCGTGGATGTCGCGAGCGAAGTATTCGATGACCTCGAGACCTGTAAACTCCTGCAGGTCCTTGCAGGGCGAGGCGTCGCAGTGCGTGTTCTGGCTGCAGTCCCTGAGAGAATCGCTGTCAATGCCGTGATGAGATCGGAGATGGAGGGGACGGGGGTCGCCGTCCGATACCAGGAGTCTCCATATCTTCACGCGAAGTACATTGTCGTAGATGGGCAGGTAGCATATTTCGGATCACACAATCTCAGCGCCGGTTCGCTCGACGAGAACCGTGAAGTAGGCATCGTCACGGACGACAGCATGGTTGTCTCGATCCTCGAGAAGACCTTCTCGGCCGACTGGGACTTCGGGAGATAGAGAGACGCCCCGCAATACCGCGGGGCGCGCCGCCGACCAGGGTGCTTGTCTGCTCAGTAGCGAGCGAATGCTACATGCCGGCGAAGTCCCAGGCGATATCGGCCAGTCGATCTTCGAACACCGCAAGGTTCGCGTGTGACCTTATCGCTTGCTGCAGCTGGCGTGCCCCGTTTGCTGTCCCGTAAAGGATGACGCCGACAATGATTCCGTTGTCGAGGACGACCTTGCGATAGGTCTGCTGGTCTTGTGCCTGGATCACCTGCATGTGCTGTTCCGGGCCAGGGTTGACATTTCCCATGCTCAGAACGTCGATTCCACAGGTCTTGAGCGAACTCGACATGATACTCCCCTCATATGTAGCCGTGCCGGGTGAGACCATGTTCTGAGCTGCAACCCTGGCTTGTTCCAGGCACGGCGGGACGATGCCGTAGACGCGGCCACGGTGCTCGACGACATCCCCTGCGGCGTAGACGTCTGGCGCAGAGGTCAGCATCGAATCATCCACCTGTACGCCCCGTCCCGTAGCGATTCCCGCTTCCTGCGCGACAGTAACGTTGGGGCGGACTCCCGTGGAAAACAGGATGAAGTCGCCTTCTGCGAGCCGGCCGTCTTTGAGCAGGACGCCGGTCGCGCCGTGTTCTCCCGTGACGATCTGCTGAGACTCGCCACTGAGAAGAGCCGTGACGCCCAGGTTTCGCAGGTGTTCTACCAGCATTTCCGCCGAGCGTTCGTCAAGCTGGTTGGGCAACAGGCGACTGGCGAACTCGATGACAGTGACTCTCGTACCTCGCTCTGCCAAAGCCCTCGCCGCTTCCAGACCCAGCAGGCCTCCACCTACGATGACCGCCGTAGCACCCGGAATCGTGCGAGCCAGCAAGGCATCGGCATCGTCGAGCGTCCTCAGGGCAAACACGCCGATCTGGTTGGCGCCGGGCAGGGGCGGCACATAGGGCGACGCTCCGTTTGCCAGCAGCAACTTGCTGTAGGAGAGTACGGTCCCATCGTCGAGCGTCACTTCGTGCTCCGCGGCGCTCACGCGCACGATGCGCCGTCCACTGATGAGCGTGATCCTGTTCTCAGCATACCAGTTCGCTCCGTGCACGATAAGCTGATCCCTGGTCTTGCGACCGGCCAGGTATTCGATCAGGTCTGGGCGAGGATAGTAGGCAGTGGGCTCAGCGTCGACGACCGTGATCTCCGATGCTGGATCAAGCCTCCGGAGATGCTGTGCAG
>CAYRQW010000145.1:2636-2982 GCA_964426505.1 uncultured Caldisericota bacterium
CCCAGCCTCCCGCAATGATGTACTTCATTGTGATGATTGGCAATCAGGCTTTTTCAAAGAGATCCTTGGCGGCACCACAATCTGGGCATACCCACGTCTCAGCGAGATCCTCGAATTTCACACCAGGGTTGACTCCCTGCGTGCTGTCGCCAATAGCAGGGTCATACACGTATCCGCAAACAGTGCAAATCCACTTCTCCATGGTAGTTCCTCCTTGTGTCGAGCGGTTTGGAAGAGGAAGTCTCTTCCGTGCGACCAGTGTAAGATGAAAGGCTCTTTCCTGCAAGCCGCCGTATTGCCTCACCTATTATCTACTCCAAATCGCATCGTTGCCTCACGGATGAAT
>CAYRQW010000146.1:0-2950 GCA_964426505.1 uncultured Caldisericota bacterium
ATATTGGAATACGAACCATTCTGCTCGAAAGGGTGTGCCGTGTGAACTACAGAACGTTTGGGAAGCTCGACTGGAAACCGTCTGCACTCGGATTCGGCACCATGAGACTGCCCGTGACTGGGGGAGACACTTCAGCCATCGATGAGCGGCAAGCCATAACCATGCTCCGAACCGCGATCGATGGCGGGGTCAACTACATCGATACGGCCTACCCCTATCACCGTGGCAAGAGTGAAGTGCTCGTGGGCAAAGCCCTCGAGGGAGGCTATCGTGACAGGGTGCACCTGGCCACCAAGATGCCCTCATGGCTCATCGAGACCCAGGCAGACATGACTCGTCGCTTTGAAGAGCAGCTGCAGCGCATGCAGACCGATCATGTCGAGTTCTACCTCCTGCATGCTCTCAATGCCGAACGGTGGCACAAGCTTCGCGATAGCGGGGTCCTCGAGTGGGCTCACGAACGCATCCGGGAGGGGCGGATCGGGTACCTGGGCTTCTCGTTTCACGACAGCAATGCGGTTTTTCGGGAGATCGTGGACGCATATCAGGACTGGACATTCTGTCAGATCCAGTACAACTTCCTCGATGAAGCGACACAGGCAGGCACCGATGGACTGTGCTACGCTGCATCCAGGGGACTTGGGATCGTCGTCATGGAACCACTGCGAGGCGGTAAGCTGGCTGCCCCCAACGCAGGCATCTCCGCGATGTGGAATGAGGCCTCGACCCCGCGGTCGGCAGCCGAATGGGCATTGGACTGGGTGTGGAACCACCCCGAGGTGTCATTGCTGCTCAGCGGCATGAGCACGCAGGAACAGGTTCAGCAGAATCTGAACGCCGCCGGCAGGTCGGAGGCCGGCATGCTGGCTCCCAGTGACCTGGATCTCATCGCTCATGTCCGGGACGCCTACAATGCCCTCATCCGCGTTCCCTGCACAGCGTGCGAGTACTGCATGCCCTGTCCCAACGGGGTCAGCATCCCGGATGTATTCCAGCTCATCAATGAGGGATCGATGTTTGGAAACTGGGACTTGCAGCGTAAGGAGTATGGCGAGATGAGAAGTGAAGGTTCGTCAGCCGACAGCTGCATCCGCTGCGGAGCATGCGAAGGGAAATGCCCGCAGCACATTGCCATCCGCGACGAGCTGGCGGGCGTCGCTGAGCAACTGGGCTGAGTCCTATTCGGGCTGACGTCCTGAACGGCAGTGACGGCAGTAGCCGTATAGGACGAGGCTGTGATCGGTGACCTCAAAACCCACCTCTTCAGCCGCATTGTCCACGGTATGATCCACAGGGCACTTCAGGATCGGCAACATCTGGTGGCACCCCAGGCAGACCATGTAATGCCGATGGACACTTCCCATCAGCTCAAAGAAAGCATGACCGTCATTGCTCAACAGCGTCCGCTGCACGCTGCCACGGCTGACAAGTTCGTCCAGCGTACGATAGACCGTGGACAGCGCCATGCCTGGCATGGTCGCATTCACGCGCTCCAGGACGTGTTCTGCGGTAAGTGGATTGCTGGACTCCCGAAGGACCTCGAGGATTGTCCGACGGTCCTTTGTCATCCTGAACCCCTTCAGCTGTCCGGGAATCCGACTCCCGTTGACATCCAGCCTGTGCGCCGAGTCCATGAACTCACTTCCCCGACAGAGACTGGATCAGGATGCCAGCAGCAACACTGATACCGAGCAGCCATGCAATGACTTTGGCGGTGTTTCTCGGGTCATGATTCTCACGAAAGAGGACGATGAGTCCCAGCCCGCCGGCGGCACCTAGCCCGGCTACGGTCGATCCGAAGCTGATGGTGCCGGCCATGTACAGCTCGGTGATCGCGACGCTGGCAGCGCAGTTGGGAATCAGCCCTATCAGGGCGGCCAGTACAGGCTGAAAGACCGTGTGACTCAAGAGAAGTCTCGAGAGCTTCTCCTGTCCCATGCCACTGACAAGAAAACCTATGACAACAGATGTCACCAGAAGAAACAGGAAGATCTGGACTGTCCTCTTCGTAGCAGACCACAGAATCTCCTTCCATGCGATGACTCCTGTCTCCTCACAGACACATGAGGCACGAGTCCCGTCGCAGGAACAGCTCTCTTCACCAATCCTGATTGCTTCACGCTCAGCTTCGTGGCGATCACGACCATCTCGCGCACGCCTGCGATTCTCACCACGCATCAGCGAGTCTACCAGGTATCCTCCCGCCACCGCGAGGAGGATCTTCACGCCGACGAGTGGAAGCACGATGTGCACCTGCTCTGGTCTCGAGAGAAGAATAGGAAGGGCTTCGTCAGATGTGGCAAGGTACACTGCTACGATCGTGCCCATTGTGAGGAGTCGCTGCGTGTAGAGCGCACTTGCCATGACCGAGAATCCACACTGGGGTATGGCGCCCCCCGCCGCCGCAATGATGGGCCCGACGTGCCCCGCCCGCTCGACCGCATCCACCATGCGCTGCTGCCATCTCGTCTCGACATATTCCAGGAGCAGGTAGACCACAAACAGGACAGGCACCATGCTCACCGTATCCTTGAGAGCATCCAGAATGACGTCCATCATAGACCAGTCACCTCTCTACATGCAAATGATTTGCAACAAGCCGACTTCCAGTATACTCGAGAGAGCGCTGCGTCAACCCGCATATCGTGATATCCGTCATGCATCCGGCGGTCTATGCGGACGAGCGGTTTCGGATACAATAGACACTGTCGCCCACAGTGCGGCGAAACGAGGGACTCATGACGGAAAGCGAACAACTTGTGCAGACGACCATCAGATCAGGAGAGGCGACGCTCTGTGCCGCAGACGGCGCAGTATTAGTGCACCAGTTGGCAGGGAGAGGGATCAGCGTACTCCTCCAGGCAGTTGAAGAAGAACGCGTTGTCGGCCGTGGTTTCCTGGACTGGGGCGACAAGCTGGTGGGGCGGGCGGCGGCGCTGGTGCTCACTCT
>CAYRQW010000147.1:0-2934 GCA_964426505.1 uncultured Caldisericota bacterium
GTGCTAGTCGACGGCATCGACGTGAGGGATCTCGCGCAGGAAGACCTGAGGCACAGGATCGGCTTCGTGCCCCAGAAGGCGGTGCTCTTCACCGGCACGGTTGCCGACAACATCCGCTACGGCAAGGAAGACGCTACCGACCTGGAAGCGGCTCATGCCGCCGAGGTGGCGCAGGCAGCCGACTTCATCGCGGCGATGCCGGACGGGTACGCCACGATGCTCTCCGAAGGCGGACTGAACCTCTCCGGGGGACAGAAGCAGCGGCTCGCCATGGCTCGTGCCCTGGTTCGCAGGCCGGAGATCTACATCTTCGACGACAGCTTCTCAGCGCTGGACTTCAAGACAGACGCCAGGCTCCGGGCGGCGCTGGGCAAGGAGACGCGCGATGCGACCGTCATCATCGTCGCTCAGCGTGTGGGCAGCATCATGAGTGCAGATCGCATCATCGTGCTGGATGAAGGGAAGCTGGCCGGCATCGGTACGCACAAGGAACTGATGAGCACATGCGAGGTCTACCGGGAGATCGTGTACTCGCAGCTCTCCGAGGAGGAACTGGCATGAGCGCTGAAACGAAGAAGGAGCTGCAGGTAGGCGGACCCGGGCCCATGGGCGGCGGTCCCCGTGGATTGCGGGGCGTCGTCGAGAAACCCAGGGACTTCCGCGGCACAGCCAGGCGACTCGCACGGTACCTCAAGCCACAAACTGCCAAACTGATGATCGTCTTTGTCCTGGCAATCGCAAGCACAGCGTTCGCAGTGTACGGACCCAAGGTCAGCGGGAACGCCGTGAACCAGCTCATGAACGGATTCGTCGCGAAGAGCATGGTGAGCGGTATCTCCAAGGCTCAGGAGCAGGCAGTGCCCGAGATCCGGAAGGTGCTGGAGGGGATGCAGTCCGCTCAGGATGCAGCGGTGGCGCAGGCCCGGACAGCAGCCGGGACAGGCATTGATCAGCAATTTGCCGCGAAGTTCCCGGGAGTGCCGCTCCAGAAGATACCCGGATACACTGCTGCGCTTGCTGCGGCTCAGGCAAAAGCTGCAGATGCGGCGAAAGTCGCCGTGGAGAAGGGTTTCCTCGACACTGCAAAATTGACCCCGGAGCAGCTCACAGCCATGCGTCAGTTTGAAGCACTGCCCCTCGTGAGCAGTCTCAGCGACAACAACACGAAAGCGGACACGGTCCAGACCATCATCAGCCTTGGCAAGCTGCTGCCCATGACCGGCCAGGAGAAGATGATCGATGTTTCACAGACCGACCTCGACCGGGGTATCGCCAACATCCGGGAAAACGGAGGTACAATTCCGCTGCCGGCCATCGGCAAGACGCTGCTCTTCCTGGTGTTCGTCTATCTTCTGAGTGCCTTCCTCACTTTTGTCATGCAGTACATCATGTCAGACGTCGCTCAGAAGACGACCTACGCCATGCGCAGGGAGCTGGATTACAAGCTGGCAGCACTGCCCCTCCGCTACTACGATGCGCACTCCAACGGCGAGATCCTCAGCCGCATGACCAACGATATGGATACCATCTCGACCACCCTCCAGCAGGGTCTGACACAGGTCATCGTATCCGTGTTCCAGATCCTCGGGTACATCTACATGATGCTCACGATCAGCGGGAAGCTGACGCTGGTGACTCTTGCCACGCTTCCCCTGTACATCCTCACGACGGCTCTGATCGCAAAGAAGTCGCAGGGGTTCTACCGCTCACAGCAGTTGCACCTGGGTCGCCTCAGCAGCCATGCGGAGGAGATGTACACGGGCCACAGCGTCGTCAAGGCGTTCGGCCACGAGCAGGAGTCGATCACCACTTTTGAGAGCGTGAATGATGAGCTCTACGAGGCGGGATGGAAGGCGCAGTTCATGTCCGGGGTCATGTGGCCTCTCATGAACTTCATCAGCAACCTGGGCTACGTCTTCATCGCGGTCCTCGGCGGCGTCTACGTCACCAGGAACCTGCTCAACCTGGGCGACATCACCGCATTCATCCAGTACTCACGGTCGTTTTCGATGCCCATCATCCAGACGGCGAGCATCGCCAACATCATCCAGTCGACGCTGGCGTGCGCCGAGCGCGTGTTCACGGTGCTCGACGAGCCGGAGGAGCAGCCCGACAAAAGCGACGCGATCGTCATCGCTCGGCCGAGGGGAGCCATTGCCTTCGAGCATGTCGACTTCAGCTACCGTGCGACCGAACCCCTGATCAGGGATATGAATCTCGATGTGAAACAGGGAGACACCGTCGCCATCGTCGGACCCACCGGGGCCGGCAAGACAACACTCGTCAACCTGCTCATGCGCTTCTACGACATCCAGGGTGGTGCCATCACCTTCGACGGCGTCGAGACACGGAAGATCGGCCGCGGCAGTCTGCGCACCATGTTTGGCATGGTCCTCCAGGACACATGGCTGTTCAACGGAACGATCCGCGAGAACATCGCCTATGGACGCGACGATGCGACCGAGGAAGAAATCGTGGCTGCTGCCAGGGCGGCGCATGCCGATCACTTCATTCGGAGCCTGCCCGAAGGGTACAACACCATCCTCAATGAGGAAGCATCCAACATCTCTGCCGGCCAGAAGCAGCTGCTGACCATCGCTCGCGTGGTCCTGGCGAACCCGGCCGTTCTGATCCTCGACGAGGCTACGAGCAGCGTCGATACCCGGACCGAGGTGCGCATCCAGAAGGCAATGGCTCAGCTGATGGCTGGCAGGACCAGCTTTGTCATCGCCCACCGTCTCTCGACCATCCGGGACGCACACCATATCCTGGTCATGGACCACGGCGCCATCGTGGAGCAGGGCAATCACCAGGAGCTGCTCGCCAGGCACGGGTTCTACGCCGACCTCTACAACAGCCAGTTTACTGGAGCATCCGTAGAGGGAGAAGCCGTCTGAGTTCGCAGAACGCTTGACCTGAACGACATCAACACCG
>CAYRQW010000148.1:0-2872 GCA_964426505.1 uncultured Caldisericota bacterium
GAAGGTCTCCTTTGCCCACCCGCCAAGCCACTTCTCATGCTGAGGGGCCAAGTCCGGTTCCCCGCGGCAATCCTCGCCGTGATGCTCGAAGATCCATTGCTGCGCGTCCGGGAAGTAGACATGTGGAAACATCTCGGGTGCCAGAGGCATCTCGACCTTGAGGAGCTCAAGTTCCCTCTCATAGTGATCGGAGAGATACGCAAGGATGCCATGAACGACGTCTGTCAGAACAGCCATGACACTCGTGTGGTCCTTGATGAATCCCATCTCTGCATCCATGCTGACGTACTCGTTGAGGTGGCGGATGGTCTGATGAGGCTCAGCCCTGAAGACGGGAGCTACTTCATACACGCGCTCGAAAACACCGACCATCATCTGCTTGTACTGCTGAGGACTTTGCGCCAGATAGGCCTTCTTGCCAAAATAGTCAACAGGAAAGACGGTTGCCCCTGATTCGGTGGCGGACCCGGTGAGCTTGGGCGTCGTGACCTCTGTGAAGCCCTTGGCGTCAAGTGCTGCACGGAACCCATGCTGCACACCCGCACTGAGCTTGAATATGGCCTGCTTGGACGGAGCTCTCAGGCCAACCATCGCGTTGTCGAGAAAGGTATCCAGGTGCGCGTTGATAACGGGCTTGTTGATTGGGAAAGGCAGTGCCTCAGTGACAGGAGACAGCACCGTGAACGATGGATCGTGGACTTCGTACCCACCGGCCGCCTGCGGCTCGGCCACGACGGTTCCCTCGACCTGAATGACGCTCTCGACAAGAAGTCCATCGATAGATGCCACGGCATCGGGTGCTTCAACGACGATCTGACAGATGCCCGATCGATCGCGCAGATGAACAAAGACCATACCACTGCCAAGCTTGCGGATGCGGTGCATCCACCCCGCCATCACAATGCGTTCGCCTGTATGAGAGGATAGTTCGCTACTCAGCACACGTTCCATGTCAACCTCCATATATGACAATGGCCGCTCTCAGGGCAACCGCCCAGGACCGGCCCTCGACAACCCTTATCAGGTTACTTCCTGACGGTCTTCCTGTCAACAGCGAACTGCTGACGAATCGACACGAACCAGTCACGGCAGACCGATCTGGCGCCTAAGCTGACTCTCGGCGGATCGTTCGCGGAAAGAGGCCGTTGTAGAGCGGCCCAAAGTCCTTGACGAGTCGACCAGCGAGCCGGTCAGTATCCAGTTCCATGTCGTCGGCGGTCTCATAGACGCGATGGACCTCGATGACCAGGAATCGGCTTCCTGTAACGGCTGGAGAGTAGATTGCAGCGACTCCCTCCAGCAACGATCCTGTCACGTCGACCGCCGACCCATCGGCAATGGTCAACGTGCTCTGCACCCAGCTGCCCTGTCCCATGAACGCTGCCGCGCCGAGTCTCTTGAACAGAGGCTTGATTGATGACAGAAATCCGGGATGGGCAAGCGAATCGTGAAGAAAGCCTCCCAGCACCGAGTCATTGGTCACGCCAACGCCGACCCACAGTCTCGTTCCCGCGCCTTCCCGCTCGAACCGCGCGACATACCCGCAAGCACAGGGCGTCCGCGAGGAGACTGACGCCAGGATGGGGTCAATCAGCCAGGCCTGCCGCGGCACTCCGAGCGGCGCCTGATCGTCGCGGACCAGGGCAAATGGACGCCCAGTGCTGCGTTCCAGTCCGGAACACAAATCTCGTTCCCATCTGTCGAGAAACCTGTCGTCGATCATGCGCCCCGTGAACATGGTCAGCCTCCGTCGTAATCCCAGACACGTTATAACCCCGAGACCAGAGATGCGCAACTGACATTTCCACCGGCTGTGTTCGCCGTCCCTCGGTTGATTGGCCGCCGCTTCATGATAAACTCAGCTTCTGGAGACCTGCAGACGTCAGCTTGAGTCGAGTGAGGTACAAATGGTATTGACTGATCAGACTATGAAGCTCGCGGATGGACGAGTCCTGGGTTACGCCGAGTATGGCGACCCATCGGGAAGACCCGTACTCTTCTTTCATGGGTTTCCGGGATCACGCCTGGAAGCCGTTTCCCTGGACACGCCTGCGCGAGCAGTTGGTATTCGCCTCATTGCTCCGGACAGACCCGGATTCGGCCTTTCGGACCCCAAACCTGGACGCCTGTTTTCGGACTGGCCGGAGGATGTCATTCAGCTTACGGCACATCTTCGCATCTATGATTTCGGGATCCTCGGGACATCCGGAGGGAGTCCCTATGTCGTTGCCTGCGCTGAGCGCATCGCTGAAAGACTGACCACGGCAGGGATCGTCTCGGGCATGTCCCCACTTCACAGTGAGACGGTCCGCCTGAGCATGAGATCTGACCAACGGCGCATGTTTGTCTCAGTGGCGCGCTTTCCCTGGCTTGCTCGCCGCATGTTCGCCCGAAGCATACAGGAGGTGCAAGCTGACTTCCCGTCGGTTCTGAAGCATATGGCAGCCGAACGACCCGATGTGGACAAGGCTGTGCTCGAACGGCAGGACATCAGGGAGATGCTCCGAATCAACCTGATCGAAGCGTTCAGGCAAGGTGTCACGGGCGCTGCGCAGGAACTGGCGCTCTATCCTCGCTCCTGGCGTCTTGTGATGAAGAATGTCGGATACCCCGTCCGCATATGGCAGGGGCGCAAGGACGTTATCACTCCTCCATCTATGGCCCAGGAACTCGCGTCTCTTCTTCCCCGCAGCCTGACACGGTGGTACGCAGACGAGGGACACTCCCTGCTATTCGCTCGTTCGGAGGAGATCCTGCGACAGCTCGTTGCCTGACAGACAGCTCAGTGACAATGACCGCCCGTGAGTCTGCAGGAGGAAGCACGTGACACGCTTTGGCCACGGGAAACGCAAGACCACGATCGTTCTGCTCG
>CAYRQW010000149.1:0-2871 GCA_964426505.1 uncultured Caldisericota bacterium
CCTCCGCCGCTTGAACATCACGTTCGTCCTGCTTGAAGGAGACCCTCCCGACGAGGTCTGCAGGTTGATCCACCAGCTTCATGCATCGGCTCTGGTCACTGACTTCAACCCCCTGCGACCCGTCACGACGTGGAAGACACAGGTGGCCTCCCGTGTGGACGTCCAGATGGTCGAGGTCGATGCTCATAACCTGGTCCCCGCATGGGTGGCCTCCGACCACCGGGAGTGGTCTGCAGCAACTCTCAGGCGCAAGCTGGGGCGTCTCATACAGAGTTGGCTGACGGAGTTCCCCGTGCTCCAGTCGCACGCTGAGAATTCGCTCCAACGCCCGGTGGACTGGACCTCCGTGCGTTCGCGGCTGTCCTGCGACGAGACGGTACGACCAGTGCACTGGTGTACGCCAGGAACCCAGGCAGGCATGCGCTGGCTGCGGCACTTCTGTGACCAAGCCTTGCCAGTCTACGCCGACAGACGCAACGACCCAACCGTACGGGGGACATCCATGCTCTCGCCCTGGCTGCATTTTGGCCAGATCAGCGCACAGCGCGTGGCCCTCGCGGCACAGAGTGCCGGAGCTCCTGCCGACGCCCTCCAGGCCTTCCTCGAACAGCTGATCGTACGGCGCGAGCTGGCGGACAACTGGTGTCTCTATAACGATGACTATGACAGCGTGGCTGGATTCCCGGCATGGGCACTGAAGACGCTTACCCTCCATGCCGATGATCCTCGCCCACAGACATACCTGCTGCCACAGCTTGACGACGCAGCGACGCATGACCCCCTGTGGAACGCGGCCCAGCGCCACCTTCGGGCCGAAGGCTATCTTCACGGCTACCTGCGGATGTACTGGGCCAAGCAGATCCTGGTCTGGACGACATCGCCCGACGAGGCCCTGAAAGACGTCCTGTGGCTCAACGACCGCTACGAGCTTGACGGACGCGATCCCAACGGATACGTGGGAGCCGCATGGTCCATCGGCGGCGTCCATGACCGGCCCTGGCCACAACGGCGCGTCTTCGGGAACGTCCGTTCCATGACACTCTCCGGAGCACGCGGCAAGTTCGATGTGAGCAGATACATTGCCGACTCGTCCTCAACAGAACAGACTTGACAGCCGGCTCGTTGCTGAGACCGCTTCCGATACTACAATACTTGTGGAGGTGACACGATGCAGCTGGAGCTGGTAGCGGTCACGAAAGACGAAGACATGAACGTCATCATCGGTCAGACGCATTTCATCAAGACTGTCGAGGACATCTATGAAGCTGTCGTGAACGCTGTGCCGGGCGTGAAATTCGGGCTGGCGTTCAACGAAGCATCGGGGGTCTGCCTGGTGCGGTGTGCCGGAACAGATGATCACCTCATTGCGCTGGCGCGGGAAAACGCCCTGGCCATCGGCGCTGGCCACATCTTTGTGCTGTTGCTCGGCAACGCCTATCCCATCAATGTCCTGAACGCCATCAAGGCCGTTCCGGAAGTCTGCAGCATCTTCGCTGCCACCGCGAATACTCTCAGAGTGATCGTGGCAGACGACGGAGCCGGCCGTGGCATTGCAGGCGTCATCGACGGCGAGAAGCCGAAGGGCGTCGAGACCGATGCCGACGCGACAGACAGGAAGGCGATGTTGCGACGATTCGGCTACAAATTCTGAGGAAGCCTGCGACGCCCGGACGATCCGCCGGTCTCTGCGTCACCTGCTAGTATTGATTGGTCAGTAGTGTGGGGATTGCTGGCGCGCGGACTCGACGCTAAGACCCTCTGGATGCGAGGACGAAGATGAGGACGATCGTCCCGATCAGCCAGGCCCCGGTCATCGTGCTTCCGATCAGGAGAGCCTTGTGAGCTCGCCGCCGATCGAAGCTCGACCCCCCGACGAGGTCGAACATGTCCTGGGCTTCGCGCGCGAACAGAACCGCGAGAAGGCCAAGAACAATGCCGGCCACCGGCACTACTACGGAGGACAGTGCAAAGTGCCAGGCGAGCGTCGCAAGCTCGGACTGACGCTGCATGACGCTGCTCAGCCGCACGTGCGACGGATCGAAGATGATGTCCAGTGAGTCATCATGCGGACTATCTGTCGGCACAGCCTTCGGCTCGGTCGTATCCTTCCTGGAAGCAGCCACTGCCGGTGTCCCGACAGGGGGCTTATCCTGATGTTTGCTCCTGTGTCTTCTGGATCCCATGTTTGTATCATATCCAGTCACACCCCGGAGTAAAGCCAGGGTGGCCAGAAGAGAGGTCGTGTCATGACTAGTGTCGAGATCCTCGTCAAGGGGTTTTCCACGTGCGAAGCGTCGGCTATCCCGACCTGCCAGGACAAGATGGAGAATCAGACGATTTCGCCCGTCTCCTCACCCGTGGCACGGATGATGTGATACCGGTGAACCAGGGCGACGCCCGGCGCAAGTGTGCCACCGACTGAGCAGTACTTTTCGGCGGACAGTTTGATCGCTTTGGAGACGTTTTCCGCGAGAACACTGTCACTCGTCATGAAGTAGTCGACATAGATGCGGGTGAAGCGGTGCGGGTGCTCCTCCGCACGTTCACCGGACAGTTCGACACGGAATCCCACATATGACTCCTTCATCTTGGCAAGGATCGACACGACGTCCATGCCCGTACATCCACCGAGTGCCATCAGCAACAGTTCCATGGGGCTGGAGCCTGCCCCGTGACCGCCACCTGACTCGGCTGTATCGAGAACGACCCAGTGATTCGAGGGCCCGCGTGCAACGAACGTGAGTCCTTCAGTCTGACGAACTTCGGCATGCAACATGTTGTCTCTCACCATGGGCGACCCCCTGTCAGCAAGTCGGTCCCCTGTGGACCGCCAAGTTCAGTGTAGTCTTCCGATCGACAGGCGCAAGATGA
>CAYRQW010000150.1:0-2825 GCA_964426505.1 uncultured Caldisericota bacterium
GAGCAGGCGTTCCTCGACAAAGCCCTTGTTGGTCTTCGTATCACTCATCGGCGTTCTCCTAGTTTATACGCTTCAAAATATACTTGTCTGACTGGTTCTTCTTCTTGCGGGTTTTGTAGCCGAGAGTCGGCTTGCCCCAAGGAGTCAGAGGTCCAGCGTGTCCGACAGGAGACTTGCCTTCACCACCACCATGCGGGTGGTCAACGGGGTTCATTACAACACCGCGTACGCTCGGACGAATACCCCGGTGGCGCGAGTTGCCGGCCTTGCCCAGGACTTCCTTGTTGTGATCGAGATTGCCGACTTGTCCAATGGTCGCCCTGCAGTCCAGAGAGAACTTGCGGATCTCGCCTGATGGCATGCGAACCTGCGCCCATCCTGCTTCCTTTGCCAGAAGCTGAGCTGAGGCACCTGCGGCACGCGCCACGTGAGCGGACTTCCCGGGGAAGAGCTCAATGTTGTGGATGGTCGTTCCCAATGGCATTTTGGCAAGCCTGGTGTTGTTGCCCGGTCGAATCTCGACGTTTTCGCCGGACATGATGGTCTCCCCGACTTTCAGGCCCTCGGGCAGAAGAATGTATGCCTTCTTGCCATTGGCATAGTGCACAAGAGCGATCAACGCGGAGCGGTTCGGGTCGTACTCGATCTCGGCTACCCTGCCCGGAACGTTGTCCACATCGCGCGCAAAGTCGATAACCCGATAGAGCTGACGGGTGCCACCGCCCTGGTGACGAACCATGATCTTGCCCGTGTTGTTTCGCCCAGCCTGCTTGCGCAAGCCAAAGGTCAGGGACTTCTCAGGAGTGTCCCGGGTGACCTCGGTGTGAATAAGCGTCTTCCTGGAACGAATTCCCGGAGACGTTGGCTTATATGTTCTCACAATACTCATGGGACACCCTCTTAGACGTTAGTGATGACGTCAATCTTGAACCCGGGCATCAGAGCGACTACGGCCTTCTTCTTCGAGGGGGTTATGCCAATCGAAGCCTTCCGCATCCTCTTCTTGCCGTGAGTCCTCAGGACGTTGACCCAAGCAACTTTCACCTTGAACATCTTCTCGACCGCGTCTTTGATCTCCAACTTCGTGGAGTTCTTGACGACGATGAACTGATATCTGCCCTCCTCGGTCCCGCTCATGCTCTTCTCGGTTACGATGGGGTACAACAGGATCTCTTTGCTCATGCGTACACCTCCTCGGCGCCCTTCAGGGCCTCTTCAGTGAAAACAACCGTGGAATGCAGGAGTACGTCGTACGCGTTCAACTCCGAGAAGTGAAGCAGGCCGAGCCGAGGCAGGTTGAGGCCGGAAAGGACCACTTCACCATTCTCCTCAGCAAAGACAAGCAGTGCATTCTCAGGAATGCCCGCGGCCTTCAGCGCCGTCAAGAGCGCTTTCGTCTTGGGCTGTTCGAGCTTGAGCCCACGCAAAACCACAATCGCGTTCTCGCCAGCCCGCTGAGTCAGCGAACTAAGAATGGCGCTGCGTCTGGTCGATTTGTTCAGGTCAAGCGTGAAATCTCTGGCTTTGGGGCCAAAGACAACGCCTCCACCCTTCCACTGCGGCGCACGCTTGTTGCCCTGACGCGCATGGCCGGTACCCTTCTGTTTCCAGACCTTCTTCTTGGTCTTGTTGATCTCGCTGCGACCCTTGGTGTTCGCAGTTCCACGGCGCAGTCCAGCAAGAAACTTCTTGACGCCCATGTACATGGCCGTCTCACTGATGCTGCAGCCAAAGAGTCCCTCGGCGAGTTCAATTTCACCGGCATCGGCGCCAGTGACATCAATCATCTTCACAGTGCTCATGTCTCTACCTCTCAAGCCCTGATCGTCAGGAGCGCGTTGTCTCCGCCAGGAATACTGCCCTTGACCACCAGCAGGTTCTTCTCAACGTCAACTGCGATTACCTTGATTCCTGTGACAGTCGTCACGTGGCAGCCCATGTGACCGGCCATCTTGTGGTTCTTGAAAACGCGACCAGGAGTCAGGCGGCACCCAATAGCGCCCACGCGACGAAGTCCCTTCGATCCGTGGCTCTTAAACCAGCCTGCGAAGTGCCAACGCTTGACGGGACCCTGATAGCCCTTGCCTTTGGAGACTGCAGTAATGGTAAGAACCTTGAGCCCGTCAAGTACGCTGACGTCAACCTTCTGGCCCACTGTTCCTTCCATGCCGCGAAACTCTTTGAGATGCCTCAATGCAGGCACTCCGGCTTTCTTGCAGACGCCGGTCTCAGGCTTGTTGATCAGCGAGGCACGTCCCTCTCCATAACCCAGCTTCACGCCTTCATAGCCGTTGCGCTCATTGGTCAGCACGTCGACGACGAAGCACGGGCCAGCCAGTATGACCGTAGCGGGAACGAACTTGTCCTCATGAAACACGCTAGTCATGCCGACCTTCTTGCCAATTATCCCCTTGCTCATCTCAATCACCAGCCTACAGCTTGATCTCGATATCCACGCCCTGTGGAAGATCAAGGCCCATGAGCGCCTTGGTCACCTCAGGAGTAGGATTCGATATCTCGATCAGCCTCTTATGAATACGCATCTCAAACTGCTCACGCGACTTCTTGTCGACGTGCGGCGACCTGAGCACCGTGAATATGCTCTTCTCGGTCGGAAGCGGAATAGGCCCTGAAACCCGAGCCCCCGCCTGCTGGATGATCTCAACGATCTTCCCCGCCCAAATGTCGAGCGTTCGATGATCATACGCTCTTAACCTTATACGAACCTTTTGCTTCGCCATAGCAACTCCTTGGATGAATGACTGCCCGACTACTCCAGAATCTTGGTGACGACGCCGGCGCCGACCGTGTGACCACCCTCGCGG
>CAYRQW010000151.1:0-2814 GCA_964426505.1 uncultured Caldisericota bacterium
GGTCGTAGAAGTCCCCCTTGCTCACGATGCGGCGAACGGTGAATGAATCGGCATCCGTGACGACCAGCTCCTCCTTTCCGGTCATGAAAACGGCATACCGGCCGTTCGGCGAGACCACTGCCGCGTGATCCCCTTCCTGTCCGTAATGGGTACTCGTCCCGGTCCTGAGGTTCACCACAACGAGAGGGTGATCGGTGCCGGACTCGGAGTACACGAGCTTCGTGCCGTCCGACGTCACAGAAGGGGTCGCCCCCTGCTCTGCAAGAACGCGCACCGCACCGTTTGCCACGTCGATCGTGACGATGCCCGCGAAGTTGTCGATGACCAGCTTTCCGCTCTGAATCGACGTCGTATTGCGGCCGGCCGCGATCTCATGGTCACTCACAAAGACAGGACTGGCGTAGAAGGTCGACTCCGTGCTGTTCACAAGGATGCGGCGGGAGCCGGTGGTGAGATCCACCAGAACGATATTGCCTTCGACGTCAATGACGGCCTGTCCGCCGCTTGGGGAAAGCGCCGCTGAAGCAGGAGGGGCCGCTGCTCCGTCCTCGAGGGCGGCCGCGGTGACCAGAACGTGCGTCGTTCCGTCCGTCGCGGAGAGTTCCAGCCCTTTGTCGCTCAAGAACACGCTGCCCGACGCCGTGTCGCCGACATATCGCAGATTGCCTTCGGTGACCTCCAGGACCGTCGTCTGGTTCACCAGGTCCAGGTCGTTTGCTGACAGCGCCGGCACCCCGCGACCAAGCGAGAACACCGTGATCAGGACTGCCGCAAGCCCGACACCGACCACCGGCAGCCACCACCCCCGCCGTCCCCTCCTGACAGGAACCGGCGTCTGTTGCTGAAACTGTCTTCCAAGGCGTTCTTTCAGCTCTTCGTTCACAGGGAGGTTTTCTCCCAGCTCATACAAGTTGTGTTCGTTCATCGCGATCCTCCTTTTGGAACGTGACGCGCATCTTCGCAAGAATCGCGTAGATGCGGGACTGCACGGTCCGTTCGTTGAGGTGCAGGATGGCTCCGATCTCGCGGAAGGAGAGGCGCGAGCAGTACTTGAGCGCAATCAGTTCCTGCTCGTCCGGATCCAGATCCTCGAGAGCCCGATCGACTTCCTCTACCTCCGGGGGAACCTCATCGGACGCAAGGACATCATCTGGGAGAGACAGCGGTTTCCGCTGCCTGCTCCAGTCGATGACGCCATTGCGGGCACTCGTGAACGCCAGTCTGCGCAACCCCTCTCTGTCCTCCAGAGCGCCGTAGCGACCGAAGACGTGCGACCACGCACGCATCACTGACGATGTCGTCTGCATCCGTCCGGTTCCGCACCCTTGCGAGCACATACCGGTACAGTGCGTCAAAACTCGTTTCATAGACCGATTGGAAAACACTCACTGTCTACCTCCATCCATCCAGCGCCGGATGCGGCGGGAAAACCTGTCCCGTCACCTCCAACAACGAGCACGGACCCAAAATGATTGGTGCTGTCCCGGCAACGGTGTGAACGGGGCGCACAACATGCCTTCCAGGAGGACCTGTGCGCAGGTGACACATGGAGATGTGTCCTGCTGAAGGCAGCTGAGACTCAGCTAGTCGCCCGGCACCAGGTCGTTCAAGGCTGAGGAGAGTTCAAACGAGGAGACGGCAGCAGCGCTGCGCGTGCTTCAGCGGAGTCTTTGTTCCACTCAAAGAGAAACAGCTTGCGCGTCGTCTTGACCTCCTGTGTTTTCCTGCACGTCCACGGTCACGGGGACTGCGTCGTGGTCAGGCAGGATCTTCTCGAGGTTGCGAAGGCGGGGGATGAAGAACCCCGCCAGGGTGACCACTGAGGCGGCCGTGGCGCTCAGCAGGTAGATCACCGCCATTCCGGCGCCGGAGCCCGTTCCGACGAAGCGTGAGAAAACGGGGACCAGCACGCCCCCGGGTCGCATCGCCGGCTCGAATACCTTGTCAGCCAAGGGACCCGCGATCAGTGTGGAAATGGGCATGACGATCCAGGCGATCATGCGTCTTGCCGAGAACACACGGCCCTGCAGGCCTGCAGGCACCTTGGCCTGCCAGATCGATTGGGAGAGTCCGTTGACCATGGTACCCAGGCACGACGACAGCAGAAAGCCTGCTGCCCAGATGACCGGACCTCGCCCAAAGAAGACACACAAACCCATTGTCATGAAGTTCAGGGGATCACCGAGCAGGATGCCGCGCACCTTGTTCCTTGGCCCTCCCCATACACCGAGCAGGAACCCTCCAAGGGCCCCGCCGATGCCAGCCGCCGACTGCGCAAACCCGAGCGCGGTCGTGTCCTGACCGGTACGAGCCAGGATCATGGGCGTGAACAGGGGGTTGGACAAGGAGATCATGAAGTTGGAGACTGCGAACACGCTGACAAGGAACAGTAAGGGAACACGCTCACGGATGAAACGGAAACCGAACGTCATCTGCCGCCACATGGACTCCTGCGCCGTCACATCCGGAATATGACGCGGGATCTCCACAGCCAGCAATGCCAGGACAGCGATGCCGAACGTGATGATGTCGATGGTCATGATCCCGCCGACATGGATGAACCTGATCAGGAATCCTGCCAGGATCGGCGCAACGATGTACGAGCCGCTGTCCGCCAGCGACATGAGCCCGCTGGCACGCGCGTAGTGCTCCTTGGGCATCATCTGCGAGATGGCAGCCGAGTAAGCCGGCCACTGGAACGCGGAACCGATGCCCTGCATCGCCGAAGCAACGTAGAGGTGCCAGATCTGCAGGTGTCCCGTCAGGTACAGCACGAGCACCGCCACCGTGGCTGCTACCGCCACCAGGTCCGAC
>CAYRQW010000152.1:0-1251 GCA_964426505.1 uncultured Caldisericota bacterium
TCATCGTAACCACCAGACGAGACGCAACGCCCTGTGGAAGGACGTAGCGGGCGTCTTCCTCGTGCACGCCGTCTGCGAGCAGGCGTTCATATTCCAGGTAAGCCTGCTCATAGAAACGTCTGAAATCCTGGCCGGGGGGAGATACAAAGACCGGTTGAGCCTTCGTGAACCGCAGACTCTGTTGTGAGTAGGAAGCGAGCCGATGCCGGACCAGCTGATGTGAAGCTGCACGTGACAGCCCCTCGACAAGAAATGTGAAACTGGCGTGTTCAAGGACCGACAGATGCCCGTTGCCACAGACCTTGCGCAGAATAGCGGCGCTTCGATCGGCGTCGAATGGTGCAGTGCTGTAGCAGATGTGAGCTGCATAAGCACACAGCATGTCCGCGTCCGGAGTATGAGCGAGCAGTTCTACCCTCATGAATTCAACAGGAAATCGAGCGGGTGTTCACTGTCAGTCTGACCGAGAGGGAGTTGCGCAATACGCGGAAGAGACTGGCGCAGGACCTGGATCAGCGATGTAGATGCTGCAGCCATGGCATCGAGGACCTCTTTGTGCGTAAGCAGTGAGGTCCCCATGCCAGCCGCGTAGTTCGTGATGATAGCGATTGTCTGATACTCGAGACCTGCCTCACGGGCAAGTGTCACCTCAGGCAGACCTGTCATCCCGACCACCGATCCGCCCATGGCCGCATACATACGGACTTCTTGTGGCGATTCGAAGCGAGGGCCTTCTGCCGCTACATACACCTCTCCGGTGTGGACCGAAAGCCCCAGGCTGGACATCTCGGTCGCCAGCACGTCAGTGATGGCCTCACTATAGGGATGAGTCATGTCCGTGTGGACAACCCTGCCGACCTCGAAGAACGTCTGTGCTCGTACCTTGGTGAAGTCCAGAAAACCGTCCATGAGAGCATAAGAGCCGGGTTCAAGCGACTTCTTGAGCGACCCGACAGCACTTGTCGTTACGACCTTCTCGACGCCAAGCATGTATAGCGCCATAACATTGGCACGATAGTTGACAAGATGGGGTGGCACGACATGCCCTTCGCCGTGACGCTTCAGGACGCAGACATCCACATCGCCCATGGAACCATGCACATAGCTCACTTCACCGAACGGGGTACTGATGCTGGAGAGGCTCGCATCGGACAGAAGCTGAACACCGTCGACACCCGTGCCGACGATAAGACCAACAGGCCTGGACATGACTGCTCCTCGGGAACAAGTTGTCTGATACCTATCAGATTG
>CAYRQW010000152.1:1261-2727 GCA_964426505.1 uncultured Caldisericota bacterium
CCCGAAACATGCTTCCAAGGCTACGTCCTCGCCCCCGCGCTTTGACTATCGCCACGAATTCCGTATAATTGACCTCGATGGGGCCGTAGCTCAATTGGGAGAGCGCATCCCTCGCACGGATGAGGTCAGGGGTTCGACCCCCCTCGGCTCCACCAACACCGCATCACTACTGCGTGTGCACTGTGTCCTCTAGTGCATGATTAGTGGCGGAGTCCATTTCGACCTGGTCAACGACCCAGAGACAATCCGCAACAGGCTTGTGGTTGTGCCGTTTCTTCTCCGGCTGGTGTCGTCGAAGCGAGATCCTGTCAGAACGTCAGTCTTCCCAGTACTGCCTGCCCTTGGTGTCAACGTAGCCATAAACTCCTGCGATCGCGACACGTGCAATGCCCTCGCCGAAATCGTCTGCGCCATCGTACTCCATATGTACGGCAACAGACCCTCCGGCGTCGACGAAGCCATGCTTCTTGTCGACTCTGATATGTGCCATTCCCTCGACGAAGGCATTTGCCCAATCGTAGATCGGCGGGATAGCCATATTCCCCTTGGCGTCGACGAAGCCCCACTTGTCGTCGACTCCGATGACACGCGCCAGGCCCTCGGCGAAAGAGTCTCCGCCACGATAGACCGCAGACACCGTCATATCCCCTCTGGTGTTGATGTACCCGTACTTGCCATTCAGTTCCACGCGTGCCAGACCCTCTGCGAAGGACTCTGCTCCGTGGTACGTCGCTGGTATCGCCATCTTTCCACTGGCGTCGACGAAGCCCCATTTATCTTTGCTCTCCATCACGCGCGCCAGACCACCAGCGAAAGAGTCCGCACTCTCAAACACTGCTGGTATCACCATGTTCCCTGTGGCGTCGATGAAGCCGCATCTTCCGTTGACACTGACGCGTGCAAGGGATTCATAGAAATCATCGGCGTTATCATACACGGCAGCCACTTTCATGTTTCCTGCTGCGTCGACGAAGCCCCACCTTCCGTTGAGATTGACGCGCGCTAAGCCACCACTGAATCGAAGAGCACTATCGTAGATGGCCGGGACGACCATGTTGCCCTCGGCATCGACAAAGCCCCACTTGTCCTTCGATCCCAAAACACGCGCACGGCCCTCGGCAAAAGAATCTGCACCGTCGTAGATGGCCGGGACGACCATGTTGCCATTCATGTCGACGTACCCGTACGCACCGTTAAGTTTGACGCGCGCCAGAGATCCCGAAAAATCATCTGCGTTGTCAAAGATGGGCGGGATTCTCAGGTCTGCGCCTGTGTCGACGAAGCCGATCTTGTCGTGCAGGCAGACGCGCGCATAGCCGTTGCTGAACGGCTCGACCTTGTCGTAGAGCACCGGAATCGCGATCTCCTTCTCCGGATCGCAGAATCCCCATTTGCCATCCTTCCGGTAGGGGATGAGTGCTGCTGTCTTCCTCACACCGGTCAGTTCTGTCCCGCATGCGGGACAG
>CAYRQW010000153.1:0-2727 GCA_964426505.1 uncultured Caldisericota bacterium
AGGCATCAGTCGAGAACAAGAGCAAGCGCACCTGCTACTCAGTCGTTATCGTTCCGCAATACGAAGGATGTGCGCGCCAGTTCAAGGTCTCCCGCCTTGCCATCTACAGCGTCATTACTGCGTTCGTCCTCTTTGTGTCAGGCTTCGTGTATGTCGTCGCGCAGAACACGCGTCTCAAGAACACAGTGGCTCAGTATAACGGGATGGGCCTCGACCAGGTCGTTCGCCTGCAGGCCACGCAGCTCGATGCCGCCAACGAGGAAATCAGCAGGAACAACACCGAACTGACAGCACTCAAGAAGTACCTCACGTATCTCGGGACTCTCGATGCCAAGGTCCGCAAGACGCTTGGCGTCGGCGGGAACACGACATCGCTGTCCTCAATTCTCAAGTCGACGGCCACGCCGACCCTTTCTGTCAGCCGCGGCCTGGCTGAAGGAGTGACACAGCTATCGACGTCCACCGCTGTCGTACAGCAGGAAGCCGAGGCTCGCGAGAAGAACCTTATTGTCCTGCAGGACGCTGCTTCCAAGTACAATGCCATGCTCGCACAGACGCCCTCGCTCTGGCCGCTGTACGGACTCATTACGTCCAGCTATGGCTGGCGCTCCAACCCATTCAGTGGCCGTGGCAGCGAGTTCCACGACGGTGTGGACATTGCGGCTCCGTATGGCACGGCAATTCGTGCCACGGCTGATGGCAAGGTGGAGCAGTCGGGATGGAACAGCAGCTACGGCATTTCGGTGACGCTGTACCACCGCGACGGCATTGAGACACTCTACGGCCATATGAGCCGGACTGCGGTCTCCGCAGGGCAGACCGTCAAGAAGGGTCAGGTCATCGGGTACGAGGGATCGACCGGCCGAGCGACAGGTGCGCACGTGCATTATGAGGTCATCATTCATGGCAGTTCAGTGAATCCGATGACCTATCTCGATTAGGTGCGGAGAAGAACCATGGCATTTGGACCGTCCAGGACTTCACCAGAGAGCAAGACCGCATCCGTGTTTGCCCATGACCTTACCGTCAAGGGTGATGTCGACAACAAGGGCGACCTGCGCGTCGAGGGTCAGCTTCAGGGTAGCGTCACCGGCAATGGGACGATCACGATCGCCGAGCAGGGTGAGGTGCATGGCAGTGTGGAAGGTCGTCAGGTCATCGTAATCGGATGCGTCGAGGGCAACGTCAAGGGCGCTGAGAAAGTCGAGATCCTGGAGAAGGCGACCGTCAAGGGCGATGTCACGAGCGCGCGCATCTCCGTTGAGGAGGGCGCGTCGGTGTCAGGGAAATTCGACACGACTCCTCGAGAGGTTGTGAGTCCGGATTCGAAGAACTAGCTGTCCACGACACACGTGTGGCTCAACCGGCACCCTGTTGATGGAGCCGGTTTTCCATATGGAGGAGCAGTTGCTCTCACTAGGGCGGAGACGCACACTTGCGCACACGAGTGGACTACAGCCTGTCTGGCAACGGCGGACCGCGAGCACACCATGCTCCTATTGCAGGGAGTCTTCCGGTGCTATACTCTCGTCACGAGGTATTCTTGCTCAAGCGACGGTAGCAGCCTGAGGACGGTGGCGGGAGGGATACGATGGGAGAAGGCAAACTGGCCGAGTTTCCAGCTCGTACGATTCTCGAGGTTCTGTTCACCAAGGAGCCTAGCGCTCTGCTGTCTGTCGCGACGAGAGCTGCCAAATACGATGTCATCGTTGGCCGCAGTGGTATTCGCTACGCGAGTCGGGGACAGCTTGGTGGTGAGACTGCCCTGTTCCTGCTTCTGATGGAGACCGAAGGCACATTCACCTTGGGGCCTGTCACGTCGGATTGCACATCCAACTGCGTGTTTCAGACCCTGAGCGAGGTTGATGCCAGGTTCGCGGAGTGGAAAAAGCGCCTGGCAGGGACTGACCTCAAGTTCCTGGATCCCGGACGTCTCTACTGGTGGCGCAGCAAACTCAGCAAGGACGTACAACAGCTGGCCGTGCCGGAGTATGAGATCGCTCAGTTGACGAGGGACCGTGCTCAGACGATCGATTCTCTGGCGGCAGTCCTCGGAAAAGACGTACTTGACGTTGCCAGGGTGCTGACGCGGATGACACACCTGGAGTCCTTCGAGGTCGTGCCCTTTGTCCGTCCATCGCGTCAAGGCACATACCGATGTATCGTTGCCTCGCGTGATGCTCTGCTGGCCAACGCGTTCTGGCAGAGGGTCTGCGGTGGTGAGATGCCGTTGCAGTGGGACAGCCACGAACTGCTTTACCGGAGAACGCTTTCTCATCCGTCGTATGACCTGGCGACCGTATTTGTCATGCAGGTGCTGGACGACACCATGAAGGACATGGTTCGCCTTGCCGACATTCTCATCTTCCTCCTGTCAGACCTGCCGTCTGATGAAGAACGCTATCTCGCAGATCTGCGTGCCATGAACCCCGACATCACCGTGTTCTTCTGGGGTTCCAGAAGGCGCAAATGGGCGCGCCATGTTCAGCAGTCTGTCCACTTCACGACACCCCTTGACCGTGAGGCGGTCCTGCAGTCTCTGGACGCGTTTCTGTAGGTGGAACGTGTCGGGATCGAGGCGACGGGCGGAGGATACTGGAATCGCGTCCTGATCGTCGATCTGGAACATGGGACGTCGCATGTCGAGTTTCCTGACCGCAAAGTCCAGAACCTTCTGCTTGGCGGCTCAGGATTGGGTGCATGGCTATGGGAGCATCACTCGGCAAG
>CAYRQW010000154.1:0-2719 GCA_964426505.1 uncultured Caldisericota bacterium
GCATAAACTAGCCACGTTCAAAGAAGGAGACGAGAGCATGAAGCAAGGCGACATTGTTGACAACGATAGCATCTGCAAGGAATTCCTCTGCAGTTCACAGGGTGGCATGCGAAGATCACACAGGACCAACAGTCTTGTGTTGATCTCGGGGACCAAACGTAGCATCTATGGGGACCGCTGGAACGGAGAGGTTTTCCACTACACTGGCATGGGGCTCCATGGCGACCAGAGTCTCTATGGCGGCCAGAACTGGACTCTTGCGAGCTCGCCCAAGAGTCGAGTGAAGGTCTACCTGTTTGAGGCTATAGATAAGAACCAGTACCGGTTCGAGGGAGAAGTCCAACTAGCATCAGACCCCTATCAGGAGCAGCAATCTGACAGTGAAGGCAGGCCCAGACTTGTCTGGGTTTTTCCCCTGAGACGCTGTCCGTAGCGGAGTGATCAGAAATGACGAACCGCACCAGATGTTCCTGGTGCGGCGTCGAATCGTGGGCTCCAAGCCCAGGTTCGGGCTGCCTTCAGTTTCCTGTGCGGGCACCGTCCACGAGCATGGCGACCGTCTCAGAGAAACAACCTCGCTGCGCCAGCACAAGTGCCGACACAGCGAGGACACTTCTGGTACAGTATACTACTTCTTGGCTACGGGTTTCTTGACGACCGGCTTCTTGGCTGCCGGCTTCACGGCCTTGACAGCGGGTTTGGCAGCGACAACCTTCTTCGCTGGAGCTTTGGCAGCAACGACTTTCTTGGCCGGGGCCTTGGCAACGGTCTTCTTGACGACCGGCTTCACGGCGGGCTTCACGGCGGGCTTCACGGCGGGCTTGACGACCGTCTTCTTCACCACGGGCTTCGCCACAACCTTGACAGTTTTCTTGGCGACCGGCGTAACCTTCTTCTCTACCTTCTTCGGTGCAGCGACGACCTTCTTTGCTACTTCTGGTGACTTCTTTGCTGTTCCAGCCATTGCCATCTCCTTTGTTGAGATTGATGTTGACACTGATACTCACGCCTGCTGTCAATACTCTATTACAAAACAAGTTTCATGAAAGATGTCAAGTCCCCGCACGGGACCACGCTGCAGGATCGCATAGTCGGCAACACCGCTTCTGGAGCGATAACAGCGGCTCTTCCACGCGTTTGCGCGCTCGGTTCAATTGTCGGTATTCATCTCCAAAGGCACAGGAATAGCCGTTCCGTTCGGTTCATATTCGAGCGGAGCATAGTCCGGAATCAGGACTTCCACATCTCGGATATCGCGCACCATGAAGCTCACGACACCGACCAGAAGAGCCATCCCGCCAAACAGCACAAACATGAGAGCCATGCCCGCTCCGCGCCCAACGCCCACCAGCGAGCCAAACACTCGCGTCAAGGCTCCTCCGGGCATCATCTGCGGTTCGAACACCAGATCTGCCAGTGGTCCTGCAGTCAGCATGGCCAGAGGCACCGAGACCTGTGCGATCATCAGGCGGGTGCCAAAAACCTTGCCCTGCACATCGTGCGGCACCTTCGCCTGCCAGATAGCGTCGTTGCAGCCGTTGAGAAATGGTATGATGAGCGAGCCGAGAAACCCGGAGATGATCCAGATGGGCAGCGTCCGACCGAACCCCATGAGCATGATACCCAGGGCCGACACGGACACCATGCCCCACAGGACGCCATATACCTTGCGGCGCGGACCACCCCATGTCGCCATGAGGGCACCGCCGATGACGCCGCCGATGGCAGACACTGTGTTGACGATGCCGAGCGTGGTCGCGCTGTCGCTGGTGCGCGCCAGGATCATCGGCGTCCACACGGTCATGCTCACCGACGCAATGAGGTTTGATGCAAAGAAACTGAGCTGCAGCAAGAACAGGGGCCGTCGTGCCACAATGTAGCGCCAGCCGAACACCGTCTCTTTCCAGAGACTGCCGCGCGCTTCTTCACCCAGCCGAGACCGCAAGGGAGCGGGGACATCGACGGCCAGCAGCAGTGCAATGGCGATGCAGAATGAAGCGATGTCGAACAGGAAGATCGGCGTAAGGCCCCATGTGACGACGACCGCACCAGCGACAATGGGGGCAATGATGCCGGAACCGCTCTGAGCAAGTGACATCATGCCAGCCGCCCGGCCGTATTTCTCCTTGGGCATCATGGTACTGATGGCTGCCTGATATGAAGGCCATTGAAATGCCTGGAATGTTCCCGACAACGCTCCCACGACGCAGAGATGCCATATCTGCAGGTGTCCGGTGACATACAGAACGAGCATGATGACCGTACCCAGTCCTGAAGCCACGTCCGAGACTCCCATGGTCACCTTGCGGTTCCAGCGGTCGACCAGCGCTCCCGCGATCGGACTCATGATGATCGTGGGAGTGAAACTGAAGAAAGCAACGATACTCAGAGCGGTCGCGTGGCCCGTCACCTGCCACGCCCACACGCCTATGCCAAAAGCAGTCATCGCGGACCCGATAAGCGAGACCACCTGACCGGCCCAGATAAGTGTAAATGCCTTCATCCCCTTTGGTCGTACTCGAGCCATAGAGCCCTCCTCGGGGACTCCTACCAATTGCTTCTCATACGTGAAGAATAGGGGAATCCTTGACATTTGCAACAGTCCCGATCGATTCCGGGAAGCACGGCGCCGCACCCTTTCTGGGTGCGGCGCCTGGAAGAAGTATGCCCGCAGACGATGTCTTCTACTCGACGAACACCAGCTCGTACTGCCGCGCAC
>CAYRQW010000155.1:0-2680 GCA_964426505.1 uncultured Caldisericota bacterium
CAGCAGACCAATGCAGTCCATACGCAATATCCTTGTCGTTCACGTGAAGGACGGGGGCACTGGTGCTCGCCAGTCTGTTCTGACTCACGTTCCACGACAACAGGACTGCATCGTAGACGTCGTATCCCGGCGATTCGGCATTGGCCTTCACCATCGCACTGATTTCAACGCTCGTGCCGGGATTCTCTGTCACCGGGGTCTTGGGTGCACATCCGGCAACGACGCCGATGAGTATGACCAATACCACTGCAAGACGTGCTCTTGTGCTCATGTTGTACCTCCAATGTACACTCTTGTGCCTGGTGCCAGTCTGGACGGGACTTCAGCAACCCTGCCACAGCCTGTTGTTGGTCATCGATTCTCGATGATGCTCCTCACGTAGCGGGCGAGCGTCCTGTCTGTGGATGAACCCGTGAGACTGTACGGGATAACTGCTTTCACCGTGCGATCCGAAGCCACGACGATGAGACTCGTGGCAGATGACTGTCCGTAGGTCAGTACATAGGACCAGCATGTATCGGGGATGACCGTGACGCCGAGATGGTGCTGATCGATATACTCCTCGACCTTGGCCACTTCACCCCGGTTGATGGAGGGAACCAGGCGCATGTTCTGCGTCGATGTCTGGGTAGACGTCGAACTGTACAGGGTGTGGTAGTCGAGGGCGGCACGCCAGCGCACTTCGTCATAGATAGACACAACAAGGACGGGGTCAGCCACGTCGCTCAGCTGTGCAAGCAGGTCTGCCTGCAGCTTCATGCTGTCTATACTCAGATAGGTTGAATGGGACAGCAGGAAGACGGTATCTCGGTCCGTGGAGACTGAGGCCACAGGGATCCCGGCACACAGGGGGGACACCAGCTTCTCGCCCACCTTCGGTGTCACTTCACTACTTGGGAGTACCCCTGATTGAGAGCGACTGAATCGGCCCAGCGCCTCGCTCAACTCGTTCCATACCAGCTGCAGCTTGACACCTATCACCTTCCATGCAATCGTACCATCCTCCCTGATGAGGAACACCGCCGGGGCGACGGCATCATGATCGCTCAGCTTGCTGACAGCCTTCCTTTCCTGATCGACTGCCAGCCGCACATGCGGCCCAGCAACGACACCACTTCCATCTGTCCCCACCATCAAGAGGACAAACTGAATACCCGGGTATGCCGCACCCAATCCTTCGGCCACCCCTGCATACTCCGAGCACGAAGCACACCCCGGGGCGGCAATGATGCAGCACGTCTGAGCGCCACGCAACTGGATCGCAGCTCCATTTACTGTGGTTGGAAGGCTGTCGAGGGGGAAAAGATCACCCGGGTTCAGGGAAGCTGCCTGTTCCTGCTCGAGCTGCGGGCGGGCCGTTGCCAGTGCAGACCGTTGCGCCCCCGATGAGCGAGCCGTCAGGATGACGGCGACCATGGCTGACACACCCACAACGGCTGCCGCGATCAGGACGATCCCTCGTCTACGAGGCGTCATGCAGGACTCCGTCCACCATGTACATGCGTCGGTGTGCATGTTCCGCCACCTCGTCGGAGTGCGTGACTACCAGGAGAGTCTTGCCCGAGCGGCTGAGGTCGTCCAGCACCTGCATGACGGCAGTCACATTGGCTTCGTCCAGTTCGCCGGTGGGTTCGTCACACAGGACGATCTCGGGGTCGTTGACGATGGCACGCGCCACGGCGACCCGCTGCTTCTCGCCACCGGAGAGTTCCGATGGATAGTGCTGCATGCGATCGGTCAGGCCGACACGTTCCAGGACGGCTGCCGCCATCCGCTGGGCCTCCTTCCTCTTCACGCCTCCGATACGGGGGACGAGCGCCACATTGTCCAGGACCGTCAACTCCGGCAGCAGTTCGAACTCCTGAAACACGAAACCGATCCTGTGATTGCGGAACCGGGACAACTCCGCATCGTTGAACTTGAACGGGTCGATCTCATCATAAAGGACCTTGCCGTCCGTCGGCGTGTCCAGCGTGCCCACGATGTTGAGCAGGGTCGTCTTGCCGGATCCCGAGCGCCCGCGGACGGACACGTAATCACCGTTTTCGAGCGTCAGATCGACCCCCTGCAGTGCTCGTACCTGAACGCGCATACCATCGTACATCTTCTGGATGTTGGTCAGCTGGATCATGGTTGCTCCTCCTTGGTATAGTTACAGGTTTCTCAGTTCGCGGGAAGGCACGACATTCCGCGAACGCCGGGCCTGGTTTCGGGCAGCGACGAGGGACACGATGAAGGCCAGCAGACAGGTGACCACCAGCCACGGGAGTGATGTCGACGTGAGGGCGAATGACGGTCGCTCGGTCGCGATCGCTATCACCACCATCAGGAGCGTCCCGATGATAACCGAGATGCCGGCGACCAGGACGTTGTGGGTCAGGTGGAACCGGGTGAGTTGTGCCTGAGATGTCCCCAGAGCCTTGCGGATGGCCGTATCCCGCCGCTTGAGCTGGGCATACAGGTAGAGTTGATTGGCGAAGACGACAAAACCCTCCAGGAGCCCGAAGGCAGCGAACAGCATGAGGAAGCCGGCGAGCGCCTGGGTCGATGCGTCGATGGCATCCACCAGGGCGCCTCCATCGAGGAACCCAAGGGAAGCGAAGACGGCAGGCGAAACGCACGAGCGCACGATGTCCTGCACCTCCTGCAGCGTTCCCGGCTTCACCCCACCCACGAGCAG
>CAYRQW010000156.1:0-2676 GCA_964426505.1 uncultured Caldisericota bacterium
CATCAGGAACGGCATCGTCATCGACCACATCCGCGCAGGCCTCGGCATTCGCATGTTCTACCAGCTGGGGCTGGACAAGGCCGACTACACGGTCGCGCTCATCATGAACGCCACAAGTACGCACATGGGACGCAAGGACATCATCAAGATAGAGAACTCTGCCGACGTCGACATCACAATGCTGGCACTCATAGATCCAAACGTCACGATCAACGTCATCGAAGACGAACACATCGTGCGCAAGGTGAAGCCCGAGCTGCCCGAGCGGGTCGAAGACGTCATCAAGTGCAAGAACCCGCGGTGCATCACTTCCGTCGAGAAGTACGTCCCGCACATCTTCACGCTGGTGAACCGCGAACTCGGCCAGTACCGTTGCCAGTACTGCGACGAGATCTATACGGTCGGCAAGGACTGAGAAACGATGGTATCTGACACCAAATCGCTCCTGATCCATGGGGCACACGTGATTGATTCCGTTCAGGACGGAGAAATGGACATCCTTATCCGGAGCGGCGTCATCACCGCCGTCGGGAGAGGAATCTCCTCTGACGGCGCCGTTGCCCTGGCGGGCGGGCTCACGTGCCTGCCCGCTTTTTGCGACCTGCACGCCCACTTCCGCGACCCGGGAATGACGAACAAAGAAGACCTCGCCAGCGGCAGCCAGGCGGCAGTACACGGTGGATACACCACTGTGAGTCTCATGGCAAACACGAAGCCGGTCGTCAGCACTCATGCACAAGTGAAGGACATTCTCGCGCGAGCGAGGCGGATCGGGCTCATCGACATCCACCAGTGTGTCTCTATCACCCGGGACATGGATGGCGGGACGGTAGACCACTTGGAGGGACTCGGTAAGCACGTTCGCATCATCAGCGAGGATGGTCACGACGTCATGGATGCGCGCGTCATGTTGCAGGCGATGACAGCCGCTGCACGTCTGGGGCTGACGGTCATGTGTCACTGTGAAGACATGAACCTCTCCGGTGCCGACTATCGCCTGGCCGAGGACCTGATGACTGAGCGCAACATCCAGCTCGCCCGTGTCGCCGGCTGTCGCCTGCACATTGCCCACGTCAGCACGGAGGGGTCCATGCGCGCCATCATCGCCGCCAAGCTGGCCGGTCAGGCAGTGACCTGTGAGGTTACGCCTCATCACCTTGCATTGACCGGTGATACGCTCTTCCGAGTCAATCCACCGCTTCGGACACGGCAGGACGTCGACTTCCTCATCCACGCCGTGCAGCGTGGCTGGGTAGATGCCATCGCCACCGACCACGCACCCCACACGCCCGAGGACAAGGCCGCCGGCGCTCCGGGCATGGTGGGTCTGGAGACAGCCTTCGGCGTTTGCTACACCACGCTGGTACGTCCCGGGCACATCACGCTTGCCCGGCTGACCGAACTCATGAGCAGAACTCCGGCGCGCATCCTCGGGCTGAACAAGGGGTGCGTTGCTCCCGGCTATGACGGTGACCTCGTACTCGTCGACCTCCACACGCCGTGGACGGTGGACCCCGACGCATTCGCCAGCAAGGGACGCAATACCCCATTTGCAGGAACGACACTGTACGGCCGCGTGGTCATGACTGTCCGGTCAGGAAAGACCGTCTACGATAACACCACATCACACCAGGAGGAACGCCAATGATCGTCGACAAGCTGTTTGATGCCGTGGCGACGCGAGGCCCTGTCTGCGTCGGACTGGATACGGCCCTGGAGTACTTGCCTGAGAGGTTCCGCGCAGGGTTCACGGATCCCGGCGAGGCTCTGTTCCAGTTCAACCGGCGGATCGTGGACGCCACGGCACCGAGCTGCGCCTGCTTCAAGCTGCAGATCGCCTACTACGAGGCGCTGGGGCTGGAGGGATTGCGCGCCTACGCCAGGACGCTGCAGTACATCCGCAGCAAAGGCTTCATCGCCATCGCGGACATCAAGCGCGGCGACATCGCTGCCACCGCCCAGATGTATGCCAGGGCACACTTCGAAGGAGAGTTTGAAGCCGACTTCGTGACCCTCTCGCCATACATGGGCATGGACAGCATCGAACCCTGGCTGCCCTGGGTTCACGACCATGACAAGGGTATCTTTGTTCTTGTCCGCACCAGCAACCCGGGAGCAGTCGACATCCAGTATCTCGAGCAGAAGTCCGGCGTCCGAGTCTACACCGAGGTTGCCCGGCGTGTCGCCGAACTTGGCGAACACTCCATCGGCACCTGCGGCTACAGCAGCGTCGGAGGCGTTGTCGGCTGCACACACGTCGAGGAGGCACAAGCCCTGAGACAGCAGTTGAAGGCGGTCTTCTTTCTCGTCCCCGGCTACGGGGCACAGGGCGGGACGGCTGCCGACGTGGCGCTGTACCTGACCAATGGTAATGGCGGCGTAGTGAACTCCAGCCGCGGCATCCTGCTGGCATGGAAGAAGCAGGCAGACGGTGCTGCACACTTCGACACATGCGCGGCAGCCGAAACGGAACGCATGCGTGACGACATCACCGCAGCAGTGAAGGCGCTGCAGGCATGAACTCCCGTGCTCCGGCTTTTCTGACCGTCCCTGTATTGTCGCACGAGCAATGCGCCAGCGACGTCTGGCGGCTGACGGTCGGGGCGCTGTCTGGCGGCGATCCTGGGCAGTTCTACCTGCTGCGTTCCTGGGACCGGGACCCGCTCCTGTCACGAC
>CAYRQW010000157.1:0-2659 GCA_964426505.1 uncultured Caldisericota bacterium
GAACATGACGATAGAAAGTACACAGATATGCTGAACGAGGGACTCAAGGACGTCGAACCGGACGCTGGACTGCACGGCAAAGTGCGCGAGGCGATCACACGGAACGTCGCGAGGGTTCGTCGCCGCAATACGGCTTTCAGAGCCGTGGCGATAGCCATCGTCCTGACCATGGCGCTAAGTACAGTGACGCCGGTTTTTGGGCGGAACGGGACACTCCCTCAGGTCATCGCTGCCATGGCCGCGCAGCGGCAGGCTCAGAAGATGACCGAGACTCTCGGAACGGCAACTGTCCAACAGACGAGTGCCGCGTTGCTGGTGCCGGAGACGACCGTTCAGACCGTCGCCGACAGCACGCTCTCCGAAACCGACAGCATCCTGGCACTTGTCATAGCCGATCGCGCCGGCAAGCCGGTTGGAGAGGTTGTTGCTCTCAGAAGCCAGGGGCTTGGCTGGGGCGTCATCATGGCGCAACTCGGCATCTCTGGCCACGATATCAGCGAAGCGGTGGGTCAGGCACAGGCAACCGCCGTGGCAAGCTCGTCCAATACTGCTTCACAAGGGCAGGGAACAACTTCACAGCCCGGAGTCAGCAACAGCAACGGAGACAAGA
Source organism: uncultured Caldisericota bacterium (assembly GCA_964426505.1). Lineage (GTDB taxonomy): Bacteria > Caldisericota > Caldisericia > Cryosericales > Cryosericaceae > Cryosericum. Next base: position 611 of record CAYRQW010000157.1, read on the forward strand.
TCGTGGTCAATGGCGAGATCACGGGCGTCTCGACCACACTGATCACGGTGGCCGGCAAGACATTCGTCATTGCACCCGCAACACAGCTCAAGTATCATGGCAAGGCGATTACGCCGGCCGAGGTTGCTGCAAAGCTGCCGGCAGGGAAGCTCTACGCTACCGTGCAAGGGACGAAGCTAGCTGACACGAGCCTGCGCGCTGCCCTGATCGTCGTTCAGGATGGAGCGGATAGCGCGGACACACCATCTGCCGAGAACAATGACGACCAGGCGAACCAGGCCGTCAGCAACGAACAGCAGGCGCGTGGCAAGGTCACGGCGGTAAGCGCCACGATGCTGCGTATCGACGGGTTTGCCCACGACATCGTCCTGAATACGTCCACCAAGGTGGAACAGGTCGGCGCCGGAAAGTCAGACATCACATTCATCAAGGTCGGACAGACCCTTCAAGTGCATGTCGTGTTCTCAGGTACGACATACACTGCGCAACAGGTGCACATCGAGGACAAATACGTGAAGGCGACGGATGACAGCGAGCAGCCGGCCGACCCCACCCTGGTGACGTGGCAAGGCACGATCTCCAACATCTTCATACAATCGGGAGTCAATTCCGCAAGTGAGCACACCATCGGTGTCATCGTGCTGACAGCATCCGGCCAGCAGCCCACAATCTTCTGGATACTTGCGACGTCAGTACTGCAGGACGCCAGCCATCACACGATGACCCTGGCAGCACTCCAGACCCTGCAGGGCACCGCTGCTCAGAAGGTGACCATCCAGGGCAGACTCCTGGCCGACGGCACTGTTGACGTCGTGAAGATTGTCCTGACGACCGACGCCGGTACAAACCCCGGCAAGGGCAACGACAAGCCTGGCAAGAACTAACCAAGAGGACGGCCATTGCTTCCCCCGGCCCGCGGCGAAAGCCGCGGGCTCTCTTTATGTGCCCGGCGGATATCCGAGGAGTGGTACAGGGGGACAGGAGCTAGTGGTGGGTTGTCACAGACGGCACGCCAGCCAACAGAATGCTCGGCGTCCTGGCCGCGAGGTAGTCCCAGTCGGGCTCTCCAAACGCAGCAGGGAAGGCGTGGTCGATCCTCAGAAGAACGAGTCCATGAAGGTAGGCCCAGACTGACGCCACCGCCCCAGGATCAAAGCCCGGTTCTGTGCCGTCCGCTGTCTCTGCGCGAGCAATGGTTTCGCCCAGGAGGCCGATAGAGCAATGTGCCCAGACGAGGAGCTCCTCGGGCAGACGGCACATGAGCGATGAGTTCATGAGGCGGTAGAGGGCAGGATGGGCAATGGCGAAGCGCATGAAGGCTGCGCCCATATCGGAAAGGGGTTCGCTGCTGTTCGCCGCACGCGCCAGGTCGATGTACAGCATACGGTGTCCTTCGTTGGTGAGAGAGCCGAGGAAAGTCTCTCTGTCTGCAAAGTGGCGATATGGCGCTGTCTTTGAGACACCCGCCTTCTGGGAGAGAGATCTGAGACTGAGCGCCTCAGCACCCTCGTTCTCAAGCGCCTCGATCCCGAGACGTATGAGCGTGGCAGCGAGATCGCCATGATGATAGTGGTCCGTACGTCCCATGCAGTCCTCCTTGATGTTCGCGCCAGTACAGCATTGTCCTGGCCGTAAATGTGCAGCAACGGTTCACAAAGGCATTGTATCACAATGTTGACAACGTCAACATTGCTCTCTATGATGTAGGCAGCGCCAACAGGAAAAGAACGTGCTGTCCAGACAGACGGGCGCAACTCGGGAGGATGATGTGGAACGGGGAATGAAAATGCTGTTGATACTTGTGATTGTCGCCGCGATGGCGGCAGCCACCGGATGCGCGAGCAAGTCCAGCGAAGGAGTTCAGCCCTCATACGGGGCGACCTCCGGGCCACGCTTCGTAATCGATCTGAAGCCAGGACCCTACTACAACGGGACGGGAACGGCGTTCCTTGTCTTTCGGTACACCGTGCAGCCGCAGGTCGCCGTCTGGATCGAGAAGCTCGATGGCACGTACCTCGACACCCTCTTCGTGACATCCAAAGTACAGAG
>CAYRQW010000158.1:0-2655 GCA_964426505.1 uncultured Caldisericota bacterium
CTGGGCCAACTCCTCGTTCTGCTCGCACTCTCCGACACGGGCGCGAAGGAGAACGTCGGCAGGCGCCAGTGAGATGACGTTCTTACGGGTCGCTCATCCAGGTTTTATCGCCACGAAATCGACGCGTCGTATGATCTAGTCGGGCGACACGGCGAAGACGAGCAGATCCTTGAACAGTGCAAGCTCTTCGCGAACCGTTGCCCGGAATCTCTGCATGGCATTGAGTGAAACAGGTGTCTCGACAGGGGGGCTGGTGAGCGCCTGCAGACCTTTGAGGCGTGCCAGTATCATGATGCGCGCCATGTGAAAAGGTGACGAAACCATCAGGCAGGAAGTCAGACCATTGCCTTGCATGTAGCGCTTCAGGTTAGTGAGCGTACGGGCTGTCGTCGTGCCTGCATCGTCAAATACCAGTGCGCTGCGGGGGATGCCCTGTTCGATGGCGACAGATCCCATGACATCCGATTCACTGAGGATCGACCCGGTGGGGCCTCCGGAAAGGAACAGCAATGGAGCACGTCCTTCACGGTACAGCTGGATTGCCCACATGATGCGCGCTTCGAGTTCCGGCGATGGGCTGGTTCCCCAGACCGCAGCTCCGAAGAGGCAGATCACGTCGGCTCGATCAGTTGCGCGTCTGTGCCCATACCGGTCGATGCCAGCATAGGTCAGCGCAAGGATGACGCCAACCGTGCAGATCACAATGACAAGCGTCCGGAGGATCCTCTTCATCCGGACAGTATAGGCTGGGCTTCCCCCGTCTCAAGACGTGATACTCTGACATTTGCTTGCAATGACGTGTGTGGGCAATATACTACAGACACCATGGACTCAACTGAGCGATATGTCTCACTATACCGCAAGTACCGCCCAACGACGTTTGACAGCGTCATTGGCCAGGAGACGGTTGTGCGCATCCTGAAAGGGTCTGTCGATACCGGCAGGACGTCCCACGCATACTTGTTTGCGGGTCCCAAGGGCACCGGCAAGACGACCGTAGCCCGCATTCTGGCTAAAGCTCTGAACTGTGACAGAGGGGAGAACAGCCATCCGTGCATGGAGTGCGAGCATTGCAGAGCGATCACGGCTGGCACAGATATCGACGTGATTGAAATCGATGCGGCCAGCAACAGAGGTATCGACGAGATCAGGGACTTGCGGGAGTCCACGAGGTTCGTTCCCGCTCGCAGCCGCAAGAAGGTCTTCATCATCGATGAAGCCCACATGCTCACCGTTCAGGCATTCAACGCGCTTCTGAAGACACTCGAGGAGCCGCCCGACTATGTCGTTTTCATTCTTGCGACGACAGAACCTCAGAAGCTGCCTGAGACCATCTTGTCGCGGTGCCAGCGGTTCGATTTCAAGCGGATCGCTGAGACGGCGATGTTTGAGTATCTTCAGGGCCTTCGCAATGCAGAAGCTCCAAACATAACGGACGAAGCTCTTCACCAGATTGTTGCCCTGAGTAGCGGGTCCATGAGAGGCGCCATAGGTCTTGTCGACCAGTTCTCGGTATTTGGAATGGAATCGGTATCGGGTGCGACCGTACTGGACCTTCTGGGACTGCCGACTGAAGAGAATATTGCCTTGCTTGTCGAGGCACTGCTCTCTCGCGATGCGAAGGCAGTCGCATGCGTTCTCGACCAGTTGGAACGAAGTGGAATTGAGCCCGCCGACCTTCTGGAGAGGACGATTGCCCTTATCAGCAGATACATACTTGATAAAGTGACTATGAAGACTTCGAGTCTCGATGGAGCAACAGCCGACCGCCTCAAGGTGTTCCCAGACGCAGCTCTCGTGTATCTTGCAGGCATCTTCGCGCAGATCCAGCAGCAGTCTGCCTTTCTTTCGGACCCCTACCCTCTCGTACAGGCTTTTCTGCTCGCCATTGCTCTGGGCTTGCCCATAGGCATCGATCGTCCACATGAAGAAGTCTCCCGTGAAGTGCAGTTTACGAGTGTTCAGGATTCTCCTGTGCCTGCCGCACGGCAGGTGGATACTGTGCAGAAGGCTGTCGAGACTCCCCATGACGGTTCCAGCGAGGCAGTTCCGGAGTCTTCACGCACTTCCGTGGGCGAGCCTGCAGAACGGTGGGCGCGCTTCAAGACACTTGTCTCCGAGGCCAGTAAGCCAATCGGTGTCATGCTTCAGGCGCTGGATGTTCGGGAGGTCGGGACCGACCAGGGTGTCCTGCGAATCCTTCTGGGCCCTAAGACCAAGCTGTTCCGTACCATGCTCGAGCAGAAGCGGGACGAAGTTCTCGTTCCGGCAGCGCGTTCGGTCTATGCAGTCGATCAGGTCAGACTGGCTGAGGAGGGATCCCCTGAACCCGGGCGGCAGGAAACCGTGACCGAAGCTCCTGTGGACGACAAGCTGGAATTGCTCAAGAAGACATTCGATGCAACGGAGTCGCTGTTCGGCTCCTGATGAGATAGGAGGAGCCACATGTACAACGTCAGCAATCTCATGAAGCAGGCCCAGAAGATGCAGGAGGATGCTGCACGCGCTGATCAGGAACTTCTCGACCGCCGGATATCGGCCACCTCGGGTGGAGGTACCGTCACTGCCGTCGTCAACGGCAAGAAGGACCTCATCGGTATCAGCATTCAGGCAGGGTTCGACCTTGGTGACACGGAGATGGCCGCAGATCTGGTC
>CAYRQW010000159.1:0-2638 GCA_964426505.1 uncultured Caldisericota bacterium
TCATGTCCGTGATGGACCTCGTTGTGGCGTCCAAGAAGATCTACAACGTAACGACAGCCAACACGACCATCGGTCTGCCCGGGACCCTGTCCTACCGCAACCAGCCGAACCATCCGACCGACGACATCGACGGCATCCGTGCCTCGATTCTCGACGGCCTTTCGTATGGCGCCGGAGACGTGGTAATCGGCATCAATCCGGTCGACCCGACACCCGACACGCTTGTCCGTATTCTCGAGATGACCTATGGTCTCATCGAGAAGTGGCAGATCCCCACCCAGAACTCCGCTCTTGGACACATCACCGGCCAGATGGAAGCTGCGAAGCGCGGTGCACACATCGGCCTGTTCTTCCAGAGCATCGCTGGGTGTGAACCAGCCAACAAGGGTTTCGGCATCGATCTCAACATGATGGAAGAGGCATGGGCCCTGGCTCGTGAGTATTCCTTCTGCGCCGGCCCCAATGTCATGTACTTCGAGACCGGGCAGGGCTCAGAGATGTCCGTCGGCCTTGACTTCGGCTGTGACGAGCAGACGCTGGAGTCCCGGACCTATGGGTACGGCCGTCACTTCCGGCCGTTCTGTGTCAACAACGTCACAGGGTTCATTGGACCCGAGACTCATCTGGACACATTCCAGATCGCCTACGGCACCCTTGAAGACCTGTTTGCCGGCAAGATGCATGGATTCCCGATGGGCATGGCTCCATGCTACGTCAACCACGTCGACATGAACCACAACGGTCAGGAAATGGCGAACCTGCTGGCAGCAGCAGCCGGCGCTGTCTACTACATGGGTATTCCCATGGGTGACGACTGCATGCTGAGCTATCAGGACACGACCAACCACGACGACGTCTCGATGCGCGAGATCTTCGACCGGCACCCGGCTCCTGAGTTTGAGCGCTGGATGGAACGGATGGGCTTGCTGAAAGAAGGCAAGCTCACTGACAGAGCTGGCGACGCGTCCATCTTCTCGGCCGAGCCGTCCGACATTTTCCTCTGGTAGGCACAGGAGGCCACAATGGGTGAACTTAAAGAGTTTGGACATCGCGAACTTGGCGTCAAGAACCCCTACAACCGCGAAGCACTCGAAGCCATGATGGAAGCTACTCCTTCGCGTATCGCAACCGGTCGCGTAGGATCCAGACCGCCTGTCGGAGCATGGCTTTCGTTCCGTCTGGATGAAGCTGCGGCGAAGGATGCCGTCTGGACCAGGATCTCGGATGAGTTCCTTACCGAGCATGGCGTTGGGCTGCGTGTGGAGACCATTTGCACGGACAAGCATGAGTACCTTGCACATCCGGAGAAGGGCGGCATCCTTACCAAGGAAGCGGAGTCAGCCATTCTTGCCCACTGCACCAAGGGAGCACAGATTCAGGTGTTCATGAGCGAAGGGCTGTCGTCCTCTGCCGTCATGGAGAACCTGCCTGACCTTCTGCCGGCCTTGAAGCATGGGTTCGAGACTGCCGGATTGACATTCGGCACTCCGTTCTACGTGGACAACGGCCGCGTCCGTTTGCTGAATGACGTGTGCCGCGTCTTGCAGCCTGAAGTGGCCATCATGCTGATCGGGGAGCGCCCTGGACTTGTCACGCAGACGAGCCTGAGTGCCTACATGGCCTACAAGGCCAAGATGAGCGATACAGATGGCGAAAGGAACTGCATATCGAATATCTACAAGCTGGGTCTCAACCCGATGGAAGCAGCAGCAACCATCGTCGACATGGCAAAGCGCATGCTGGACCAGAAGGTCAGCGGCGTTGCACTGAAGCTGTAGGCACAGGTGAACGATGCTGTGGGCGAACTCTGTTCGCCCACAGGTTCCCGTGGGCTCAGGCCCAGCGAGGAGAAGGCGTATGCGAATTGTCACCGAAGCAGAAATACGGAGCAAGATACGCAGACCGGAAGCAGGCATCGTGCTGTGTTTTCCAGTCGGTACACACTTCTCTCCATCGGCTGCTGATTTCATCAAGCAGTGGCGCGTGGAGATTCGTTTCGAAGAATCGGCCGGGGAGAATGTATCACGTGTCTCTCCTCGCCCGCCTGTCTCGTTCACATAGGCAGGAACAGACAACAGTTCAGCGACAGGCGGCTGTAGCGGGGCAACTGTGTGAACCCGCCTGTCGTAGAAGAAACAGGAGGCAACACAATGAAACCGAAGATTGGTGCCGGGGACAAGGGGACGACAGCTCTTCTTTTTGGGCGGCGCGTCTCCAAGGCCAGTCCCCAGCCTGAAGCATACGGTACTGTAGATGAGCTGAACTCGACGCTTGGTCTTGCGAAGTCCTTCTGCAGCCAGGAGTATTCCAGGCAAGTCATCGACGACATTCAGAAGGACCTTGGTGTTGTTGCGGCTGAGCTCGCTACTGAGCCGGAGCGTCATGAGGAACTCGGCAAGCATGGATGGGTCGTCTCAGAGGACATGGTGAAAAGGCTGGAAGGGTTCATCAAGGAGATCGAGGGCAAGGTCGCGATGCCGACCAGGTTCATCATCCCGGGGGCGACGACGGGCGCGGCCGCCATCGACATGGCCAGGGCAATCGTTCGCCGTGCTGAACGACGGGTTGTTGGCCTCATGGAAGCGGGCGATCTTCCGAATCAGAACGTGTCAGCGTATCTCAACAGGACATCGGATGT
>CAYRQW010000160.1:0-1032 GCA_964426505.1 uncultured Caldisericota bacterium
CCACCAAACGACATTGAGAGACCAAGCGACTGCCCCTCACCGACGACGACGTCTGCTCCTGTGCCGACGCCATACTTCAGCAGTCCCAGCGCCATCGCTTCCGTGAAGGACTCCACAAACAGTACATCGTGCGCATGGACGGTCTTTCCAATCATACCAAGGTCTTCAACGATTCCCAGGTAGTTTGGACTCTGGACAAGGACTGCGCTGCACGCTGAAACAGACAGTTGAGACTCCAGATCCTCCATGGATACCTGACCGCGGTCATCCATCCTGACAACGTCGACAGTAATGCCATGTGGTTCGAGATAGGTCCGAACCGTGTCCACATACATCGGATTCACAGTGGCAGCTATGAGTACGCGGTCTGCCTTCTTGATGCGGTGAGCCATCAGCATGGCTTCGGCTGTAGAAGAGGCTCCATCGTACATCGAGCAGTTGGCCAATTCCATATCGGTGAGCTCCACCATGAACGACTGGAATTCGAACAGGGATTGCAGTGTTCCCTGGCTGATCTCGGGCTGATAGGGCGTGTATGCCGTGACGAATCCTGGAAGGGAGGCAAGGTGCGGAACGACGGCAGGAATGAAGTGCATGTATGCGCCGGCACCTAGCAGTGAAGCCTTCCTGAGGCCAGAATTCCGGGACATCATGTTGTCCCACTCCTCAACCATCTGATCCTCGGTCAATCCTTCGGGCAGATGCAGACCGCCTTCCACGCAGGCGTTGCCAAGGAAGCACTTCACTATGTCGTCAAACTGCAGGCCGATCTTCTGCAACATCGCCTGCTGTTCGTCTTCTGTCGCTGGGATGAACGAGAACCTATTCCTTTCTGTACTCTGCATAGTCAGTTGCACTCATCAGTTCGTTCAGCTCATCCGGACTCGAAAGCTCGATCTTCGCCAGCCAACCGGCACCGAACGCATCACTGTTGATGAGCTCGGGCTTCGCTACCACCTCATGGTTGGCTTCAAGAACCTTTCCTGATACAGGAGAGTAGATGTCTGAGGCGGCCTTGACCGACTCGACGGA
>CAYRQW010000160.1:1042-2539 GCA_964426505.1 uncultured Caldisericota bacterium
ATGTCGCCGACAAACACAACATCCCCGAGCTTGCCCTGGGCGTAGTCAGAGACTCCAACAACTGCAACGCCACCCTCGACGCGTACCCACTCGTCCGACTTCGCATAACGTGCATCGCTCTGAATCTTCATAATCGCATGCCTCCTGGAACAGGATGACTTCGTTTGCGGGAAAATTCTACTCCCGATGAAGGAAAAGGCAACATGGCAGGCGCTCTGCGCGCCTTCAGTCAGGACCGAGTCACCCGGGAGACGGCCCGAAACAGGTCGATGAACTCCGGGGGAGCAAGGACCTCCGGCCGAAGCTGAGATGTCGCCGCAAACTCCCCCGTGAGCGGAACACCAAGTCGTCGGAACAAATCCGCCAGCTTCTTGCGCCTGTGCAGGAATGACTGCTGAACAAATCGCATGAATGGAGCGACCTCGTCATCCTCCAATCCACTTGGACGCCTGACGAACTCCAGCAGAGTCGAGCTGACCTCTGGACGCGGAAAGAACACTTCAGGCGAAAGCTCGAGCAGGCGCCTGATATCGAAGAACGTCTGGGTTACGACGGACAGCGAGCTGTAGTCGCCATTCCCGGAGTGGGCGGCAAGCCGGGTTGCGAACTCGCGCTGAAACAGCAGGCACGCTTGCCCGATACAATCGGTTCGAATGAGTTTCAGGACTGTCTCCGAAGACCGAAGATATGGCAGATTCCCCATGAGAACCAGGGCCTCGCCCTCGTGCCTCAATGCACACCAGTCTGCCTCCAGCGCATCCTCATACTTCAGTTCGATGCGCTTCTGGAGAGGGTCGTCGGCCAGAAGGACCTCATGGACCTTGCGAAGACGCTCGTCGATCTCATAGGCGACCACGCGTTTGCCGTGCTCAGCAAGAATCCCTGTCAGGGCAAGCGCTCCGGCACCTACTTCGATGAACACCAGGTTCTCACCTGAAGGAAAAAGTGAGGCCATCGACGCAAGAACGTTGCCATCCACCAGGAAGTTCTGACCGAAACGTTTGGACAGAACGACTCCCGTGTGTTTCAGCAAATCGCGAAGAGACGTTGGAGTGAGTGTGTTCATGCTGTGGTCTCTCTCCTCGTCACTTCAGAACGAACACACGGACCCAGCGCCGTCCCCACTGTACGGTCTCGTCAGATGCGTAAAAAAAGACGTCGATGCGGTTGCCCTTGATGGCACCGCCGGTGTCGCCGGCTATGGCATATCCATAACCTTCCACATAGAGCTTGCTGCCGAGTGGTATGACCCTTGGGTCAACTGCCACCACGCCCTGTCCAGATTTCATCCCGGAGGCAGTCATCCACGGATCGCCGTCCGTCTCCTGGACTGTGGGCGAATAGGCTGTAGCTTCCATGTAGAACTCGTTCGCTGCTCCACCCCGATAGGTGGACTCTTCGATAGCCAGAGCGTCACTGACGGGCGGTTCCACGACGGAGTCCGAAACCAGGAGACGCGACACAAGCGATCCGTTAACGTAGAGGAGGCGGAAGATG
>CAYRQW010000161.1:0-2533 GCA_964426505.1 uncultured Caldisericota bacterium
CCCGGTCGTCGAACAGGGAAGTGCCGTCCTCGTCCGCAGTCGGAACATCGGCACGTGGCTCTGTCTGTTCGACACCGATGGCAAGGCTGCCGACCGAGCAGCTCGCGCACTCGCCGCGCTTGGCGTGAACACGCTCGACGCTGTCGTAGTGGCAGGGTCCCCTTTGGATCTCCCGGACCAGCTGGATTCGTTGTTCGGGCTGCTGGCTCCAAGTCGTGTATACCTCCCATCACAATATGTCCGGACCCCGATTCCCGGACTCGACGCTCGCTTCCAATCAACGATCGTCTCCCTCGCAGCCGGAGAGATGGTCTCAGCCCAGCGAAGCAACACGATCATCCGCGCAGGCAACTCCAGCCGAACTGGACCATCACTGACGCTCATCACTCCCGCTATTGTCGGGACGGCGGGGCCCACCACGACGTCTCTTGTTGCAGGCTCCGCCGGATTCACATACGACACTTCTGCTGGAACGGTTCAGGTTCTCACCGAAGACTCGGCACTGACCTTTTCTCTCAAACAGACCGGCTGCGTCTCCGTATTCACGCGCAGCTCACGCTGCTGGGTTGCGCCCGACCCAAGACGTTGATACAATGAGCATATGACGAACCGAGTAGTGCTTATCGATGGGAGTTCTATTCTGTACCGCGCGTTTTTCGCGATGCCGCACCTCAGCACCGCGACGGGTGTCCCGACGGGAGCGATCCTTGGAACCACGACGATGCTGCTCACGATCATCGAGGAGCTTCAACCACAATACATGGGCGTTTTCTTTGACCGCAAGGCAGCGACCTATCGCCACGAATTGTTCGAGGACTACAAGGCCAACCGGGAAACCATGCCGGATGAACTCGTCAGTCAACTCGTCAACCTCAAACAGCTCATCCGTTCACTGGGGATCGTCACACGCGAGAAGGACGGGTTCGAAGCAGACGATTTCATTGGTATTTACAGCAAAGCTGCCAGGGAGGCTGGAATACCCTGCATCGTCTACTCCGGGGACAACGATCTGCTTCAATTGACCGACGAGAATACGTCAGTACGCATTACGGTCAAGGGTGTGAAAGAGATCAGGGAATACACTCCTGCTGCAATTCTGGAGGAGTTCGGCCTGACAGCCCATCAATTGATCGATGTGAAGGCTCTCAAGGGAGACACGTCCGACAATATCCCCGGCGTACGAGGTATCGGCGAAAAAACCGCACTGAAACTGATTCAGGAGTTCGGATCAGTAGAGACACTGCTTGAGAACGGCGGCCCCGAACGCTACCGGACACTACTTGCCGAAAATCGGGATATCATACTGCGCAACCGTTCGCTGGTCACGATCCAGATGGATCTGGACGAACCTACGACCCTCTCGGACCTGGACCGCAGTCCCCCCGACGTCGGCCTGAGTGCCCTGCTGTTCCAGACACTCTCCTTTGTGACGCTGAGCCGGCGTGCATCGAAAGTCCTCGGCGTGCCATCGCTCGCCGTAGCATCAACACCTGTACATGTCGACGACCTCTTCGACTCGGGCACTCACCCCGCAATGGTTGCTCCAGATCCTGCACGAGCGCCGAATGTGGTCTTCGATGACCGAATAGCGTTGGCTATCGTACCTGATGCCGAGGCTCAAGGATTCACGTTGGCCTGCCGAACGAAGGACGATGCTTCGTCAACACACGTCGACGCCATGTTCGGCTCGCCCCTGACGGCCCTCCATACAGATGGCGTTCGTATGACCTACGTCTACGACTACAAGAAACTCTGTCACGCTCTCACGCCGTTCGGCCTGGCTGCCCCTGCCCCGGTCCGCGATGTCATGCTTGCCCAGTACCTGCTGGACCCTGATCAGAAAGCCTGGGGCCTTGATCGTATCGGCGATGCATGGGGACTCACCGGCGACACCTCTACTGCCACGGGATTGACCGACCTCATCTATCGTGTGTCATACCCCATCGACGCGGCTCTTGAGGAGTCACATCTCACAAATACGCTGAACGACATGGAAATCCCGTTCGCAGCCGTCCTGGCAGACATGGAGATGGCGGGCATACGAACAGATACTGCTTACCTGCGAACGTTCGGGGCAAAACTTGGCCTTCGCATTGCCGAGTTGGAACGCCAGGTCTACGACCTTGTCGGCACACACGATTACAGCCTTCAGTCTCCAAAACAGCTGGGCGTACTTCTCTTCGATGTGCTGGGACTTGCACCAACCAAGAGAACCAAGACCGGTCTGAGCACCGATGTCGAATCTCTGGAGGCAATCCAGAACGAGCATCCGGCCATTCCGCTCATCCTGGAGCTTCGCCAATTGACCAAGATCAAAGGAACCTATACGGATTCGCTGGTGCGATATGTCACACCAGACGGGAGGATTCACCCCACATTCCTTCAGACCGGCACGTCAACGGGACGCATCAGCTGCATCGAACCCAACCTGCAGAACATCCCTGCCAGAACCGAGGTTGGGCGAGAGATCAGACAGGCGTTCATTCCCAGCCATGACGGCTGGTTCCTTGTCTCAGCAGACTACTCCCAGATC
>CAYRQW010000162.1:0-2505 GCA_964426505.1 uncultured Caldisericota bacterium
GTTGGAGGACGTCTGTTCAAGTGCTGGATCTGGCCGAGCGGTCATGGCAACGAAGACATCTACAAGGCCTACGCGGATTCCTGCGACACCTACTTCTTCACGGTCGCCCGCCTGGTCGGCATCGAATCGATGGGCACCTACGCACACAAATTCGGCATCGACAAGCCCACCGGTATCGATATTCCCGGCGAGACAACCGGTTTCTACCCAACGCCGCAATGGAAGCTCAACAAGTACAAAGAATCATGGTACGAGGGAGATACGATGAACATGGGCATCGGTCAGGGATACATGCTGGAAACGCCCATACGCAACATCTCCATTTTCAGTACCATCGCAATGAACGGGACCCTGTGGCGACCTCATTTTTTGAAGGCTTCGGTCGACCCCGTCACCAAAGTTGAGACGCAGACGGCTCCGGTCGTTCAGGAGACACTGGGCGTCAGCGCTGCTACCCTGACGACGGTGAAGAAGAGCCTCAATCTCGTTTCCAAGACCGGCGGAATGACGCTCATACAGGTCGGCGACATCGAGATCTGTGCGAAGACGGGCACGGCCGAAACCGGCACGCTGAATCTGTATCATACGTGGCTGGTGGCATTCGCGCCTATGGACAACCCCAAGGTAGCGGTTCTCCTCATGTTCGAGAACTCGCCCTATACCCGCAGTACCAGTATGGCTCCACTCGTGCACCGCATGTTGCAGCAGTACTTTGACCTGTATGGAGGGAAAAATGGCAGCAACTAGTCCGACGAACACCGTCGTGTTCAAGGGAAACCAGACAGAAATCCTGGCTCTCGTCAACCCCAAGGCAAAGTGGAAGGAAGCCGCGCATGTACTTCTCATGCAAGCCGATGCCCAGCATCGCATCCTTCCTCAACTCAAGCTGCAAGTCGACCTTCAGAACCGAGCATGTGGCCTCAAAACGCTGGCCAAGCTGGAGAAAGACCTGCGGAAAATCGTCGGAGAGAACCTGGGCATCACCAACTACCGTATACGGGGTTCGAAGAAGGATGCCCCTCCGCCCGAAACAGCCTTGATCATCGCTCGCGACCTTGTCAGGGGAGAGGTCATCCAGACTACCAAGGATGTCGTGGTGATTGGATCAGTCGCCGAGGGATCGCGCATTGAGACGATGCGTTCCTGTTTCGTGTTCGGGGCCATCAGAGGCACTGTGACCGCCGGGACCCGTGAGAACCAGGATGCCGTCATTACTTGCCTCGAGGTCGCAGGCGGCGCTTCACTTGCCGTCGGAAGCGCGAGCGCCGTCCTGCACCTGGCTCCTGCCGGCATGCGCGGGCACTACTACGTTGTGAACGCTGTCCAGGGCCGGCTGAACGTCGAGACGCGCTTCCTGGAGTAGAGAAGCACTGTGAAGTCCCACCGCCTGCCAATCGTCTTCATCATAAGCGTCTTCCTCATCATCGGGTTCGGCCTTGCGACGTTCTATACCGCGAGCCTTGCCGAGAGGTACACGCTCGGACACTTTGGGAGTTTCTACTCCTATTTTCAGAAGACACTCCTGTGGCTGGCCCTCAGCATGGTCATTGCAATCATGCTGCAGTTTGTGAACTACCGCGTCTTCCGGTATCTCACGATTCCCGTCTACGTCATCCAGACAGGGCTGCTGGTGGCGGTACTGTTCATTGGGCGCGGCATGTACGGGTCGCGACGCTGGATACCGATCGTAGGATCATTTGGCCTTCAGCCCAGCGAGATACAGAAAGTGGTCATTATCCTTGCCGTTGCGTTCATCCTGACACTCCCCGAGAAGAAGCTCAACGTCGGCCTGAAGATCCTTCTGGTCATGGCCGCCGTGATACCGTCGGTTCTCCTGGTCAAGAAGGAACCGGACCTGGGAACTGCAAGCCTTCTGCTTGGAACCTCCGTCATCATGCTCGTTCACTTTCGGCTTACCGGCCGTCAGCTTCTGGTACTCGGGCTGGTCCTGGTACTTGCGGCAGGTGGCGTGTGGCTCAGTCTCAGGCCATACCAGCGCACTCGGATCGAGACCTTCCTGAATCCACAGGCAGACCCGCTCGGTGACGGCTACAACGTCATCCAGTCCATCGTGGCCACGGGGTCCGGCGGCATCTGGGGACGTGGCATCGAGGGAAGTACTCAGGCCCCTCTCTCGTTTGTGCCGGTGCAGTATGCCGATTTCGTCTTCTCTCTCGTCGGAGAGCTTTTTGGGTTTGCCGGCAGTGCGCTGCTGGTTCTCCTGTTCATCATGCTTCTCTGGTCAACGTTCCTTGTCTTTCGATCACTGACCGACGACTTTGGCCGCTACGTCGTCATAGGCATAGGGGCCATGTGGTTTCTGCAAGCTGCCGTCAACATGGGTATGACTATCGGGCTCTCGCCCGTCACCGGCATCCCACTGCCGTTTATCAGCTATGGCGGATCGTCCCTGCTGACGCAGGTCGCGGCCGCTTCCATTGTCGTGAGCGTGTACCGTACTCGCGACGAACTGAGGTTCTAACATGGACATGCACGCTCTTGAAC
>CAYRQW010000163.1:0-2460 GCA_964426505.1 uncultured Caldisericota bacterium
ACTGGCGCAAAAATGTCATCGAGCACTTGCCTGTGCCCGAGACTCTGCTCCTCAGCGGAGAGCATATCTCATCCGTTTCCGGAGGTGAGATCGACGACCGTCCGTGAACCATCTGCAGTCCATTCGCAAGCTTGATTCCGGCCTCTCCGCGCGCATGCTTGACACCACCAGCCAACACGCATAGCATACAGGCGCCGTTCTATTCTCTCGCCCCAGGAGGCGCGAATGTTCTACCTCAGCAACATTCTTGGTATGCGCGTTCTGGATCGGAAGCAGGCGGTCGTCGGATCGATAGCTGACCTCGAAGTGGCGACCGGCGAGAAGTTCCCGGCCGTCATGGCTGTTCTGGTAACGACACGGCGTGGTTTGACGCGCGTCGCCTGGCACAACGTGCGCGGCCTGGGCATCACAGAGTGCACCCTCAAACTCGCGGACGCAGAACTTCAGCCGAACTTCAAGCTGGAGGACACGTCAATGTTGCTGCTCAACCATGTCCTCGATAAACAGATTGTCGACATCCATGGCGCCAAAGTTGTGCGCGTGAACGACATCGAGTTGGCCGAAAGCCATGGGCAGCTGCGCGTCATAGCGGCTGATGCCGGGTTCCGAAGCTTCATGCGCAGGGCCGGGTTCGCACGGCTCATTCACCTCATTGAGAGAAGGCGCCATCACAAGATCGCCGAGAACTCGATCCCATGGAGCTTCGTGGAGCCCCTCGGGCGTGATGTTCGCAGCGTGCAGGTGCGGGCGACCTGGAAAGAACTCTCGAAACTGCATCCTTCGGACTTGGCCGATATCGTGGACGACCTGGATTTCAATGAGCGCGACGCGCTGTTCAAGGCGCTGAATGATGAACAGGCGGCCGACACACTGGCCGAACTGGAGGATGACAAAGTCAAGGTCACGATCCTGGAACGACTTGGCGTGGCCCGTGCAGCCGATATTCTCGAGGAGATGGACCCGGATGATGCCGCGGACATCCTGCAGGACACACGGGCTGAAACACAGGAGGCGATGCTTCAGGAAATGGGGCCGGAGGAACGCGAGGACGTCCGCGAACTGCTGGCCTATGACGAGGATACTGCCGGTGGCCTTATGACCAACGACTATCTGGAGATCAGACAGGAGATGTCGGCCGAGCAGGTGATCGGGCTTCTGCGTCGAGAGGCTCCAGACACCGAAACCATCTACTACCTGTACGTGACCGATGATGACGGGCATCTGGCGGGGATACTGTCTCTGCGGGCACTGATCGTCGCGCAGCCCGGCACGGTCGTGGCCGACATCATGCAGAAACGCACCGTCTCGGTGTTCGTAGACGACCCCAAGGGCAAAGTGGGCGAGATCATCGACAAGTACAACTACCTGGCTCTCCCGGTTGTTGACCATGAAGGTATCCTTCAGGGTATCGTTACGGTCGATGACGTCCTCGATCAGGCGATGGACTGATCTGACGAATGGCCCGGATCTGGGAACACATCAGGGGCAGGTTTCGGCGTTTTGCGCTGACGCTTCCGATCATGCTCGCTGTCCTTGGCCCCGGCATCATCACGGGCAACGTCGACAACGATGCAGGGGGTATCACCACCTACAGCGTCATCGGGGCCAGGTTCGGGTACTCCATGTTGTGGATGCTCCTGCTGATCACGTTCACACTGGCCATGATCCAGGAAATGTGCGCTCGTATGGGAGTTGTCACGGGCAAGGGGCTGGCGGACCTGATCCGTGAACGCTTCGGCATTCGTCTGACCATGGTCGTCATGGTGCTGCTTGTGTTCACCAATCTGGCCAACACGATGGGTGAATTTGCCGGCGTAGCGGGAGCCAGCTCGATACTGGGCCTGAACCGCCTTATCGCCATTCCTGGAGTTGCCTTTTCTGTGTGGCTGCTGGTCGTCAAGGGGTCATATCGCGCCGTCGAAAAGGTCCTGCTTGTCTTCTGTGTCTTGTACCTTACCTATGTCATCAGCGCATTCATGGCTCGTCCCGATTGGGGAGTCGTCGCCCGGTCCGCTGTAGTTCCCAGTTTCCAGATGGACCCCGAGTTCATCTCGCTGTTCATCGCCATGATCGGGACCACGATTGCTCCCTGGATGCAGTTCTACCAGCAGTCTTCGGTCGCCGAGAAGGCGATCGACCTGAGAAACTACAGGTACGAAGCACTGGATACATACATCGGCAGTTTTCTCACCAACTTCGTGTCCTTTTTCATCGTCGTCGCATGTGCAAGTACGCTGTTTGTTGCGGGCGTTCGGGTCAATACTGCAGCGGAAGCGGCCGGCGCGCTGGCGCCACTCGCCGGAAAATACGCGTCGGTTCTCTTTGCTGTCGGGTTGATCAACGCCTCGATCATGGCTGCCGGTGTCCTTCCTCTCTCGACGGCCTACTCCGTGGCTGAAGCATTTGGCTGGGAGTCAGGGGTCGGAAAATCATTCCACGAAGCTCCTCTCTTCTATGGTC
>CAYRQW010000164.1:0-2459 GCA_964426505.1 uncultured Caldisericota bacterium
GCATAGGACCGAAGGCTGCCGACAGGCTTGTGTTCTATCTGCTTGACCAGCCTGAGGAGGACGTACGTGCCCTTGCGGAATCGCTGGTGGCTGCGAAACGGGAGATCACCTTCTGCAGACGGTGCGGCAATTTTGCGCAGGGCGACCTGTGTGAAGTCTGTCAGGATTCGTCACGAGACGCGAAGCTGCTGTGCATTGTCGAGGAGATACGCGACCTTTCTGCAATCGAGAAAACAGGGGCATACCGGGGCCTGTACCATGTGTTGCATGGACGGATCGACCCGATAGCTCGTGTGGGACCTGGAGAATTGCAGTTGGACCGCCTTGTCGAACGAATACGCTCGGACGACGTGCGTGAGGTCATTGTTGCGACAAATCCCAATTTCAACGGTGACATCACTGCGATGTACATCGCAAAACTGCTTGCTGCATCGACGGTTCGCGTTACCCGCATTGCCACAGGCATTCCCAAGGGAAGCGACCTGGAGTTTGCTGACGTCTTCACGCTGACCCAGGCACTCGAGAAAAGGACGGACGTTCAGACCTGAGTTCTCATGCGTGCGGAGTCTCTGTGAACACAGCTTCACGCAATGAGAGCGCAGTTCTGCGATTTGGTGGTATAATAAACTAAGTTGTTACCACCAGAGTATCCAGCGTGCAGGTCTTTCTGTGCACAGCGTCTTCAAAGGAGAAGTTACACATCATGCTATGGACGATCGCCGTTATTCTCGTAGTTCTCTGGATTCTTGGTATGGTCAGTTCGTATACTCTAGGTGGACTGATCCACATTCTTCTGGTACTCGCGGTTATTGCCGTTGCCGTGAATCTGCTTAGAGGCAGGAAGACACTCTAATCATAAGGAGGTGATGCGATGGATCAAATGACCCAGCAAACGGAAACACGAGACACCAAAGCTGAAAGCAATACCTCAAAACGAATTGTTGGCGTGATCTTCGCCGTAGTCGAAGTTGTTCTCGCCTTTCGCCTGATCTTCAAAGGACTGGGAGCAAACCCGAGCAATGGTTTTGTGCGTGGCATCTATGGCGTCACGCAGTTTCTTGTGGGCATCTTTGAAGGCATTTTCTCTCGGGGCACCGCCACCGGTGCGGAGACCACGGCGGTCTTCGAGCCTGCAACCCTCATCGTGATGGTAGTTATTGGCCTGATCGCCTGGGGCGTTCTGAGATTGATGACGCCGCATACAGGAATCCGTGTGGAGAGGACCGAGACCACTGGGCATGACGTGCAGGGGAAGTAGCCTTTCGATCAAGCTCCTTGCCGATTTGTGCCTTGTTTCTCCTGAATAGATGTCAGGCAGGTTGGTCATCTTCAACCAACCTGCCTCTTGCTTGATTACGGGTGGAGGGTGCCCGGTCAAGTGGGTGTATTGAGAAGTGGGGGCCGGGTGTTGAAAGGCACTGTCAAGGTTGTGAGGACTGCCTGGTTTGCCGGCATGACAGCGCTCACTGACAAATCCAGCATCAGCAGGTAATGACGCGGTTTTCGGGGGTTTGACAAGCTTTCGTTTTGGCTCTATACTCAGAGACTGATTTACATTCATCCTTAATGTAGAGGGGTCAACATGGTGGACATGGACAAACACGTTGGAACAGACAGCACAGGTGAAACGGATGGACTCTTTGAAGTGAAGAACCTGCTTGCAGCGATCGAACAGCCGGTTGTTCCGGCTATCGACGTGGCAGAGGAAAAGACTCCAGTAGAAGAGGCTGCACCAGAGGAATCTGAAGCCGCGACCGAAGAGGTCAAGGCCGAACCTGACGAGAGCAACTCGTCGGAGCTCGAGGCAGCGCTTGTTGCGGACCTGTCTCCCAAGGCCGGATATGCGCCGCGTCTGTTGCGGCGCGGGGACGTCATTGACGTTTCTGTCGTCAAACTCGAGCGTGACGGCGTCATGGTCAATGCTGGCGGCAAGGGCGACTACTACATTCCACTCAACCGCTTGACTACGCTCACCGATGTGGCTGTTGGCGAAATCGCGCACGTCGGCGAAACGATGAAAGTGGCCGTTGTCAAGGAAGAGGATGAACAGGGCACGGCAGTCCTTTCCAAGCTGAAGGCTGATCAGGAAGAAGTCTGGACAGACGTCGAGAAGTACTTTGACGAACAGACGATTGTTACGGCCAAGGTCACCAAGGCAATCAAGGGCGGACTGCTGGTTGACATCGGTGTCCCCTGCTTCCTGCCTCAATCACAGGTTGCCAGTGACTACCGCAACAATCTGCCATCACTCGTTGGCCAGGATATTCCTGTCAAAGTCACCGAATTCGACAAGAAGCTGCGCCGGATCATCGCGTCTCATCGTGCAGCGATGCAGGTTATCCGCCAGAAGCAGAAGAAGGAGTTCTTCACGAAGATTCAGCCCGGAGACATCTACGAAGGCACTGTCAACGGAATCGCCGAGTTCGGTGCGTTCGTGGATATCGGATATGGTGTTGAAG
>CAYRQW010000165.1:0-2455 GCA_964426505.1 uncultured Caldisericota bacterium
GTCGGAAAGGTCCGGTGGTCGTCGTGCCTGGGAACTGGGACCACCGGACCTTTCCGACCAGGCAGAGCATTGCGGCTTGGCACAAGCGTGTCCAGTCGGAGGCCGGCATTCGCGTCCTGGCAAATCAGAATGTCGTTCTTCATCGACACGGCGACCGCATGTGGCTTGTCGGCACGGACGACCCGTACTTCGGGCATGCTGACCTGGATGCCAGCTTCAAGGGAGTTCCCGACAGCGCATTCGCGCTCGTGTTGACCCATGCTCCCGAGGCATTCGAGGAACTGGCGCAGCGCCCGGCTGCACGTCTGGTCCTTGCGGGGCACACCCATGGAGGCCAGGTCCGCCTTCCGTTCATCGGTGCTTTGCGGGTCCCTTCACGGTATGGAACGCGCTTCGCCAAAGGGTTGTTCAGGCTGGGAGACACGTTCTTCTACGTCAACGTCGGGATGGGCACGAGCCATCTTCCCGTGCGGTTCATGTGCCGACCAGAGTTGACGTTGATCACGCTCACGTCATGCAGGCTGGACGAATCGCCCCCTCGGTGACGACCCACAGACACAGGCGCCTGTTCTGGGTGCTGTCCCTGGTTGCTGCACTCTTGCTGGACGCTGTGGTCGTCGAGCCGCGCATGCTTCTTGTACGCCGTATCGACGTAGCGATTGCCGGGTTGCCCGGCGAGTGGGACGGAGGGACTGTCATTCAGCTGAGCGACCCCCATCTGGGCTACCCATCCCCGGCCTCGTGGCGTGCCATCGATACAGTCCATACGGAACATCCTGATCTCGTTATTGTCACGGGAGACGTCGCCGACGAGCGCTCCAGCGTTCCCACAGTAATGACGTGGGCGAAGCAGCTCTGCCAGGCGGCGGGCGTCCCGGTCATCTACGACCCCGGGAATCATGAGCACTGGCGCTTCGATGATGGCCAGGCCATGGGGGCCTTCCTGGACCAGCTCCGGCAAGCAGGCTTCGTTGTCCTGGAGAACGAGTCGATGCGACTCATCCGTGGCTCTGGCGGGACCGGCCTCACTATTGTGGGGCTGGACGATTCATATAGCCATCACATGGACGTCGGAGAGGGGTTCTCCGGTCTTGCAGCTGGTGAGCAGGCGATCGTGCTGGAACACTGTCCAGACGACGTGACCAGCATTGTGGCATCGGGGCACGCCTCACTGGTACTGACCGGTCACACGCATGGAGGCCAGGTGAGGCTTCCTGTGTGGGGTGACCGCCTGACCGCTGTCCTGGAGGGTTCTCCGTTCGTGCGCGGACTGTACGAGGTCAACGGTGTCCCTCTCTACGTGAGCCAGGGACTCGGCATGAGTGTCCTGGCAGTCCGGCTCTTCTGTCCTCCCGAGGTCACCGTCTTCACGCTCAAGGCGCAGCAAGAGAGTCAGTGTCGATGGACTGAGACATTGAAGTACTGACATTGCGTGCCCTGAGACCTCAATCGTTTCCTATGGGGTCAGAAGTGGCAACGTGCCTTTTCTTACGTCGACGTGGCCGGGTGTTCTGTTGGAGTCGACGCGCACAGATCCTGTGCGAGAAGCTGAACAGGCAATCATGGACGGTCGGCACTCTCACTCTGGAGCTGGTCGGGCCCATCGACTCGAGGAATGTCCAGAGGTCTGCTCAGAGACTACCTCCCTGTTTTGCTCCAGCAGAAGACACTTCTCTGCTTTGAGCATCCTGGAGTCCCGGTTCCCCTCACATTTGGGGAGCACTTCCCAGCGAGCCGACCATGCAACGGTTGGTCGATATCGCTACCCGATCACAGCACCGGCCACCGAGACTAACCGGGGCGTGCATCAGGTCTTTGCGCTGCATTCGCTTCAGTTTCCTGTCCTTCTGCAGAATAGCTTCCGAACGGCTTGCCCAGGTATGGTCTCTTGCACCGGTGGACTCAAGGATTAAAGTACTCACATTTCGAGCCCTGCAACCAGCATCACTGCGTAGGGTTTCGAAATGATAGTACTTTTCACTTCGGTGTTTCTGGTCGGATAGCTCAATAGTCTCGAAGGAAGTCAACAGATCGAAATAGCAGAAACGTCAGTCATCGACTGGCATCATCACCATTCTGATTCAATTCCAAGAAACATGGTTCAATTGCGGAAATCGGGGGTCAATTACCGAAAACAGGGTTCAATTTCCAGACATGCCGTTCGCGCTGTCGTAATGCGGTCTGTACATGTTCTCATGAAGTTGTCCGGCAAAGAGAAGCCCCTGCAGACTGCTGCAGGGGCTTCTTGCGAGTGGATCTCTGGTATCCTATATGAGTGGTAGACCCCAGTCATAGATGAGCCATGGCGAGCTTGGGGTTTCCTGTTTCAAGAGGTAGTCCCATGTCGTCATCCCGTCCGTCATGTTTCCTCCGCCCGTGCCGCGTTTGAACTTCACATCGAAAGTCACCTCAAAGGCCTTCGTGCCCGCCTCTCTTGGTTGTCTCTCGTTGATGC
>CAYRQW010000166.1:0-2443 GCA_964426505.1 uncultured Caldisericota bacterium
GGCGGCCAGCCTCTGCTGGAACTTACCCGATGCTCTCGACAATGCTGCCATGAGGGCCTTCTGATGACTCTCATCGTTCGACAGGCTCGAAACGAAGACCTTCGCCAGCCGCGTATCGTTTGAGAGCTCAATGTGCGTCACGGTCAGGAGTCGCAGGTCAGGGTCGTCCATCATGACAAGCTGACCCTCCACGCTGCGTCGTATGAACGCTTCAAGCCGAAGTCTACGGATGTCTTTCATGTATACCTCACTTCGTGCTCACCGCACAGATGCGGCGAACCCATTTACATTGATTCGGGGAGAGTGACGCCAAGAACGTGGGCATACGCCCGCAGGAGACGCTGTGAGACCAGTACGAGAACCATCCGGGCACGAGCCAGACCTGCATCTTCCTGGATGACCTTTTCTTTCTGATAGAATGCATTGACCGCTTTGGCAAGTTCGCTCGCAAGATACAGGATTCGATGAGGCTGCCGCGACTTTGCAGCATCGTCGACTTCATCTTGCGCTTTCAGCAGGCACTTCAGCAATTCGCGGTCCTCGGGTGTCGACAGGCGCGACACGTCGGCTGGGGTTGCCTCCATGGGGACGACGGCTCCGACGCCCTGCGCCTGACGTTCCACGCTACACAGTCTGGCATGTGTATACTTGAGGTAGTATGCCGGGTTGTCGAGGGAATTCTCCTTGGCAACTTCAAGATCAAACTCCAGCTCAGAGTCAGCTGACGAAAGCAGGAAGAAGACGCGCGCCTGATCCCTGCCCACCTCACGCACCAGGTCGGCCAGTTCGATGATCTCGCCCGTTTGCTTGGAGAGAACCACTCGCTGTCCTGCGCGCAGGAAGTGCACGATCTGATAGATGATGATCTCCAGGAAGCCATCAGGAAGTCCGAGACTCTTCATAAGAGCTTGCATAGGGGCGATGTGCCCTATGTGGTCCGCACCAAATACGTCAATGCTCTTGACGTATCCGCGCTGGAACTTGTTGAAGTGGTAGGCTGCGTCGGTGAGTGTATAGGTGGGCTCTCCATCACGTCGCACGAGGACCCGATCCTTGTCGTCGCCAAAATCGGTCGAACGAAGCCAGACGGCGTCATCCTTCTCATAGACGACACCTCGATCCCTGAACTGCTGAAGAACACGGTCATTCCATCCGTTCTCGACCAGGTAGCGCTCCGAGAACCAGGTGTCGAACGAAACACCCATTTCCTCGAGTGCCTGGCGAATCGATGCCAGCACAAGATCCGTTCCCTCCTTCTCTATGGCGCCAAAACATTGCTCTGAAGTCATAGAGCGCAACACGGCCCCTCTTTGCTCATAGATCGTCCGGGCAAGATCCGGGACATATGCCCCTCGGTACCCCTCGACGGGCATTGGATGCTCCAGTCCCATCATCGGAAGGAGGTAGTGAGCGATCGACTCCGTGAAGAGCTTCATTTTCGACCCGTAGTCGTTGACGTAGTACTCGCGGTCTACATCATATCCCTGAGTCTCCAGAAGCGTGGCAAGAACCGAGCCAAGGGCCGCTCCGCGTCCGTTGCCCACGTGCAGCGGACCGGTCGGGTTGGCACTGACGAACTCCACCTCGATCTTCTGGCCGTTTTCTTCTTTCTGGAGCAGCACAGCGGGGTTGCCGCTGAGCACGCTGGTAAGCTGGCCTGCCACGAATGAATCCGACAGCTGGATATTGATGTAGCCGGGAGCGACTGCCTCCACGCGTCCCACGCACGCCATGCCGGCGACGGAAGGCTGAAGCTCCTCCGCAATGGCGACCGGGGGCTTGTGTCGCGTCCTTGCCAGCTTCATTGGAAGCGAAAGCGTATAGTCAAGGAAGCCGGGGCGAGACAGCGAGCAAACAGCAAGTGGGACCTCCTCCGCAGAGAGGAGGTCCATGAGAGCATACCTGACCTGTCGATCTATGGTTTCACGTAGGTTCAGCACTCAGTCAACTTCCCTTCTTGTCACGGTGACTCGTGATAAGGTGTCGGGCTGCATACGTCTCGTCGACACGAGTGACAACCGTATCGTGCGGAGCAGACAACAGGAGGCCTGGATTCTCTTTCGCTTCCTGGCTGATCTTGATGAGCGCGTCGCAGAACGAATCCATCGTCTCCTTGCTCTCACTCTCGGTCGGCTCGACCATCAACACCTCTTCGGCATATGGCGGAAAGTGAGGAAAGTAGATCGTCGGGGGATGAAACCCGTAGTCCATGAGACGTTTGGCGATATCGAGCAGGGTCACGCCATACTTGTCGTAGCCTTTGGCACTCAGAACAGTCTCGTGCATCACGGGCCTGTCGTAGGCAGGAGGGAAACAGGGGCTCAGGAGAGCTTTGACAT
Source organism: uncultured Caldisericota bacterium (assembly GCA_964426505.1). Classification (GTDB taxonomy): domain Bacteria; phylum Caldisericota; class Caldisericia; order Cryosericales; family Cryosericaceae; genus Cryosericum. Next base: position 2,340 of record CAYRQW010000166.1, read on the forward strand.
AATTCGCATTGATGACTGCCGCCCGGCTTGCCGCCAGAAGGCCGTCACTGCCCATCATCTTGATGTACACGTAGGCACGGGCAAGTACGGCGGTGTTTCCATAG
>CAYRQW010000167.1:0-2405 GCA_964426505.1 uncultured Caldisericota bacterium
GCCGAGTCGACATCACGCTGGGAACACACACCCTCTCTCTGTGGATCGGAAGGGCCGGCGCCCTGGTCGACGGCAGGACCGTGCAGATCGATGCCGCGAACGAGAGCGTTACACCGATGATCCAGGCCAGTCGCACCTACCTGCCGTTTCGGTTCGTGGGTGAGAGCCTTGGCAGCGAAGTGGGCTGGGATGCGGCGACGCGAACCGTGACACTGACGTACCGGCAACAGGAGGGTTCTGAATGAAGAGGATCATCTCTGTCAGTCTGGTGTTCGTGCTCCTTGCGGTTTTCATGACAGGATCTGGCAGCCGTATTGCCCGGGCAGACCTGGTCGACCGCATCGTGACATTCCCCGACGAGGCACACATGGACGCGTGCAGACTCATCGAGTCGGCGGCAACGTCGATCCTGTTCACGATCTATGACTTCAGTGATCCGCGCGTCGAGGACGAGCTTGCAGATGCAGCGGCAAGAGGCGTGGCAGTGAAGGTCATGATCGATCCGGGTGAACGACTGGCGCTCACGGATTCGAAGGGGATCGTCGCCGACCTGGTGAGAGCGGGCGTGACAGTACGCAGTACCAACCCCTCCTATCGGATCACGCATGCAAAGTACTTTGTCGTCGACGGGACAACGGCGTACATCTCCGGCAACAACTTCACCTACGCAGACGGCAAGAAGAACCGCGCGTTTGCCGTCATTACGACGGACGCGAAGGTCGTGAACGACCTGACCACCATCTTCTGGTCGGACTGGCGGAGGAAGCCGGTCACACTTGATCAGCTGACGAGCGACCGCCTTATCATATCACCGCTCAACGCCGGCTCCCGCATCAAAGCCTTGATCGACGGAGCGCGGACGACGATCGTCATCGCGACCCAGTACCTGAAGAGCGATATGGTGAACCAGGCGCTGGCGGCCGCAGCTGTCCGCGGTGTCAAGGTGCAGGCCATCACTGACGGGACCTATGCCGATTCGAGGACCGCGGCCTCAGATGCAGGGGTGTTCATCGGGGGAGACGTCGTACGCGTCTCGATGACGCCGTACTACCACGTCAAGATGATGATTGTTGATGGAACACAGATGTTTGTCGGCTCGCAGAACTACTCGGACCCGCCACTTACCGAGGGCAACCCGCTGATACGGCAGCGTGAAGTGGGCATCGTCGTCACCGATCCCGCTCTGATCGCCAAAGCACAGGCGGTCTTTGCGTTCGACTGGTCGCGCTCGGTCCGGCCCTGACAGCTTACGCAAGCCATTGAAGCAGCCCACGGACGGTGCAGTCCGCGAGCTGCTTCATCCACGGCTATTTCCCGATGCAGAAGGTGCTGAAGACGGTTGCCAGAACCTCGTCGGAGGAGATGTGTTCTCCCAGCAACCTCAACATGGCTTCACGGGCTTCCCCGACGAGGCAGGCGAGGACATCTGACGGAGCAGTCGCGGCTGCGTTCGCGAAGTCATTCAGTGCGCCGTCGGCAATCGTGAGTTCGGCAGCCTGGCGCTGTGTCACCATCTGTCTGACCGTGACTGGTCCGGCGGCTGCCTCTACCATGTCTCCAAGGCGGCGGGTAAGCTCTCCCAGCTCGGTTCCTTCTGTGGCTGATATTCCGAGCACTGGCTCCCCGACTTCTGCTGCGAGACCCACCGGAACGGGTCCGGTGTCGACCTTGTTCACAGCCACGATATGTGGAAGCGAGCCAATGCTTCTGAGGAGGTCCCGCTCATGTGGCTGGAGTCCGGTCTCTGCATCGAGGACGATCAGGACGATGTCAGCGCGTTCCAGGGACTGAGCCGTCTGCTCACCCGCCAGACGATCGATGACTCCAGCCTGGGTCGCGCTGATGCCAGCCGTGTCGACCAGCGTAACGCGGTGTCGTCCCAGAAGGATCTCCTCCTTCACTGAGTCACGAGTGGTTCCAGGGATGTCTGAAACGATGACCCTCGGATACTTGAGGAGGGCATTCATCAGCGAGGACTTGCCCACGTTGGGCGCACCAGCTATTACCACGGTGATCCCGTGGCGCAGCCGCATCGTAGCCTGCGCGTCCGCGAGGAGCTTCTCGATCTCCGCGTGTGCCTCTCCTGCCAGGTTCCTGGCTGCTCGCAGAGCACCCGCCTCGTCCTCCTCTGTGAACTGATCAGGAAAGTCGGCCGGCCCCTCCAGAGATGCAAGGGATTTCGTGATCAGACTCAGGACGCTCAGGAAGGGCTGAGACGCGTCGGTGAACAGCGACTTCCTGGCCAGAGACAGTTCCTCGGCGGACCCTGCGTCCACGAGGTCGCGTACGGCCTCGGCCTGCAGGAGCGACAGTTTTCCTGCCAGCAGCGCCCGGAACGTGAACTCCCCGGGACCAGCGGGTTCTGCCCCGAGTTCCAGGCAGGCATCCAGAACGCTGTCGAGAAG
>CAYRQW010000168.1:0-2378 GCA_964426505.1 uncultured Caldisericota bacterium
TAGGCGAATACCTCTCGCGGCTCGCACAGGACGCCTCGGGCGCTGCACTCGTCATGGAGGACCGTCATCAGAGCGGCGTTCTGGGGACTGCTGCACTCATAGCTGTTTCCAAAGGCACGGACATACCGTTCCTTCATGCCGGGGAAGTGCTCGTCCAGCTTCGCGTAGAAGTACTCCCGGTCGCCCTCGCGCAACGTCACGCCCATGCCGAAGCAGATGATGCCATGGACGCCGGCCTCGAAGCAGTAGCTGAGGATCCCGCGCAGGTTCTGCTCCGTGTCATTGATGAACGGGAGGATGGGACACAGCCACACGACCGTGGGGATGCCATCCTCCCGAAGGGTCTTCAGCACTTCGAAACGCCGGCGGGTCGTGCAGACGTTGGGCTCGAGGATGCGGCACAGTCCCTCGTCATACGTGGTCAGCGTCATCTGCACGACGCACCTGGCCTTCCTGTTGATGCTCTTCAGCAGGTCCAGGTCTCGGAGCACCCGGTCGGACTTGGTCTGGGCTGTGAAACCGAAGCCATGCCGATCGACGACCTCGAGGCACCGCCGGGTCAACCGTTCCTGCTCCTCGATGGGCAGGTACGGGTCGCTCATGGAGCCGGTGGCGATCATGCAGCGATGTCGTTTGCGGCGGAGGGCAGCTTCCAGGAGCTCCGGCGCGTTGCGCTTGACCTCCACGTCCTCGAACGCGTGCTCCATCTGGTAGCACCTGCTGCGAGAGTCGCAGTAGATGCACCCGTGCGAACAACCACGGTACACGTTCATGCCGTTTTTCGGCGACAGGATGCTCTTTGCGTCCTTGTAGTGCATGGACTTCGCTAGAACGTCTGCTGCTCCGTGCGCGCGATGATCTCCTCCTGCAGACCGGACGTCAGGTCGCAGAAGTAGTCGCTGTAGCCGGCGACGCGCACGATGAGGTCGCGGTACTTCTCGGGCTCGGCCTGGGCCGCACGCAGAGTTGCCGCCGTGACGACGTTGAACTGGATGTGATGCCCGCCCAGCGTGAAGTAGGAGCGGACCAGATGTGCGAGCGCGTCCAGTCCGACTTCTCCTTCTACCAGTGATGGCGAGAACTTCTGGTTGAGGAGGGTGCCACCGGTGCGCACGTGGTCCATGCGAGCCGCCGACTGGATGACAGCGGTCGGGCCTTTCCTGTCAGCTCCCTGAACGGGAGATATGCCATCCGAAAGGGGCTGCCACGCCCGGCGGCCGTCCGGCATCGCGCCGGTCACCGAACCGAAGTACACATGAACCGTTGTCGACAGGTAGTTCACATGATATGTCCCGCCCTTGGTGTTGGGGCGGCCGTCGATCGCTTCGAAGACGACATCGAACAACTGCGCCAGGATGTCGTCGGCAGCCGGGTCGTCGTTGCCGTACTTGGGCGAGCGGTTCCACAGCAGGAGTCGCGTCTTCTCATGGTCTGCGAAGTCGGCGTCGACAGCCGCCAGGACCTCGTCCATCGTCACGTCCTTCTGCTCGAAGACATGCGCTTTCAGCGCCGTCAGGCTGTCAGTGCAGCTCCCCGGCGCCGTGATCTGGATGTAGGTCGAGTTGTACCGCGGCCCACCGTCGTTGTAGTCGCGCCCGAGCGCAATGCAGTCTTCCACGAACAGCGACAGGAAGGGCGCCGGCATCTGCTCGGCGTACAGCCGCTCGATAACGTTGTTGCCCCGCACCTTGATGTCCACGAAGTGATGCAGCTGCGCTTTGAATGCTTCAAACAGCCCGTCATAGCCAGCAAAGGTTCGCGGATCACCTGTGTTCAGACCGATGACCTTGCCGGTGCGTGGGTCCAGACCGTCATGCAGGGTCACTTCGAGGATCTTGGGCAGGTTGAGGTAGCCGGTGAGGATGTACGCCTCACGCCCGAAAGCTCCTGTTTCGACACAGCCGGACGTCCCGCCCATCCGGGCATCGACAACAGATTTGCCCTGGCGGAGGAGCTCCTCGACGACCATGTCGGCATTGAAGACAGAGGGCTGACCCCAGCCTTCCCGGATGATTGCGGCAGCACGCCGCAGAAAGCGGTCCGGGCTCTTGCGGCTGAGCTGGATGTTCGAGGACGGCTGCAGCAGGTGCATGTCGTCGATGACGTCGAGCAGGAGATAGCTGACGTCGTTCACACCGTCAGAGCCATCGGGGCGCAGTCCACCCACATTGATATTGGCAAAGTCCGTATACGTTCCGCTTTCGGCAGCTGTCACGCCTACCTTGGGTGGCGCAGGCTGGTTGTTGAACTTGACCCAGAAGCACTCCAGGAGTTCCATGGCCGACTCGCGCGTCAGCGTGCCGTCGGCAAGTCCTTTCGCGTAGAACGGCTCCAGGTGCTGGTCGAGGCGACCGGGACAGAACGAATCCCACGTATTC
>CAYRQW010000169.1:0-2303 GCA_964426505.1 uncultured Caldisericota bacterium
CGCCCGGTCAACTGGTCATTCTCGGCGTGCTGTGCTCTTCTCGCCATGATGGACTCCTCTGAAGTGTGTTGTGGCCAGAAAGGCTTCGACGACGACCGGATCAAACTGCGACCCGGCGCACTGCGCCACTTCTGCGGCAGCCATATCCGGCTGTGTGCCGTGTCGATACACGCGTGCAGTCACCATGGCGTCGAACGAATCGGCCACAGCCAGGATGCGCCCACCCAACGGGATATCGCTGCCGACAGTTCCACGAGGATAGCCTCCGCCGTCGAATCGTTCATGATGGGACTCGATGATCTCACAGACGTCGGCAAAGCCGGGGACCCTGCCAATGACAGCGGAGCCGTACTCGGCGTGTTTCCGCATGATGGCGAATTCCTCCTCAGTGAGGAAGTCCTGTTTGAGCAGGATCTGTGCAGGGATGAAGGCTTTGCCCAGATCGTGGAGCAGAGCCGCGATACGGAGCGTCTCAAGGCTGCCGTCGGACAGGTGAAGGGCGACCCCCATAGGAACGGCAAGCTGTGCCACACGGTAGGAATGCGTGAGCGTGAAGTTGTCCGTACGCTCGAGCACCTCCAGCAATGCCCCCACTATGCCTTCCCTCATGCCCCCGCTGAGCGTCTGTTCGAGCAGCAGTTCAGGGCTCAACTTCGTACGACCGTCAGGAGAATGAACAAGGCCGACCCTCCCGTATATCAGTCCTGGACGAACTCCGTGCACGTGGCACGGCAATGCTTTTTCATCATATGAGTGCTTGGCATTTTTGCAAGCCCACCCTATACTGTGACAGTCTCAGAGAGGCACGAACGTGTCCTGCATACAGGAGGTGATGACGCCCAAGGGCGTGCAAAATGACACTCGACAAGTTCACGACAAAGTCAGCCGAAGCATTGCAGCAGGCGGCGCGGTCAAGCGAAAGCCGCGGCAACCAGGCCACCGACTCCCTGCATCTTCTCGCGGCGATCCTGGATCAGAAGGAGGGGCTTGCGGCCTCTCTCTTCCCATATCTCAACGTTTCTGTGGATGCACTGTCATCGCAGGTCGACCAGGAGATCCAACGACTTCCCAAGATATCGGGCAACGTCCCGGTCGGCCAGCTGGTCATCTCCGACGACCTGAACACCGTCATCCGCAAGGCTGAAGAGGAGATGACAGCGCTCAAGGACGAGTACATCAGCGTCGAGCATCTGCTCGTTGCACTGGCAGAACACAGTCGCTCGTGCGGGCCGCTGTTGAAGCAGGCTGGCGTCACGAAGCAGGCTATCCTGAGTGCGCTGGTCAAGGTGCGCGGGACAGAGCGCGTAACAGATCAGGAGCCTGAAGACAAGTACGAGGTCCTCAAGAAATACGGCCGCGACCTGACCGAGCAGGCGCGTCAGGGCAAGCTGGACCCAGTCATCGGCCGTGATGAGGAGATCCGGCGCGTCATGCAGATCCTCATGCGCCGCACCAAGAACAACCCGGTGCTCATCGGCGACGCCGGCGTTGGCAAGACAGCGGTGGTCGAAGGCCTCGCACAGCGCATCGTGGCTCACGATGTGCCTGAAGAACTCAAGGACAAGACGCTCTTCGCGCTCGATCTGGGGGCCCTGATCGCGGGCGCCAAGTTCCGCGGCGAGTTCGAGGATCGGCTCAAGTCCGTGCTCAAGGCTGTGACGGCCAGCGATGGCAGGATCATCATGTTCATCGACGAACTGCATACGGTGGTCGGGGCAGGTGCGGCCGAGGGGGCCATGGATGCCTCGAACATGCTGAAACCCGCGCTCGCAAGGGGCGAACTGCGGACCATCGGCGCCACGACCGTCGACGAGTACCGAAAGATCATCGAGAAGGACGCTGCTCTCCAGCGGCGTTTCCAGCCCGTTCTGGTTGGTGAGCCGTCGGCCGAGGACACGATCGCCATCCTGCGCGGCCTCAAGGAACGGTATGAGACGCATCACGGCGTGCGCATCGCCGATGGGGCCCTGGTCATGGCTGCCAAGCTGTCGGCGCGCTACATCACCGACCGTTTCCTTCCCGATAAGGCGATCGACCTCATGGATGAGGCAGCGTCACTGGTGAAGATGCAGCTTGAAAGCATGCCTGTCGAGATCGACGAACTGGACCGCAGGCTGGTCATCCTGGAGATGGAACGCAAGGCGCTGGCCTCGGAGACTGACGACAAGTCCGGGAAGCGCAGTGCTGACGTCCAGGCGGAGATCGCCCAGCTGAAGGAGAAGGCGGACCGGCTGAAGCTGTCCTGGCGCAAGCAGAAGGACCTCATTGAGGAAGCGGCGCGTCTTGGCAAGGAACTCGAGGAG
>CAYRQW010000170.1:0-2280 GCA_964426505.1 uncultured Caldisericota bacterium
GCAGGACCGTTGTGGACCCGTCCAGTCCGCCAAGGGCTCGGTCGGCCTGCGACAACAGCATCCACATTTCGTCGTCCGTGGAGACTGGCGGGATGGGGGGCAGATCCGCCGGGATGAAGGCACGGTAGCCTTGCGGTTGCAGTATGTATCTACCAGTTCTGAACTGATCGTCAGTATCCATCATGTTCCTCCCCCATTCAGGATCGCGCTGATGTCATTATTATCGAATTCTGGCACTTTTCAATAATAGGGGGAGTCGTTGTTATCGGCAACGATAGCATGGAGAGCAGATCGATGTCTTATTATCGGAAGTAGACACTCTTCAATAATAGCGGACTCCCCGACTAAACGCTATCAGTTGCCGATGTTCTTGAGATACTCCGCAACGGACCGGTACATCTGCAGGGAGAAGTCGGACAGGTACGTCCGCTTTCGGAGCGCCTCGATACCCTCCATAACCTCCTGCACGACATACCACACACGTGATGAATATGAACCGCGAACGTGCTACTCTATGCGTAGAGATGTGATGTGCGACTTGCCAAATGAAGGCAAACGCACATTCTGATGTCGAGTACGGGAGGTATGCCATGAAGAAGAGGCCGGTACTTGCTGCACTGCAGTCCATCGCGATCGTGGCCATCGTGCTGCTAGGTGCGTGGGGGTGCAGCGCGCAGAAATCGGGTACACGAACGGCGTTGCTGGTCATCGACGTTCAGCAGGAACTGTTTGAGGAACCGACGCCCGTCTACCATGCCGATGAGCTGTTGAGGAACATCAACACATTGGTCGGCCGCGCCCATGCTGCCGCAGTTCCCGTATTCTGGGTCCAGCACTCCGGCGACAAAGTGCTGGTGGAGGGAACGGACGGCTGGCAGCTGCATCCGGCGCTGCTACCGCTGAAGTCGGACCACTTCATCCGCAAGCACTATGGGAACGCGTTTCAGGACACAACGCTCAAGGTCGAACTCGACGCCTTGAGAGTGGAAAGGGTCGTGGTTGCAGGGCTGGTCACGGATGGCTGTGTACGGGCCACCTGCCATGGGGCGCACGAGCTTGAGTATGATGTCGTGCTCGTGAAGGACGCCCACAGCACCAACGGCCTGAGTGGCGAGCTGGTCATCGACTACTGGAACACGGAGCTGAGCCAGGGGATCGTCCGCCTCCAGGCTACGGCCGAGGTCGATTTTTGAGGGTGGCGTGAAGTAGACAGGAGAGCACGAGGAGGTAGTCAATGCCAAAACCAACCAACAAGCAGGAGCTGCTGAGCGAGGCAGAGAAGGAGTATGGGGAACTCATGAAGCAGGTCGCCGGGTTCACACCCACGGAGATGGTACGGCCTGGGGTCATCGGTGAGTGGTCCGTCAAGGACATCCTGGCGCACCTGCTGGAGTGGCAGAGGATGTTCTTTGGCTGGTATGAGGCGGGCCTGCGGGGCGAGAAGCCTGCCACGCCGGCGAAGGGGTACAACTGGAGCCAGCTGCCCGCGCTGAACCAGGACATCTATGAGAGATACGAGGACGCCAAGCTGGAGGTCGTCAGGAATCAGCTGGACGCATCACACAAGCGCATGCTGGACCTGGCCGGATCGCTGTCCGACGAGGAGCTGTTCACGCCGGGACGCGACAAGTGGACGGGCATCAGCACGCTGGCTTCGTACTGCAACTCATGCACCGGCGCCCACTACCGGTGGGCGCGGACCGGCATCCGCAGGGGGACCAGGGCGTGGTCGGGCGAGACACTTGCGGCGAAGAAAGCGGACACTCCACCTGCAGTCGTGGAGAAGCGCGTGGCAGGAGGCAAGCCTGCCCTGCTGATCATCGACGTGCAGAGGGAGCTGTTCGCAAAGACGCTGCCCATCTATGACGAGGAACGGCTGCTGGCGAACATCCGCCTGCTGGAGGAAAAAGCGCACGCGGCGAAGGTGCCGGTGTTCTGGGTCCAGCATTCCAGCGACAAGTCGCTGGTGGAAGGGACGGACGGGTGGAAGCTGCACCCGGCGCTGATCCCCGCAAAGTCGGACAGCTTCATCCGCAAGCACCACGGCAACGCCTTCCAGGACACACCACTCAAGGCAGAACTGGATGCCCTGCACGTGCGAACCGTCGTCGTGGCAGGCCTCGTGACCCACGGCTGTGTGCAGGCGACCTGCAACGGTGCCCACGAACTGGGGTATGACGTCGTGCTGGTGAAGGATGCCCATAGCAACTACAACGTGAAGGCACGCGACGTGATCAACGAGTGGAATACGTCCCTGAGCAAAGACGGCGTCGTCCGGCT
>CAYRQW010000171.1:0-2175 GCA_964426505.1 uncultured Caldisericota bacterium
CCATTATGGACTCGGCCTGCTTCATGGCTCTATAGCCATCCTCCACGCCAAACCCGGCCCGCACGATAGCGAACTCGATATCGCGCAGACGGCATTCGTCACGGAACCCCCGGAGCCTGTCCTCAGCAGTGGAGATCAGGGGAGGGCCCGACAGATACAGCAGCTTGCGGTGACCCAGCCCAGCCAGGTGGTCAACGACAGCCATGCTCCCCCCGTAATTGTCGACATTCACCTGTGACACAGGGGATCCGGATAGTCCGCGGTCCAGGACAACGACTGGGAAGACGGCTGCCAGCTCCGTCACATAGGCATCTCTTCGCGAAGCGCTGGCTACGATGGCTCCCGCCACAGTCAGATCGTGGAGAGAATGCAGGTACTGTCTCTCCTTGGCCACATGATCATCGCTATCGCAGACTATGAGGTTGAGTCCATGTTTGCGCGCTTCATCCTCGGCGCCACGAACAATGGATGGGAAGAAGGGATTTGTGATATCCGGAACCACAAGTCCAATGAAGTCCGACTGACCGCGGACCATGGCACGCGCAATAGGGTTCGGCTTGTAGTCCAGTTCCCTGGCCATCTTCAGAATGCGTTCACGCAGTTCGGGCCGCACCATCTCCGGTCTCGAGAATGCCCGCGATACTGTGCTTGTGGAAATCCCGAGTTTCCGCGCGATCTCTTTCATGACTACTCCACTCTTGGCAGCCAGATACCTGTCTGGTTCTGGTACTTTCCCTTCTTGTCCTGATAGGAGACACCGCATGTCTCGTCGGCTCCCATGAAGAGAACCTGGGCGATTCCCTCATTGGCATATACCTTGACAGGAAGCGGTGTCGTGTTGCTGATCTCGATGGTTACGAAGCCTTCCCATTCCGGCTCAAGTGGCGTCACGTTGACGATGATGCCGGCTCGCGCATAAGTGCTCTTGCCGATGACAAGGCACAACACATCGCGGGGGATACGGAAGTACTCCAGGCTCCGTGCAAGCGCGAAGGAGTTGGGTGGAATGATGCAGGAGTCCCCCTTCATGTCCACGAAACTCTGTTCGGTGAACGCCTTTGGGTCAACGATAGCGTTGAAGACATTGGTGAAGACCTTGAACTCGTCCGCCACACGCATGTCGTACCCATACGAAGACACTCCATACGAGACGACACCCTTGGGGCAGTCTGGTGCGAAGGGTTCGATCATGCCGACCTGCGCATGCGCCGTGATCCAGATGTCAGACTTGATTCCCATCTCCCGCCTCCCGATCCCGCTTTTCGCCTGCAAACGCTTTCATTGTGTTCAGAAGGACAATACAGTCAAGACAAACCACTCGCAGGCAGTGGCAACGCCGCAATTCATGAAACCGTGTCTCCACAGGCAGTCTGGGGTTTCCGGTGTGCTGCACGGCTGGTCACCATCTCTCCTGCCGCCACTCTGTCAAACATGGCGCTATTCATTGTATGTGTCAGGCAGGTCATTCTCGAACATCACCGTGTCGCCGGCCGCCAGCAGACTTCGCATGAGCCCAGTGACTTCTTCAAGCGATCGGGCAGAGAGAATGCTGGCCTCCGGAAATCCTGCCGACAGGAGCCCATCGCGGAGAGACCGGGTCTTCTTCGGGCCGACAAGGATCACGACATCGGCTGCCGTGGCTGCTCGTTTCCCTGCCCGGACGTTCTCGGCATCCTCTGCACCCCCCAGCGACACCAGGCCGGGTGTAACGAGTACGCGTCGTGAGGGAAAGGCGGCCAGCACTTCCATCGCCATTGCGAAGCCGGCAGGATTCGAGTTGTAGGCATCGTCGATGATCCGCACGCCGCCAGCTCCTGCCATCATCTGCAGCCGATGAGGGGGTGCCTGCAGAGTTTCAATGCCCCCCTGAATGGTACTCCAGGACACGCCCAGCTCGCGTGCCACCGCGACGGATAGCAGGATGTTTTCAACGTTGTGTCGTCCGAGCACCCTCGTGCGGCACGGGAAACGCTCGTCCGAGCTCGTCACAACATCAAAGGACAGACCCTCAGTGCCCATTGTCACGTTCTCGGCATGCAGGTCGGATGACAGCGATCCACCAGCACTCACCCTCAGGAGTCTCTTCCCACGTGTACTCTCTACCTCGGCCAGGACAGGGTCGTCGCCGTTCAGGACGACCGTGGGTCCACTCCCCGGCATGCTGACGAACCCCTG
>CAYRQW010000172.1:0-2164 GCA_964426505.1 uncultured Caldisericota bacterium
TACTTGCCCACTGTGTCCATCCACGTCCTCCTCATTCCACAAAGAGAAAGGTTGCTGTCAGCGATCCAACGTCGCATTTATCGGGTATGTTTGGTCCAACGCTCCTGGTCCGCACTGGGGACTCCACAGTGCACTCGTTTGAGGCAACCAGCATCTTGCCTCGGAGGATCTCGTATGCGCAGCAATTCTTCGCATAGAGCGAAGCAAGAAGAACGGTTCCAATCTGGAACAGCATGTTCATCCCCGTCTACAATCGTACCTCTTCAGTACTCTCATAGCCCTGAGTGTGATCCACTTGCTCTGTTCGTCTTTCTGTCCCATTGGGACAAGTAACCGTTCGCCGCCGTAGTTGCTCTCCGTTCTCCATCTACCCGTGGCGTCTTGCTTTGTACGGACGATATCGATGGCATCATCCATGCGGCTGTCTTCCACATCGATTTCGGTCAAGACATCCAGAATTTCCAGTGCATCCGTCTGATACATCAAAGGGAAGCCGAATCTGAGCCATCCGGGCTTGGACACCCGTGCCAGGTCGTGGCTGCGTTTGTAGATGTGGTGAATCAACAGAAACTCGGTTGCCTTTCGTATCGTATCGCCTACTTGACCGGTCGTTCTTCTCTCCTGTGGCATGGCGCTTAGCGCTTTGAGCGCCTTGACTACGCCCATGTGACAGACATGTTTGCCCCAGCACATCTCGAGCCGATCATACGGCGGGACTTGCGGAGTATCCTCGACGCCATCGTTGAACAGCATGTATCGGGTGATCCAGTCGATACCTTTCTGGAGCCGGGGGTCGTCGAGATAGCCGAGACGTATCAGGCTCCACACCATGTTTCCCGTCAGGCAGGGGATGACTTCGGTTATCCTGCCGCCACCCGTCTTCTGGGCCGTATGCATCGAGAAACCGCCACCCTGTGTCTCCTGCGAATTGGCGAGCATGTATTCGCACTGTTCGCTGATCTGTGGGTTGGCATCAGCGCCCAGTTCCGCGAGGACGATCAAGGACCACACAAGTCCTTCGTATTTGTCAGTGTAGAATCTGGGCAGGGTTTGGAGATACGCGGGCTGTCGCTGTCTGGCAAGAATGTTGGACACTGTGCCCCTGTGCATGATCTCTCGCCTGGCAGTCTGCACTTCCATGTCATCCTGCGGCCTGTCCAGGATGTCAGTCAACGCAAAGTAGCGCACGGAAGGATTGTCCTCTTCAAGCAGCCAATTCGTCGGGTCTGCCCTGAGCCCGGCTTTCCAGTCGATCATCTCTGTCCTCCCGACGGAATGAGGATGATGTCGTCTTCCTCCTCTCCCAGAGTAATGACCACTCGGTCTTCCCTCCACGTCACGTCATGATTTGAATCTGGTTTGCGCCATCTACTCCCCGTCCCAGCGGTACCTCTTGTTCTGGCGCAGTTTGTCGAGACCGCAATTCAAGCACAGTCCGTTGTGACAACATAGCGTCTCGCCGCATTCAGGGCAGCGCCATTTCGACTCTTCCTGTCTCAGGAACCTCTCGATGCCGTGCTCTCTGATGAACTCGAGGTTCTCGATCATGCTCATATGGTACTTGGTCCGATAGCGCTTGTCGAGAGCCTTCAGGCGGCGGCAGGGGAAGTCCGCGCACTCATAGCAGAACCGAACGAGTCCCTTCCCGAGCAGACCGCACGTTTTCCTCATGAAGGCACAGTTCTTGCCGCGTGGCAGGCAGCCGGCGCAGTACGCCCTCGCGAGTCCCTGCTTCTTCAGGTCGTACTTCATCGCCAGATAGCTGACACATACTCCGCAGTTCATCCCGCAGGGAGCAATGAGTCTCTCTTCCATCTCTATTCATCACCTCGTCCCTGAAAGTTCTGCCTGATCGCTATCACATGCATTCTTGGCAATTGCGCTCTACATACAAGAGAAGAGGATCTCGAACATGATATCGAGAACGATTGCAGACGGCGGCTCCAGCCGAAGACTGTGTTCCAGACGATGCAATCCAGGCTACAATACGTGTATCGCTGGAAGAGATGGCCGCCTTAGGAGAGGCAAGCGTGCGAAGAGCGATGGATGAGGAGGTCCACGGTGAATGACTGGGGGAGGCAATTGAGGTTCGATCCTCTCCTGCCGCTCTTGGCCTTTGACAGCAAGGCGCTGCAATACATGGTGCGCCGTGACTTGCTGGGTG
>CAYRQW010000173.1:0-2154 GCA_964426505.1 uncultured Caldisericota bacterium
GGCCAAGCCTGTCGGAACCGGGGAAAGCCTTCTGACGTATCGCCCTGGTTCGGAGGGACTCTGATGATTACCATCAACCTTGTTCCGCATGCACGGAGGCGGAGACAGACTCAGTTCACGCACGAGGACAGGACGCTCGTTTTTGTCGTGGTCGCTGTTCTCCTGGTGCTTGCCGCTTCATATGGCTACGCCAGGTTCCTTGTCGCACAGGAGGCGGCCCATTTGGCCGATCTCAACGCGCAGATCGCCGCTCTCGACGGCGAGCAGAAGCTGTTCGACGTCAACAGGTCGCTCGCCCAGCGCTCGCTGGCGATGGAGACCAACCTTGCCACAGCGGCTCAGTTGCAGGTTGACACCAACCAGCTCCTGGATGATGTTGCCAAAGATCTCCCCAAGGCATGCACGCTCAGCCAGGCGGACGTCACGGCCCTGTCCGGGACCGTTGTCCTCTCGGCCAGCAGCAATCAATTTGTTGACCTGGTGCGCTTCTTCAATGCACTCAGCGCCGATCCGAAGTTCACGGACGTGCACATCGACGGCTACCAGGTGCCCTATGCTACAGGCGCGGCAGTTCAGGGCCAACAGGCCAAGTCGACCATGAACCTTACATTGCAGTGGGTGGGAGGAGGCAAGAATGGGTAGAGGCATTCCGGTCAAACTTGTCGTCGTGATCCTTCTGCTGGGCATCGTCTGCTTTGTCTATTACCGCTATGGGCTCAGTCCCCAGCTTGTCCAACTGCGGGACTTGCGCGATCAGGTTACACAGGCTGACACGAAGCTTTCCACACTCAAGGAAGTTCAGCGCCTGCACGAGGCGTTCGTGAGGCAGAACGAGTCCTATGCGGTCTGGATCAACCAGCTTGCACAGATCACGCCCGTTGTGTTTGACCAGAAGGAACACACGCGGTTCCTTCTCGACCTTCAGGCGGTTGGCAAGGCGAGCGGCATTGCCTACACCGGCATCCTGGTTTCGGATGCCTCGATGGGTCAGGGTGGTGCGGCTGCTCAGCCGTCAGAAGTGAGTCTTGCCAAGACCGTGGGCGTCACGATGAACTTCACGGCCAAGGATTACTCGACCGTTCGACGATTCCAGGAGACGCTGCGCACGAAGTTCCGATACGTCATGGTCGCCTCGAACCTGGCTGTCTCGCACAGTGTCCCCGGACAAGCTGGCCAGGGCAGTCCGTACACGTGCACCATGACGGCCTGGATGGTGCTGAGCCCTGATGCGCAGATGGTCGGCGCCCCGGCTCCTGCAGCACCGGCTGCACCCGAGCCGGACGGGCTGCAATAGGAGGCTGTGATGGCAAAGAAGTCAGTAGTGAAGACCAATACCCACTCAGTTCCGGCAGGCAAGAAGGTTGCTCCCCGTCCACGGAGGCAGCCCAGAGTCAAGATCTCTGCGGGCACCTGGATCTTCATCGTGATCCTGCTGGCCACCTTTTCGGTATGGAACTTCTACTTCCTTCCTCGCATGGGGCAGACGACCGTCACGCCTCCCGCACCACAGGTGTTCCAGGTGGCACAGCATGCGAACCTCGATTTGGTCAATACTCAGCTCAAGGCGCGGAAGACGTTCCTGACAGTCACAACGCAGCCGATACAGGGTGAGACAGGCAAGGCAAATCCCTTCGAATAGCACCAAGACCAGGAGACGAACCATGGAAAATGAGTACTACGGCAACAGGATCGAGCGTCTGCAAGGGCGCATGGCGAGCGCGAACGTGGATTCCTTCTTCACGCTGGCTGCGCCCAGCATGCGCTATCTGACCGGTTTTACGGGGGATGAGGGGTATCTCCTCGCGCTGCAGGACGGCATGCATCTTGCGGTCGACGGCCGGTACACGACACAGGCACGGGAGGAGTGTCCCTGGGTGGACATCATCGAGTACGCTGGACACTTCAGCCGGTCGATCGCGAACCTGCTTGTCGCGGGTCATTCGCATTGGCTGGGGTTCGAGAAGGAACGCGTTTCGTTTGTCCAGGCGGAGCAGATGCGGGCGGCGTTCCCGTCCGTGACCATGGTCCCGACGGATGGCGTGGTCGAAGGCATGCGCGTTGTCAAGGACGAGCGAGAGCTGGAAATGATGCGTGGCGCCGGTCGTGTCGCCGACACGGCGTTCAGGGCGATGATTGGTCAGTTGCAGGCGGGAA
>CAYRQW010000174.1:0-2140 GCA_964426505.1 uncultured Caldisericota bacterium
GGTGGAGCAATATGGCTTGACTCGGGAGCATCCCCAGGTTCAGAAAGCCGCCGAATATCTGTTCTCCTGCCAGACACTCGTCGGCGACTTCCGGGGCATGCTGGCGAATCAATACGCGACCTACTACACAGGTGCGATCATGGCCGTCCTCATCGAGGCAGGGTATCCCGATGATCCACGTGTCGAGAAGGGCTTCCAGTGGCTTCTTTCCATGCGTCAGGACGATGGGGGCTGGTCGATCCCCCTCATCACTCACAAGTTCGACCGAGCCACGCAGTACCGGCTGACCTCGGAGTATGCAGACCCTGTCGAGCCAGATCGCTCCAAACCCTTCTCCCACAACTGGACGGGTATGGTATTGCGAGCCTTTGCGGTCCATCCACGGTATCGTTACTCTGACGCTGCGATGGTCGGTGCATCATTGTTGAAGTCTCGATTCTTTCAGCCGGACTCCTACACCTCGTATCGCGCAGCCACCTACTGGCTAAGGTTTCAGTACCCATTCTGGTGGAACAGCCTGGTCTCTGCGCTCGATTCGCTCTCTCTGATTGGTCTGTCCAAGGAGGACCCGCAGATCCAGAAGGCGCTGGCCTGGTTGGCCGAACAGCAAGAAGGGAGTGGGTTGTGGAAGGTGTCGGATGCCAAGACCCAGGAGAGGGAGTCCACGAAAGTGCTCGAGATGAGGCTGTGGGTTACGCTGTCGATTTGCCGTATACTGAAGAGGTTCTACGGATAGGCTCGTGGAGGTGCTCGACGTACGGACGGGAATTCCTGGTTTGACTGGAAGAACCCGCAAGCTCCGTCGCAGCATCGACCGGTTGCAGCAGAGCAGGCCGCGAGCACGGCAATTCCATCGATTTCGAGGAGGTAGAACGTGAGTCCACTTGGCGATTGCGTGAAGGAGTATGTAATCCAGCTGGGCAAGGGGCAGATCCAGACGGCCTATAGAGGGATCATGACGTTCATGTCTGATCTACGGTCAGGTCTTGAGCACAAGTACCCGGATTTCGCGGCAAGTGCTGTGTACTTGGGATACATGGACATGACCTACTTTGCTTTTACGCCCGCCTCTCTGAGAGACAGGAGACTCAAAATCGCTATTGTATACCTTCATGAGGAATGCAGGTTTGAAGCGTGGCTTGCAGGGAGCACTCGGCAGATTCAGGCCGAGCATGTTGAGATGTTGAGCCACGAAGATCTGGGCAGATACGTTCTCTCACAGATCCAACCCGGCGTGGATTCGATCATTGCATCATCGATTGTAGAACAGCCAGATTTTGACGATCTTGACGAACTGAAGAAGCGTATTGAGGTCAAGACCATGGAATTCGTTGAAGACATGGTTCGCATATTGGACACAAGGCTGGCGAGGTCATGAAGTGAGACAGCTGGATACGCTTGAACGGCGGGAGGCACTGCCACTGCTACGGTCTGAGAGTGGCAGCGCGCTGGGGCACGATAGGCTGGGCTCGACCGAAATCGCAGGAAGTGCTGACATTGCAGTATTGATGTAGTCGTGGTGGAGATAGGGGGGCTCGAACCCCCGACCTCCTGCATGCCATGCAGGCGCTCTCCCAGCTGAGCTATATCCCCACGTCTTGGAAACGAACAGTGAAAGTATAGCGGGAAGGACCCGAGTGTCAACCGGAGACGGCACCGTTCGCGTTGCAGGCTGGTCGTGCTAGTATGAGTCTGTGACTGAAGACGACTGAGAGGTGAGACATGCGGGCAGTGGTG
The DNA here is from genome assembly GCA_964426505.1 of uncultured Caldisericota bacterium. Taxonomy (GTDB): domain Bacteria; phylum Caldisericota; class Caldisericia; order Cryosericales; family Cryosericaceae; genus Cryosericum. The sequence goes on from CAYRQW010000174.1 coordinate 1,738, forward strand.
CAACGAGTGAGCAGTGCATCGGTCGCTGTGGACGGCAAGCAGGTCGGGGATATTGGGGCAGGGTTGATGGTGCTGCTGGGGATCGCTCCTGATGACGGCACTGATGACACGGCGTTCATGGTGCGCAAGCTATCGGGCCTGCGCATCTTCGGAGACGCAGACGGTCTGATGAACTGCTCAATCGCAGACGTCCACGGATCTTTTCTGGTTGTCAGCCAGTTCACGCTCTACGGAGATGTGGCTCGGGGGAATCGGCCCAGCTTCACGGGTGCTGCTCCGGGAACGTACGCGGATGAAGTCTATCGAGAGGTATGTGCGGGCCTGAGGAACCAGGGCTTCGACGTGCAAAACGGCGTCTTCGGGGCGCACATGGAGGTTAGTCTGGTGGGTGACGGGCCTGTCA
>CAYRQW010000175.1:0-2140 GCA_964426505.1 uncultured Caldisericota bacterium
CGGCACGGCGTGGGGCATCATGCAGTCGCACTCCGGCACAGACAGTGCAGGAGTGGCCGCAGCCGAGTTTGCGGCACAAGGCGGCTATGCGGTCCTGGCCGAGGTCCAGCGCGCGCTGGCCAGTGTCGGACTTCCGCCAGAGCTCTGGGACCATGCCGTCCTGTCACTGTCGGTCGGAGAGCGGTTGTGGCTGCGCGTCGCAGAAGCGCTGATAGCAGACGCGGACCTCCTCATCCTTGACGAACCTACGTCGCATCTCGACATCCAGAAGCGCGCGCAACTGGCCGCAATGCTGCACGAACTCGACCGGCCATATGTCGTCGTGTCACACGACCGGCACTTCCTGGACCTGGTCTGTACGCAGGTCCTCGAGCTGACACACGGACACGGACGGCTGTACGCTGGAGGCTATACGCAATACGTTGCCACCATGCGCGCGCAGGAGGAACATGACCGCGACGTCTACACGGTGCAGACACGCAAGGTCCGGCAGCTGAAGCAGGCCATCGGCAAGGTCAAGGGAAAAGCCGGCGGTATCGAGGCGCTTGCCTATGCGTCAAGCTCAGGATTCTTCAGCCACAAGGCAGCAAAGATGGAGAAGCGTGCCAAGGCCATGCGCACCCAGCTGGAACGGTCTCTTGCCGAGGCGACTGCGGCCAAGCCGTTCATCGAGAAGAAGCGCAGCTACGCCCTTGAGGGCTCCGACCGAGGCGGCATCCTGGCTTCGTTCGAGTCCGTTTCCGCTGTGGCAGGGGACAGGACCTTGTTCAGTAACCTGTCCCTGACAGTCCGCAGTGGTGAACACTGGTGCATCCTGGGGCCCAACGGCGCCGGAAAGTCCACACTACTCAGCATTCTTCTCGGGGGGCGCCAACCGGATTCAGGCGCTGCTTCGATGGCACGGTCGATCAACGTCGGCTTCGTCCCTCAGCAGATCGTGCTGGACCACGGCGAACAGCTTCCCATCGATCTCGTACGCGAGGCAGGCGGCATAGGCAGCGAGGACGCACGCATCCTTCTCGGGACACTGGGCATCGAGGACGACCAGGTCTTCCAGCCGGTCGGGCTTCTATCCGCGGGGCAGCAGAAGCGAGTCTTCATCGCCCGCCTCGTCGCCACGCGGCCCGACCTCCTGGTCATCGACGAGCTCGAGGGGAACCTGGCTATCGATGCAGTGACGCTGCTGGAGCAGGCACTGTCGCGGTTCACCGGCGCACTGGTTATGGTCACTCACGACGCCGCACTTGCGCTCGCAATCGGTCAGCAGTTCATCTCGCTGGACGGCACCGGCGGGTGGTCACAGGAGAACCTCTTCGATGGCAGCGATTCCTGAACTCCTGGGCCTGTACAAGAAGAAGCCCCGCCGAATGGCGGGGCTTCCCTGCAAGTAACCTTTGATGGGTCTGGAACTACTTCTCGACGATAATAGTCGATGGCTTGATGGTCACGCCCTTGCCGAGAGAGTCGCCGACTGGGCAACGGCTTTCGATGAACTTCTGGAATGCTTCCACCTTGTCCTGGGGCGCATCTGTCTTGATATGCATGGTGAAGCGTACTTCCTGGTACCCCGGACGCACATTGGGATCACCTTTGAGGAATCCGTCAGTGTCCAGATCGCCTTCAAGCTCCACCCAGAACTCCTTGAGGTCGATGCCCTGAGACTTTGCAAACGCTGCAGCGACGATGGTCTGGCAGGAGCCCAGCGCTGCCAGCAACCCCTCAACGGGATTCATGCCTGTGTCGGTGCCTCCGAGAGACGGCGGTTCGTCCATGATCATCTTGAAACCACGAGACTCGCTTTCGACGGCGAGGCCGCCAGGCAGCTTGCGTGTGACATTCTTGAACGTTGAGATTGCCATGTTGTTGCCTCCGTTGTCTGCTGAGACCGAAGAAGTATCTTGTCTCGATGGTAGTATAGCTATACCACTTGACAACTTCCACCGGGAAGAAACTCGAAATCGTTCACACCCTTGACTTGTGCACGCTCACAGAAGCGCTCAACACACAACCTTCGTTGACAACCTCCCGCTCGGCCTCATACTATGGTGTCTTACAGGTCCGTGCACAGGGAAACAGACGACCGGAGAAATCCGATCGAACGCTCACTGTCGATGTCTCAAAGCATGGGTCCAATAGCACT
>CAYRQW010000176.1:0-2119 GCA_964426505.1 uncultured Caldisericota bacterium
CTGACCGACAAGACCGTGGACTTCGGGGCATCTGATGCGTTTCTCACTGTTGCCGAGACAACGGCAATGGGGGCTCCCGTCCTGCACATTCCCACCTGCGTGGGCGCTGTTGTCATCACCTACAATCTTGACGGCAACCCAACCCTCCGCCTCGACGCCAGGACTGTCAGCGATATCTTCCTTGGCACCATCACGCGCTGGAACGATAGTCGCATCAGGGCGCTGAACCCTGGCATCAGTCTTCCCGATCAAGCCATCACAACAGTCCATCGCTCGGATGGTTCGGGAACGACTTCCATCTTCACCAGCTATCTGTCTGTTGCCGTAACAGAGTGGAAGACAAAAGTGGGAGCCGGCAAGTCTGTCAGCTGGCCCGTCGGGCTCGGTGGCAAGGGGAACGACGGCGTTGCAGGACTCGTGTCACAGAACAAGGGTTCGATTGGCTACGTTGAGCTCGTGTATGCGATCTCGTCGAAGCTCTCCTATGCGACGATGCGCAACTCCTCAGGCAACTTCATCGTTCCGTCGCTTGTGTCCTCAGGCCGCGCGGCCCAGATCCAGCTGCCGGATGATCTCAAGGTCCTCCTCATGAACAGCAGCGACGCCCAGTCGTATCCGATATCGGCGTTCACGTGGCTGCTCGTCTATCGCGAACAGAAATATGCTGGACGCACGCTGGGACAAGCGATCGCCCTCAAGCGACTTGTGAACTGGATGCTCACAACTGGTCAGTCCGTCAATGAGGGTCTTGGCTATGGCAAGCTGTCAGACGCTGCTGTCACAAAAGCACAGACACTGGTAAGATCGTTGACCTACGATGGGGCACCGATCCCCGACTGACCTTCCTCTCTCTATCCACACAGCGCTCGCGGAGCAACGCGAGCGCTGTCTTCGTTTCTTTCGCTCTTCGGCTTAATACAATCTTAACATCCACCGATGGCGGTAGTCACAGCAATACGCTATCCTATGATTCTGGATTGCGATACTCGTGTGACGTGCACATTCGGGAGGTCTCCGTGAAGATGTTCGGTCGTCTTTCTGCGGTTCTGGCGACACTACTGATAATCACCGTGGTCGTGCCCGGCTGCAGCCCTGGCACAGGTTCGCCAACAGTCAAGGAACTGTCGGGAGCGGGAGCCACCTTCCCATACCCGCTCTACTCAAAGATGTTCGACACCTATGACGGTGTCACGGGCGTCCGCGTCAACTACAACAGCATCGGCTCGGGCGGCGGCATCAAGGCGCTGACTGACAAGACCGTGGACTTCGGGGCTTCGGATGCATTTCTCAATGACCAGGAAGAAGGAGCCATGGGGGCTCCCGTCCTGCACATTCCCACCTGCGTGGGCGCTGTCGTCCTGTCGTACAATCTGGACGGCAACCCATCCCTGAAGCTCGATGGCAGCGTCACTGCCGACATCTTCCTCGGCACGGTCACCAAGTGGAATGACCCGTCGATTGCGAAACTCAACCCGGGTGTCTCCCTCCCCAACCTCGCCATCACGGTCGTCCACCGCTCGGACGGCTCGGGGACGACATCGATTTTCACCAGCTATCTGGCGGTCGTCAGCCCCACGTGGAAGACCGTGGTCGGCACCGGGAAATCTGTGAGCTGGCCGGCCGGAGTCGGGGGCAAGGGAAACGACGGCGTTGCAGGCATGATCTCCCAGACGAAGGGCAGCATCGGCTACATTGAACTCGTCTACGCCGTCCAGACGGGCATACCATTCGCTTCCCTGAAGAACGCATCCGGTGCGTTCGTTACGCCAAGTCTCGCGTCGTCCGCTACGTCGGCAGCCGTCAGTCTTCCTGACGACCTGCGCGTCGTCATTGTGAACAGCCCGGGGGCAGATGCCTACCCCATCAGCGCCTTCACGTGGATCCTCGTCTACAAGGAGCAGAACTACGCCGGCCGCACCCTGGCACAGGCACAGGCGCTCAAGAAGCTGCTGACCTGGGTACTGACCGACGGACAGGCCATCAACGAGGGACTCTCCTATGCCAGGTTGCCTGCGATCGCCGTCACGAAGGCGCTGGTGCTTGTGAACTCCATGACCTATGGTGGCACAGCCATCCCGTAGCGACCGGCGGGAACTGGTCCGTGAACGCGCGTTCACGG
>CAYRQW010000177.1:0-2090 GCA_964426505.1 uncultured Caldisericota bacterium
CTGATGTTCCGCGCTGGAGACTGTAAATAGAGTTGTGTAATTCAGGGACTGGAACTCCGCATTGCACCGGTGGCTTCTCGAAATTACACAACATTTCCCCGGCGACGAGGATGATGACGAGTCAGCCGCTATGCTGACAAAGAGAGTGTCGTTGGTGGGAAGAAATGGCATGAACATCAGGTGAACACAAATGTCATCGTGAATCCGGAGAATCGTTGGCGAATTGGGGAATCTGAAAGTGAACGCGGGTTTCCGGAAATCAACCCAGAAAACGAAAGACGAAACGTGTGGGGATCAGATGCTCTTTGGACGGTCGCCGCGCTCAGGTTGGACCGCAGTCAGCAGGTGAGAGAGCAAGATGGATGCATAGATGATGGGGACCACGGTAGAGAGTGTCCAGAGAAAGGAATACTGCCTTCCCGGCCCATCAACGGCGGCAAGCAACGAGGGGGCATAGCGCCAGACAGTGAGAGCGGACCAAAGGACTACCTGCACAGCACGTGCAGGCAAGGGGCGTACTCTGGAGAGGTGCAGGAAGACTCCATGGATAACGGACAGCAACAGGAGGCGCCACATGGCGTCGACAATGCCGCCCAACACGTGATAGTCCTGTGCATTCCACCACAACGGGGCGATGCGGTCGATGGGCGACGTCCAGGACCAAGCAAACGCCAGGATGATCACCAGCGCAAAGGAAGACGCTGTGGCTGCTGCCTTCCATTGCTCGACAGGGATCTTCGCCGCACCCCGTGGAACAAGCTTCTCCACCGATCCGAAGACCTTCCTCGCATTCCGCACCATGACGACTCCCGTTGGGATAAGCACGAGAAGAGGCACGACGATGACATAGATCATATCCGCATTCTGTCCCAGAGAGAGTAGATACAACAGGTAGATCACGGCGGCTATCGAATAGATGCTGACAGTGCCTGCCATCAGATTGTGCAGAAGAGTCTGTGCAGGTTGATACTTGCCGCTGGACCAGAGGAGTGTTGCAAGGAGAGCTGTTCCACCCGCTACGGCAACGAAGAACCATGGGTATGCGCGCCATGCGCCCGAACGCTTTGACAGTGCGCAGTAAGCCGCTTCCAGGACAAGGAATCCCAAGGATGTCAGCACGAGCGAGACGACGGCGATCTTGCTGCCTGATTGACTCGTCGTTTCTATGTCCATCGTCTTCACTGGGTTGCTGCTGTCGTGTTCCACGGTTCCTCCTTCGGTGCCGGTTATTTGAGCCGTGCTTCGATCGCCCTCCACAAGAAGTATACATTGAGCAATGCATCAAGGGCAGCGATGATCTGCCGCCCTTGATGAGAGAGTCTTCTGTCTGTCCCCGTTATTGCTGCGAAACCCACGCCAACGAGGAGACCGTGGCGGAGAACGAGTAAATCTGTCTCGTGCCCGATGGTTCATCTGGGTTCGCCATTCCGAGCAGCATCTTGTGCGTTCCATACCAGTAGTACGGGAAAGCGGAGAGAGGCATATCCGTAGTCTCCGCGCAGGGGAATCCCTTTTCCTTCAGCGTATAGCGGTCGATGTGCAGGACCGTTGGATGAGCATTGTCGGTATAGGCGACCAGAAGGTCCCATGCTTCCGTGATGCTGATGTTCCTGAGCGTGGCATCCTGAAGGGTAACAACGGTCTGTGGAGCAGGGAGAAGAGAAGCCATGAGGGACTTCGAAGTGCGGACGGTAGGCGCAACGATGATCTTCACGTTACCATCCGATTTGACGGCCACGGCGACCGAGGATTCGACCATATCGACAGCCATCCCGGCGATTGATTGCCGCTGTGCTTCAAGGGAGGAGAGCTGAACGAGATCATAGATCGTGCCGCCTTCGCTGTTCTGGATAGCTTGGTCGCTGACCGCATAAGATGCCGAAGTCTCGGGACTGGTAGAAGACGAGATGATAACGCGTTTCCCGTCTTCCATTGCTGTGCGGTAGTCCGCGAAAAGCTGTTTCTGCTGCAACATGTCGGGTGAGACAAAGGTCAGGTCGATCTGGACGATGGAGTCATCCGGTTTTCCTTTGAAGAGTTCAAAAGGATGGCTAGATCCGGCAATGCGGTATGCGACAAGATTCATCCCC
>CAYRQW010000178.1:0-2088 GCA_964426505.1 uncultured Caldisericota bacterium
CCAGATGGTGCAGAACGCAGCGATGGCGCCGTCGGCTGCCACGGCCACCAGGTCCGACAGCATCATGGTCAGCTTGCGGTTCCATCGGTCGACGTAGACGCCCGCGAGAGGGGTCGCCACGATGGTCGCTCCAAGGAAAAAGAAGTCAACCAGAGCGAGAGATGTCGCGAGGCCGGTCTTCTGGTAGGCCCAGATGCCCAATGCAAATGCTGTCATGGCCGATCCGGTCATCGAGAGAACCTGCCCCGACCACACGAGCAGGAACGCGCGAAATCCGCTGGGGCGCTGCCACTTCAGATTCAACATCTTGAGGGGGCTCCTTTCCTGCCCACGTTGCGGGTTCAGGATGCAATGCCAGACTAAAAGCATATGAAATCATTCCCCCATTGTCAATCAACCGGCAACGTCCACATCAGGGCCGTCCTTGTACGACATGCGGGGAAGCGTATACTCATGTCTCGAGGGGGCCTGGATGAATTCGCGTGAACAGGAATGCGCCGACGGAAGCGCCGAGCGTGAGGATTGGCAGCAGAGAATGCCAGGGCCAAGTTCGCCCGATGGTCCTCAGGGGTACAGTGTCCCTTCATCGCCCACGACCCTCGACGGACATGGCTCCCAACGGCCCGACGATAAGCTGGGGATGATGCTGCGGTGTTTCGAGCAGTCTCATGACTTCATCTTCGCTCTCGACACCGAGGGCAATCTCACATTGGTCAACCAGACCATGTGTCTGACGCTGGGGTACAGTGAACCGGAACTCCTTGGAAAGAACGTCTGTCAGCTTGTAGATGACGCAAGCAGACACGTCATCGCCGAAGCCGTGGCAAGCGTTCAGAGGGGCACACCGGTCCCGCTGTGCACGACACCCGTCATATCGAGGTCTGGACAGCGGCTGTTCATGGACATCAGCGGACAACGCCTGCGCGAGGGCAACAGGGTCATCGGGTCGTTTCACATCGCGCGAGACGTCTCAGACCGCGAGTCCGTCGAGGTCGAGGTGCAGCGCGCTCAGGCGCTGGAAGCGCTGGGCAACCTCGCGGCAGGGATCGCCCATGACTTCAATAACGTTCTGACGGTCATCCAGGGCAGCACGGACCTGGCGGAGACATCAGTCGACCAGCCTGAGACGGTGCAGAAGCACCTGGCAGCGGTCAGTTCCGCCATCGAACGAGCCCGTGCTCTGGCTGGTCAACTGCTCACGTTTGCTCATGGTGGAGCCCCGGTCAAAGAGTATCTCGACGTGAGCAGCCTTATCGCCGATACTGCCCACTTCACGCTCAGCGGGTCCAATGTCGCAGTCAAGCTGCACATCGACCCCTCGCTTCCACGGGTCAACGCAGACCGGAACCAGATCACACAGGTCATCCAGAGTCTCGTCCTCAACGCACGGGAAGCCATGCCATCAGGCGGAGTCGTTACGGTGACAACCCGCAGACAGCAGATCGACGGCGTGCGGACCCTTGCGGACGCAGCCCCGGGGAGCTACGTGGTTGCTACCATCGAAGACACAGGGGTCGGCATCAAGGCCACAGACCTCGGGAACATCTTCGATCCCTACTTCACGACCAGGTCCATCGGCCATGGCCTGGGTCTGCCCATCGCCCGTTCCATCGTGCGCAGGCATGGAGGCGACATGGAGGTGGAATCCTGCCCGGGCGTCGGCACCACCGTCCGCTTCTGCCTCCCGGTGGCAGTCGAATCCCGTCCGACCGGCAGGCCACGATCTGAAGCCATACATGCCACGCCGGTACATGGCAAAGGCAGGGTCCTTGTCATGGATGACGAGCAGGCAGTCTCAGAGGTCGTCTGCGCTATGGCAAAGCGTCTCGGATACACCGCGGTCGCGGTTCCGGACGGTCAGACAGCACTTGACGTCTACGCGCTGGCAGCCGGCACAGCGGCCGCGTTCGACGTCGTCGTCATGGACCTGACGGTACCGGGCGGCATGGGAGGAAAGGAAGCGGTCACCAGGCTCCTGGACCGGTTCCCGGACGCACGCGTCGTGGTCTCCAGCGGATACTCGGACGACGCCGCCATGAGCAACTACGCAGCCTATGGGTTCGTCGGCGCCATCGCCAAGCCATATAC
>CAYRQW010000179.1:0-2056 GCA_964426505.1 uncultured Caldisericota bacterium
GTCTCGGAGATGACGCGCAAGGGGACGAAGGTGCGACCGGCCACAATGGTTGGTACAGTGTCCAGCGTCATCGCCCTGCCGTTTGTCGTCGCCTTCCTTGAACCGATGGTCATGACCATGAGCAGCGGCTCGTGGTTCGCTGTCCCCTCTGTATAGACGAAAACGCGGCGCGTGGCAGCATCCCACGTCACGGTAGCGCCGAACGCTTCACCGATGAACCGCATTGGGACCATAGTGCGGCTGGTGGCCCTGTCGATATACGGCGCAGCGTCCAGCTTCACCTCTCTCCCATCGACTGTGCCCACCACCTTGCCCACCGTCAGTTCAATACGGACAGAGGGAGCATCTGTGATGTTGAAACGCAGCGTCAGTATCTGATTTCCCCCGCTGGTCACGATCCTGAGAAGCGTCAGGTGCGGTCCTCCGCTCAGGCCGTCGCCTTTGACACGGACTGTTACAACGGCGTTTCCCTTGCCGACTTGTGGAGTCACCTGAATATAGCCGGGAACACTCTCGACACGCCAGTCCAGCACGCCTGTCCCCAAGTTGGTGATGGAGAACGTTGCCGAACGTGCCTGGTTGACAGGGACGCTCCCAAGATCCAGGGCGGATGGTGATACAGCGGCAACTGGTACATTGAGGATGGCACGCACGAAAGCCCCTGTTGACCCACCGATCAGTAAGGTCATTCCTGTGCTGCAGATGGCCGATGCCGACGTAACGCCGGCACCCTGGGCAACGTCGTGCCATGCCTTCGCTGCGACGTCCCAGCGCAGCGCACCGCGACTGGCAATACCTGCCAGAATAGCGCCTGATGGCAGTGACACCAGCGATGCCAAGGTGCCGGGACTGGGCAGACTGGTCCAGTGGGCGCCTGCGTCGGTCGTCATGGCGACCGCACTGCCTCCTGCTGCGAATAGCGTCCTGGTTGAGCCGCTCCATGCGAGTGAGGACACGCTCTTGATGGGGCAGGCGGTTTTGGCATACGAGGCGCCGTTGTCGGCGGAGACGTACACTCCTGCGTCCTGTGACGATACCGCTATGCGGTCACCGTCCATGCGGACGATGTCGGTGAGAGCAAGCGAGGTGAGACCTGTGTAGCTGGAATTCCACGTGGCTCCGCGGTCAGTCGAGTAGTTCAGGCCCGTGCACAGTGATGTAAGGAACAACTTGTTAGAATCGAGGGAATCCTGGACGACGCGGGAAACGCGCGAGCAGTGGAGTGTTGTGACTTTGTCCAGAGAAGTCCCGGCACCCTTTACCAGCCAAAGACCGTCTCCATCGGTGCCAATAAGCCACCGGTCCGGGTCGAGAACAACGATGCTCGTGACTGCCATAGAGTCCATCAGGGCGGGCAGCTTCTTGAAGATGGTCGATGTGCCCGACATGCTGTAGATGCCGGCGTTTTGCGTCGCCACGACAACGACTGGCATCGCCCCGCCGAATGCCCCTATAGCGGTTACCGCGGCAGGGAAGGTTTTCAGCGTGACGAAGCCTCCGTCAGACTGAGCCCTTGCTACGGGGGCAGTGATGGGGCATGCGATGATTACGCAAATCACAAAGAAGGCAGCAAAGCATCGAAGACTGCAGTCACGGTCCCTTTTCATCGTGCCACCCCCTAGGACGTCAGGTCCCCCACGACGGATACCCCGCAAGAGCCACAAACAGAATGACCGTTGCTTCCTTTGCAGGAACTACTTGCCCTTCGGGCCCGTCGGCCATGTCGTCACATTACTGTGTTCTAACTATATCGCAATATGCCGATTCAAAGTAGACGTGTTTGTGTGGGTGTCAAGAGTAGCCGCAGAAACGGCGCCGATACAGTATGCCTAAGGGAGTTGCACTCCTTGGGGGAAGGATGACAATACTCACAGTTGCCATCCACTCTGGCGCGTGGTTTGAATAGCGTGTCCCGCTGGAACCCGGACAACCGGTCAAATCGATCCTTTCTGCTGCGATGCTTCGTGAGGCACGACAAGGGAGGCGAGAGTAATGGAACGTGCACGCGGTCGGTTCAGATTGATCTGGATTCCCAGGGGTCTCATGATCCTGTTCA
>CAYRQW010000180.1:0-2052 GCA_964426505.1 uncultured Caldisericota bacterium
GGTGAGCCCTATTTCGACGACAAGACCCTGACATCCCATCCGATCGAGCTTATCGTTGCGGACACCGTGCGCGAACAGCTGTTCAGCCGCCTGCAGGATGAGCTTCCCTATTCGACTGCCGTCGTCACCGACGACATCAGCGAGTCAGCCAAGGGTATCCGGGCCATGGTCAGTGTCTATGTCGCCAAGGACTCTCAGAAGGGCATGATCATCGGAAAAGGCGGCGAACTCATCGCGACCATCAAGGATGTTGCACGCAAGAACCTCGTCCATTTTCTGGGAGAACGAGTTGAGCTTGACCTTCGCGTCAAAGTCGAGAAGAACTGGAACCGCAAGCTGGTGACCATGAAACACTTTGGGCTGACGGTCAGCAAGAAGTAGCTGTTCGTCCTTGACTGAAGCAGAAGCGCCGGGATCGGAACCGGCGCTTTTTCATACGTCCGCTGCCATCAAACCAGCCTCACGTACGGATATGGTCTAGGACGGACCGGGATTTCCTGCAATGGCTTCTCCTTCGATCAGGTCGGCCGGTTCCATGACAATGGTCCCGCCGGTAACGTACTTGACGGTTCCCTTGCGGGCAACCAGTTCCTTGAGTTCCCAGGGAAAGTTGAGTTCGATGGCGCTGACACCTCGAAGGAAGTCTGAACGCATGCTGAACCGGACTTTGTCACCCAGGCGCTGCATACGTACAGACAGTTCACCGAACGTCGACTGCAGGCCGTGCACGTCTATCCCGTCTCCTGCAAACAACTCGGGCATCGGTACGGGGATGATGCTCAGGTAGGTGCCGCGTTCCACAAAGATGAGACTGGTTACCAGCTCGAGCGCAAGCGCCGTGGCGACAACACTGTGGCGTGGGCCGGCGAGAGCCCGCCTGGTATGCAGGTCGACGTAGTCGGGAAGAGCATCGGACACACCGAGCTGCTCAAGGCCCTCCTGCATCAGACCGTGTTCTCCTGTCTCACGGCGCACGATCATGGCTTTGGCGAACAGCAGCGACAGACGAATGTCGCCAAGCGAGGCAAGGCAGGGGTTCGCGACAAAACCATCACGCAGCCAGTGCTCGGCGATCCAGTTCATACTGCCGGTCAGGACAGTGTCCTCAGTGCCGTGTGCACCGAACAGGGCGTATGCCGCAATCGGTGCCATGTCGGCAAACGAGGGCTTGCCGGTGCCGACACGACTGCCAGCGGCATCGGCCTGCTTGAGCAAGCGCAGCTGGAGATCGTCACACAGTCTGAGCCGCAGGTCATCCTTCTCGGACAGCATGCCCTGATAGCTCTCGATAGCCTTGCCCAGCACCAGAGCCAGCACAGGGCCCGAACGACGCAGTGGCCCCAGCAGGCTTATGGCGACTGGCTCCACCACCATCTGCGACTGGCTGAGCCAAGTGATGAACTGCTCTACGACTGGGAACAACTGCCTGCGGAGCTGCACCTGGCGTGCCGTCTTCAGATGCCAGCCAAGGGCGATGACGAGGCTGGCATACGCAAACACCGTATCCGCCGACAAGACGGGACCTGGCGGCAACTGGTCGGCGTATGAGCGCAACAGACCAGCGGCCGTGTCGATCTCACCCACCCGATCATACGCCTCGACGAGCGCCGGCAATGCAACGGCATCCACACCGCCCTCGAATGCCGAGGCCGCCACGGCCTCGAGAGACGACAGGTGAAGCAGCTGATTGGCAGCAAAGCGGTTGAGGCGATCGTCACCCGTGTGAAAACCGACGTGCTTCTCCTGCGTCACAAGGAGCCGGTGCTCCTGTTCGAGGATCCCGGGGCTCTGTCCAAGGAGGAGTGTCAGTTCCTCATTCTTGAACGCACGGTTTCTGTCGACGAAGAAGAAGAACGTGACCTCGGTGTCACCACCAGGTTCGAGCTGGTGGTCGAACGCAAGCCGCAGCTGCATGAGGCCTGTCGGAGAGATGACTTCACCGGCGGCATCGGCCTCGACCATACTGCCGGTGCGGAGATCGTAGACGGCAGCTTTGGTTCTGCTGGGTCGTTCTCGAGCAAACGCAACACGCTGCCCGTTGAGCATGATGAC
>CAYRQW010000181.1:0-2012 GCA_964426505.1 uncultured Caldisericota bacterium
GGACGGTGGCGTCGTGGTTCAGCGTCTTGAACAGCTCACGGATGTCGTTGTTGACACGCGCCGCCATGATGCGAGACGTATGGTACGCTGCGTAATCCTTTGCCAGCGAGTCCAGGCGGACCCCTCGCGGGTACAGGACGTCCTCGCCAGTCTCCTCTATGTGCAGTCTGATCATCTCTGTCACCATTGTGATGCCTCCTGACTTCTCAGTCTACGCGTGCAGGGTGACTGAGCAAGGCCGGAGTTCCCTGAAGACGGCGAATCCTGCAGAGGAGACGTCAGTCTCGGGGTGGTCCTTCCTGATGGCCGTGGGCGATGGCGCGCGGTTCGGTGGCGACGTTCCCGCGAAGCAGGCGTTTGACGAACAGGAAGACGCCGGGCGCGCGGTTGCGCAGGAAGGACTTCATCATCTCGCGTTCCCCTTCCCAGTGCTCCGTAACGGCAATGATGAAGCACATGGGAAGGCGTGGCGACAGGACGATGCGGTCCAGCTGGCGGCCCATGCGCGACTCCGTGCCATGTCGCCGGTACCACCGGCGCAGCGTGTTGAAGGAGAGAGCCATGAACGCGACCTCGTCACTGCGGAACCTGGGCTGGTCGAGGAAGGTCAGGCGCGTGTAGTCGATAGGTTCGGCAACAGCCCCGTCCTTGATGCTGACGTCATACAGGACGGTAGAGGGATAGGGCGAGAAGACGCTGATACATGCGTCGTCCGTGCGTGCCTGTGCATTGAGCCTGGGAGTCAGCAGTGCCGTGGCACGGGTTTCGCCCGGCAGCCCCACCATGTTGTACGCAAAGATGCGGATGCCGGCTGCGTGAAGCCGCTCGTTCACCTGGACCAGGAGTTCATTGCTCATCGTTCGGCCCAGGGCTCGGCGGCGCAGAGCCTCGTCGCCCGACTCGATGCCCAGGTAGACCTGTGTGCAGCCCATGTCGGCCAGCAGACGGACAGTATCCTCAGTTAGCAGCTCGGCGCGGTGATCGCAGGCGAACGGGAGACCGACCTCGCGCTTGTACATCTCGCCGAACCGGGCAAGCCAGTCTGTGGAGATGCCGAAGACGTTGTCGAGAAAGCGCAGCTCGCGGACCTCGGGGTACCAGGTTCGCAGCGCCTGGATGTAGGCGATGGCGCCCTCGGGTGTGCGCGACCGGTGATAATCCTTCGCATTGGGATACAGTGAGCGGAAGGCCTGGTTCGTGCAATACGTGCAGCCATAGGGACATCCGCGGGATAGCATGGCGAGTGCCGTGTGGGTCCGGGTGGCGATAAGCCGGCTGCGGTCGAACAAGCCAAAATCTGGGATCGGGAGTTCGTCGAGGTTTGCCACCAGGGGACCAACCAGTTTGTGGCGGAATTCCTGTCCATCGCGCCACCAGACGCCGGGAATACCCAGCGGAGTCCTGCCGGTGACCCATGCATCTACCAGCTGACGCAGCGCCAGATCGCCGTCACCCTGGAGGGTGGCATCCACACCAGCGACACTCGCACACTGCTCGGGTGCGAGCGAGGCATGATATCCGCCCCAGACGACCGGTGCATGGACAGCATCCTTCGCCCAGGCGGTCCACTCGCTGACGGATGGGAACGCGCTGGTGCGCACAGAGAACCCGATGACGTCAGGATGCGTCGCAGTCAGACGCGCGGTGAAGTCCTCCCGAGTCGGTGGCTGGGTCACATGCAGGAGACTCACTGTATGGCCGGCCTGTTTGAGCGTCGCGGATAGGGCAGCCAGTCCTTCGGCATACCAGCCCCCGCGGTCCACCCTCACCCTCTGTGGTTTGCTGTACAGCCGTGTTGTCGTGTAGTCAGGATAGACCAGCGTTATCTGTGCCATGCCCGTGCCTCCCCCACCTTTCTTGCCTGCCCCGTGCTGCGTTGCTGTTGCGTCACCGCCCTGTCACATATACGACGCAGATGACACATATTCTGCTTATCAGGATATTCACATTGTCTTCACGGGTCAAGACGGAGCGCGAGCATGTCCTCCGGGTGTCGTTTAGCTTGCTGCTGC
>CAYRQW010000182.1:0-1979 GCA_964426505.1 uncultured Caldisericota bacterium
GTCCGATGACATCCAGAAGCATTTCGAACGGCTTCACTGAACCATTCACGCGCCCCATTGCGGAAAAAGGACACGCACCGCTCGTCATGGCCTCCATCATCAGGACGAACGAGTACCCTGCTGACTGATGCCCGTCGATGCTCTTGAAAATGGCGCGTGCCAGGGAACGCAGCTTGTCGATGGGTTCGCTGTCATCGGCCTGCACGCGTTCGATCGTCCGTCGCGAGGAGTCCACAGCACTCCTGATGAGCTCGGCGTAGATCTCATCCTTGGACTGGAAGTAGTGATACATGAGTCCGTAGCTGATACCGGCCTCCGTCGCGATGTCGCTCATCTTCGCTGCGGCAAAGCCCTTCCGGATGAAGACCTTCTGGGCAGAGCACAGGATCTGCTTCTGCCTATCGTCCTTGAGCTGCAGGTTTGCTTCTTCGCTGCGCGGCATGACTGGTTCGCTCCTTTGATTGACTTGTCAGTCAACGAACTATGATTGTATGCCATGTCGCATCAGAAACAGCAGGAATGCTTCACAGTTGGAACCGAGGTTCCGCATTCCTGGAACCGTCCCGAGATAGTTGCACCAGGTGGACGGTGGGCGAGGCAGATCAACAATGCACCGGTGCACACTGGCGAGCGGGAAGCTGTTTGATTGTCCATGCACTCCACTTGACTGGCGTTTACCAAGTTCTATCAGTAGAGGGACAAACCCGATGGCGGCATCAAGTACTTGAGGGATGCGGACGAAACACACCACGTCCCCAAGCGGTCTCTCGAGGACTTGATTGTCGGTTAGCCTTTGGGGTCAGCTAGTGAAGAAGGCAACGAGTGGTGAATTCGCCTGCTCGGTGAGGGCTGGCGACGATATCATGACGGTCGCTCCGAAATGTTGCCACTCAGCCAACGGTAACGCTTGACCCCATACATGCAAGGCCTGACAGTACGACGAGCCTACTCGTCAGCAGGCGTTTCGACCGGTTCCTTGTCCCCCTTGAATTCCTTGCTCTGCTGGATCAGATCTTTGACCCACTCGGGCAGTTTGGCATAGACCAAGTCTTCGCCGTTCTCGATGTCGTACAGGACCACGGGGTTGACCGCCTGGGGCGCAGCCATCCCCTCGGGAACGCTCATGACGCCGGCAACGTACGCGTATGCCTTCTCAGTGTTCCCACCGTGAAGGATGGAGAGCAGGCAGGGAGTGCCCAGCATCGAGCCGAGGGCAAATCCGTCGCGTTCTTCGGCGGCGGTGACCGGACGGCCAAGCCATGACTCCAGGTCCTTCCTCAGGCTGGCCTTGTCGTTAAGGCTCAGGGTATACTTCTTGGAGATGATGGAGGGGCGCCCGTCCTCCGTCTCGTCTGCCGGCAGCTCGAACTGCAGCATGATCTTGTTCGCCCACCTGCCGAACTTGACGGAATACTGGGTCCCCAGGTCGATGACGCCGTAGCAGCGTGCGACATGCGTCCCGGCGGAGATGATGCCCTTCTCTCCAGACTCGTTCTTTGCGATCAGTCCCATGGTGCTCCCCCTTGCCGCCCTGCGGCTTGCTGGCCAAATCGGTGCTTCCAGCCTCAAGTATAGCTGGCGGCGCCCTCGCCGCAAGGCGCCCTGTGGGTGAGCTGGAACCCAGGGACCCGCCCGCCTGCACGGGGTGGCTGGAAGCACCAGCATGGCAGCTCTGCTGCAATGCTGCCACTGGGCAAGTGGTAACGCTTGACCCCGAGGAAGTCAAGTTGTTGTGTTGACGTTTCCTGTTGCGCTCCTTGGGAAAACACGGTATCATTGTTGCGACATCCCAGTGAGGTGAGCGATGAACGCAATGCACATGCGCAAGAACGGAACCAGCAAGCTGACACTCCTGATCGTGGCTGCCGTCGTCATCCTCGTCGCCGTCATCGTCGTCTCAGCGCTGCAGGACGCACGCAAGAGTGCTGCCGACCACGGCACGACAACTGGTCCAGACGTTGCTGCCGGACCCGCTACCC
>CAYRQW010000183.1:0-1949 GCA_964426505.1 uncultured Caldisericota bacterium
TACTGGTCCGCGATGATCCCCGCGACGTCGTCGCAGTCGTACGACTATCGCGTGCCACGTATCGCAAGATGCTGCAGAATCTCGCCTGGGCCACCGGCTACAACGTGATCGCCATTCCACTGGCAGCAGGGGTGCTTGCAGGGATCGGGTTCGTCATGAGCCCGGCTGTTGGAGCGGTTCTGATGTCCCTTTCCACCATTATCGTCGCCATCAACGCGCGCCTGCTCAAGGCGCCACGGGCGTAGGCTCTCTATTGCTTCGAGTCAGGTCCGGAGTCCCGGCCGTCAACCGTTCGCAAGGAAGGTGGTGGCCCTGCTGGGTTATCACTGGGCTGATGTTCGACCTCATTGACGGGAGCGGAAGCGGTCCCGCCTTTGCCACCTCACTGCGAGCCGGCTGGGGTTGACATCCCGCAGAAAAGGAGCAGAACGTAGTCATATGCCCCCTGGGGGCATATGACACATCTAATCCGCTGGTTCTGGAAAGGTGGTGTTGGATCGTGCATTTCATCGGCAAGTTTCGACAAGAGGAGTTTCGCACGCTGTGCTTGACCATTCTGTCAGGAGTCTTTCTGGCGGCGAGTATCTTCAAATGGCTTCCCGGGATGCCCTTTGATCCCGCATGGGTAGCCATTGTTGTGAGTGGCATCCCGATCGTCTATGGCGCGGTGAAGGGATTGGTCACGGAGTTTGATGTCACTGCGGACGTCCTTGTCGCGATTGCCCTGGTTGCTGCAGTCGCTATTGGAGAGTATTTCGCGGCTGGAGAAGTCGCTTTCATCATGCAGATCGGTAAGGTACTGGAGGACGCTACGGCCGCGAAGTCCCGCAAGAGCCTCCACGCGCTTATCAAACTCACCCCTCAGAAAGCCCGTGTCCGTACTGCCGGCGGAGAGCAGGAGATACTGGCGTCAGAAGTCAAGACGGGCGATCTGCTCCTGGTCCGTCCTGGTGAGGCGATTCCTGTAGACGGAAAGGTCGTGCGCGGCAGCACGTCCATCGACCAGTCTGCCGTGACGGGCGAGTCGGTTCCAGTGGACCGGACAACAGGAGATGACGTCTACCAGGGTACCGTCAACCAAGAGGGCGTCGTTGACATTGAAGCTACCAGCGTCGGCAACGATTCCTCACTCAAGAAGATGATCCGCCTGGTCGAAGAAGCGGAAGAAAACAAGGCGCCGATCGTCCGTATCGCAGACAAATGGGCCCGCATTCTCGTCCCGGTGGCACTGGGTTGCACGGTGCTGATCTACGTGCTGACCAGGGACATCTACCGCGCGGTTGCGGCACTTGTCGTTTTCTGCCCGTGCTCGCTGATCCTTGCCACCCCGACCGCCATGCTGGCGACGATCGGCAATGCCACAAAGAAGGGCATCCTCATCAAGTCTGGTGCGGCGGTAGAAGCGGTGGCGAAGCTCGACACCCTGGTGATGGACAAGACAGGAACGCTGACCTACGGGCAACTCCGAGTGGAGGATGTCCGCATGCTGGACGATGGTATCGACGTCATGAGCTTCTGGGGACTGGTTGCGAGCGCCGAGAAGTTCTCCGAGCATCCGCTGGGCAAAGCCGTCCTGGCGCATGCTCAGAGTCAAGGCATCACGGCAGAGGACCCGGAGGCATTCGAGATGCGAGCCGGAAAAGGTGTCGCTGCAACGGTACATGGGCATGAAGTCCTCATCGGCGGAAAGACTGTCGGACAAGAAATGATCGACAGTTCGCCGGAGGCTGCAGCGTTGATCGAACACATGCAGGAGAAAGGTAAGACTGCGCTGCCGGTGGCACTCGACGGCAAGATCATCGGAGTCCTGTCGGTCGCTGATGTCCTGCGTAAGGAAGCCAGGAGCACCGTCGCTGAACTCAAGAGGGCAGGCTTGCCACGCATTGTCATGCTGACGGGTGACAACCAGGCGGTCGCCGATGCCATCGGCGAGCAGGCAGGTGTGACCG
>CAYRQW010000184.1:0-1947 GCA_964426505.1 uncultured Caldisericota bacterium
CGGGCGATCTTCCGAATCAGAACGTGTCAGCGTATCTCAACAGGACATCGGATGTCCTGTTTGCTCTGGCACGCTTCGAAGAGGCGGACAAGGTGGATAGAGCATGAGCAGGTCCCAGAATGCCGGCAGACGGCCGGCTGTTGCCACGCTGGCGACAGAGGCCGTGAAGATCAACCCCAGACTGAAAGAGGTACTGGACGAGGCAGACCGCGTGATCCTCTATGAAGGAGCAACTGGACCCCATGTCTCGTACAAGGGAGAGATGCATGTCGGCGTCGATCTCGGGACAGCCTACACAGTTCTGGTGGTGCTTGACGAGAGCATGACGCCTATCGCCGGCGCATATCAGTTTGCCCAGGTCGTTCGGGATGGCGTTGTTTTTGACTACATGGGTGCGATCGCCATCGTCAGGAAGCTGAAGATGCAGGTTGAAGAGCGGCTTGGCAGGAAGATCGAGTCTGCTGCGACGGCATATCCGCCGGGCGTTCCCCTGGCAGAGGTGAGAGCAACCGGCAACGTCCTGCAGGGGGCGGGGATCGAGTGTTCGCGCCTGGTCGATGAAGCAACTGCTGCAAGTACCATACTTCAGATAGACAGTGGGGTCGTGGTCGATGTGGGTGGCGGAACAACCAAGCTGGCCGTCATCCAGGACAGCAAGGTCGTCTACACTGCGGACGAGCCAACTGGAGGAACGCACTTCACGCTGGTCGTCGCCGGTGCGATGCACATCCCATTCATGGATGCGGAGGCGCTGAAGACAGACGCTGCACAGCAGGAGGCCTTGTTTCCCGCGGTGAAGGCGGTCATGGAGAAGGTTGCCACCATCGTGGCGAGACACGTTGAACCGTATGCCCCAAAGCGCATATACCTGTGCGGTGGTTCTGCGCGTTTTCCCGGGATGGCCCAGGTTATTGAGGATGTCACCGGGATCGAGACGGTCATTCCCGGAGAGCCGCTTTTTGTAACGCCGATCGGCATCGCGATGAACAACACCATGGGAGAAGTAGCTTCGTTGAGGTAGGCAGTTGCCAGGGCAGTTGATTCATCTCAGAGTGAACAGTACTACTTGAGTTCAGTGGGAGGTAGCGACAATGGTTGAGAAAGCGATTGGCTTCATTGAGACGGACAGCATCGCCGCCGGAATCGAAGCAGCCGACGCGGCTGTCAAGACGGCGTCTATCGAACTTCTGGAGGCGCGTTCCATTTGCCCCGGGAAGTTTATGGTCCTGTTCCGTGGCGACACGAGTCAGGTCAGCAATGCCCTTCGGTCAGGCGTAAAAACTGCGGGCGCCACTGTCGTCGATACCCTGTTCCTTCCGAACGCACATCCCGCGATATTCATGGCTCTGGATCTCAGCTCGGAGACCACGAACGGGGCGGCCCTGGGGATCATCGAGACGGTGACTGCAGCGTCATGCATCGTTGCATCTGATGCGGCTGCGAAGGCTGCTGAGGTCAACCTGCTGGAGTTGCGCCTTGCCAATGGCCTTGGGGGCAAGAGCTTCCTGCTCATGGAAGGTGAAGTGGCTGATGTCGAGGCAGCGGTTGCGGCCGGCATCGTTCGACCGACTGAAGATGGTCTGCTTGTCCGGAAGACTGTCATCACACAGCTTGCCGGCCAGGTGAGGGAAAAGATCGTATGACGTCCGAGGAGATCGTACAGCGCGTCCAGGCGGCCGGCGTCGTAGGCGCGGGCGGCGCTGGATTCCCGACACATGTCAAGCTGGCTGCAAAGAACGTCGATACGATTATCGCCAACGGCGCGGAGTGCGAACCCATGCTGCGGTGTGATCAGCAGCTCATGGCGGCTCATCCCGAGCTCGTTATCCGTGGAATGCGACTGGTGATGCAGGCAGTGGGGGCAAACCGCGGGTTGATCGCAGTCAAAGAGCACTACGCCGAGGCTGTGGCGGCTCTCCAGGCAGAGCTGGACCGCCAGAAGGATTC
>CAYRQW010000185.1:0-1927 GCA_964426505.1 uncultured Caldisericota bacterium
GTATGTGATGTCTTCTGGAACAATGAGACAACGCAAATGTCTGTGCTGCAGCAGAACAACATCCTGCGACAGCTTCCCGGCGAGGCCGGCCAGGGGATCCTTGCCGCATACCGAGACCCTGACGGATTGTGGGCCGGCCATGCAGCTCGCTTCCGCGTTCTCCTGGTCAATACGGATGCCCTCAAGGCACCTCCCCCGTCGTCGGTGCTGGAATTGGTGTCATCCACATATGCTGGTGGCGCTGTCGGCATGGCCATGCCCCTGTTTGGCACGACGGCAGCGCATGCGGCAGCGCTGTACGCGATTCTGGGGGAGGCTCAAGCCCGCTCCTTCTTCCAGCAGGTGAGTGCCTCCGGTGTGCGGATTGTCGACGGCAACGCGACAGTCCGGGACCTTGTGGCGCAGGGAGTGTTGACATGGGGGATCACGGACTCGGACGACGCGCTTGTGGCAATCAAGCGGGGAGACCCTGTCTCGGTGATCGTTCCAGACCAGCAAGGGATGGGGACCCTGATCATCCCTTCGAGCGTTGCGGTCATTCGTGGAGGGCCTCATGCGAAGGAGGCAGACAGTCTGGCCCAGTATCTTCTGAGTGCAGAGGTTGAACCGACGCTCATGAAGGAAGGATATTGCCAGTTGTCGACCCGTCAGGAAGGTGGAATCGCGCCTCTGACGGGAACGTCGATCAAGGGAATGGATGTGGACTTGCGTTCCTTACACGTGTCGATGGTCACGGCAAAGGCCGACCTTACGTCGATTTTCGGGCAGTAGGAGTGGGGACGAGCAGCCGGTGGTGGCGTCTGTCAGGGACCCTGGCCGCCCTCGCTGTGTTTGGACTTCCCCTGGCGGCGCTGGGTGTGGATGCGATAAGATCGCTTGTGGTCAATCCTTCGCTGGTGCGCCTGGCCATCCCCACGGGACGGACACTGGTGCTGCTGGTACGCAGCTGTGGACTTGCAGGGGCGACAGCAGTCCTGTGTCTGATCGCAGGCGTTGCAGCGTCACTCGCCTTGCCGCGGGCCTCGGGCAGGCTGGGCTGGCTCAGGATGGCGTTGTTCGTCCCCATGGTCATTCCGCCGTATGTCCACGCATTGGCCTGGATGCGCGCAGCTGAGTGGCTTCGCCGGGTCGTCACCCCGGCTGGTATCAGATTGCCGGCCTTTCAGGGGTTTGGAGCAGCGCTGTTGGTGCAAACGATGGTCCACCTGCCACTGGCGACCGCTGTGGGTCTGGCTGCCTGGTCGATGATCGAGGCACAGCTCGTGGATGCGGCGCTCATGAGGGGGTCTCAGGACCGGGCACTTCGGCGGATCGTCCTGCCGATCGCGTGTCCGGTCCTGCTGTCCGGGGCCGTGCTCATCTTCGTGCTGTGCATGGGCGACCTCTCCATTCCCTCCCTGTTTTCCGTCAATACGTACACCCTCGAACTGTATGCACGCTTCAGTGCCACGGGTCGGATCGGGGACGTGACCTTGCTGGCCGTTCCGCATGTTCTGGTTTGCCTGGTGGCGCTCGTACCTGCTATCCGCAGCATTTCCGCTACCATCTCCGCGCCCTCAACCAGAGAAGGCATGGCGCACGGTCTGCGGCATTCGTCGCGCTGGACACGGGGTCTGTGCGCGGGCGCAGTGTGTCTGCTCTCGCTTGATGTCGCCGGTCTTGGCGTCTCCCTGTTGAGCGGACTGCATGGTGCAACGTGGGTTGCTGTGCTCGATGCCGCTCCGTCGGCCTTGGTCAGCGTGCGGTTGGCCTTCTTCGCGTGTGTCCTTACGCTGACTCTGGCAACTGCCGTGGGTCCTCTCATCGGTCACCGTGGCCCGCTGGGGAACTTCTTGCTGGCTCTCATCCTGATGTCGCTGGCGCTGCCCGGTCCTGTGGCTGGCACCGGTGCCCTGCTCGTGGGTGGCATCATACATGGCGCATGGGC
>CAYRQW010000186.1:0-1873 GCA_964426505.1 uncultured Caldisericota bacterium
CGGCGCGCTGATGGCGCTGGTGACCAGGTACCACTCCAACGCCTTTGTTGAAAGAAGGAACTTGTTGGAGGGGCATGGTATGAGTACGAACGGACTAGTCAAGTTCATCGCGGTCGGCATAGTTCTGCTTCTCGTCATGTCGGTTGGCGCATACCTGTTGTTTCGACCATCCACAACGACTCTCCCGAACTCAGCTGACGTCAACGCGATCTACCAGGTTGTCGGCGAATTTGGTGCACGCCTGAAAGATGTAGACATCAATGCGTCCGACCAGGACATCATGACTGCGGTGGACTTCAACTTGAAGCAGTTCATCACTGACCGACTACATCAGGTGTTCGTGCAGGACAAGATCAGGATCCCAGGAAGATACGTTTCGAGCCCATGGCCGGAACGTATTGAGATCAACTCCATACAGATGTTGGATAGCGGATCTTATACAATACATGGAAGCCAGGTCGTGATGACGGACGATACCGTCGCTCACGGCGGCAATGCTGGAGAAGAACCCATTACTCTCACGCTCAAGAAGGTCAACGGTATATGGCTTATTGACGACGTGATAGGAGGACCGAAAGCATGACGAGCACACGTGTTGGAGGGCATGATATGAACACAACGAAGTCACGATCCCGTTCCGTAACGGCCGCATTCATGAGCATCTTGCTCGCAGTGGTTCTGGTGGCAACAGGTTGTGCACCGAAAGTCATTCCCGTAGAAGGACCACAGGTCAGGGGCATGATGCTGACCAACTTCACTGCATCCGCATACGATACGGTCCCATTCGCGTGGAATGTCCAGCAGAACACACTGCAGAGCACCGGAACGTCGGTCTTGCATGCAAACAATACGAACGGTGAGGCCGTACTACTCTGGCGCTCCGGTTTGCCTCTGCTTGCCGTCCAGCGCTGGGAGCTCATGACGGCGACATCGAAGGAACTTAGCCTTCTCGTCCCTCCTGTTGGCATGGAGTCGGCCAGTCGTGTACGTGCGCGATGGTGCGTGCAGACGGAGAACGCTTTCGTCGCTTTTGAAGGACAGAAAGGCACAGACATAACAATCACGCAGCAGAGCATTGTTTCTGGTTCTAAGGCACAGACGCTGACCGTTCCCGTCCCCTCCGGCCTGCAGGTAGACGTTTTGTATGGCAGTGGCAGCATCACTAACGGGTTTGTTCTCTTTGAGGCCCCGCAGGACAAGGCGCCGTTCGTCAAACCATTCTCGCTGTGGCTTCTTCGTATTGTCGATGGAACTACAACCTGGGTGCGGTGCGGCGACGCATCTGCGTTTGGTGGAGGTTTCTACTCCGGTGAGGGTCCGAGCTTTGCGCATGCCGGGCCGTTCCTCTACATCACCCGCGGTCACACGAAGATCGGCTGCATCAACACGGCAGCTGCGTCCCCATCGCTAACGGTACCGGAGACGCTCAATACGCTTCTCGCCAAGCTCTACAGCGAAGGACCGATGAACGCCGAGGGGCCGTTGCAAGCACAGTTGGCGAGCGACGGCGGCACGTTGATCATCGGCTATCCTGACGTCTTCTGGAATTCCGTGTACTATGCTGTCGACGTATCCGGAACAGTCCTTGGAAGTCTGCGCGCTGACAAGACCTCGATCGTGAGCTTCGACGCGAAAGGGCAACAGGGCTTCACGCTCAAGACGCCGGGGTCTCCGGGATACGTCTCGTTCCCTTCCATTGACCTTTTCGAGTCCCCTGTGTCATAGGCCTATCACTCCAGGAGAACTACTGCTTGCATGTGCCGGAGCCGGATCAGTACATCTGATCCGGCTCTCTGCACCTTCTGTCGAATTTGAGCCAACCCTCCGGCGGCTATCTTCCTCTTGGCCTGTTGATACTCTTCGCGCCGTTGTA
>CAYRQW010000187.1:0-1863 GCA_964426505.1 uncultured Caldisericota bacterium
CGTCTGAATTTGAAGCTGGACGAAGGCGCTCGCAGGGATCGACATTGCAGGAGGCAACGATATCTGCAGCGTATTCAACGTGCGCGTCACATTCAGCGACGGCTGGCCGTTGACCAGGATGAGTGTCGGGTTGATGAACGATGGATACGCGGTCCCGGCAGGGAACTGGACACTGATACTGTTACCGGGGACGAGACCACCCGATGCGCTCGTCGAGAAGAACAGAGTGTACGTCGCTGCAGTGGCTGGAGTCAGTGGGCTGACAGCCACGGTGACGGCACCGATCGTCGTCCCAGTAATCGAAACCTGATTGGAGGAAGCTGGGACCGTGTCCGTCGACGTCGAAAGAAGGACGGAGTAGCTGCCTGCGACCGGCGTGTTCAAGAGACCGTAAGACGTGAGAATCTGAATGCTGACAAATGTCGATGCTCCAATCCCGCTGGTCATGGCAGCAGGCACGGTCATAGTCAGGACCGCTCCTGAGCCTGTTGCGGTCACCAGGGACACACTCCCGTAGGGATTGGCCGAAATACTGATGGAACCTGCAGGCATCGATGCTGGAAGCGTGGTGCCGGCCGGAAAAGTGGCGGTAATCGTCTGTCCAACGGCAAGAGCGCCGGTGGCGCTCGTCGCAAAGCTCAGTGACCATGATGCGATCGAGCCCGTGGTAGCAGGTGTCACAAACGCAGTGAGTCCGGTAATTCCTGTTGTGCCGATGCTGATCAACCCATTGCCTTGTGTCGGATCCCCGCTTGTCGTTGCCGAGATCGGATAGTTGCCGGCCAGGGTTGGGTTCTTGATGGCGGAACTCACCTGAATGACCACCGATATCGTCCCCGCAGGAATGGCCGTCGAGGGCAACTGTATGAAAACGCTCGTTCCGAAAATCGTGACAAACGATGGAGTGACCGATCCATTGACGCTGACTAGTGCAGGGGATACTGACCCGGCGACCATCACGAACGAAGGTGCGAAGTTGACTTGAATCCAGCCGCCCGCGGGAATCGCGTTGGCGCCCTGCAACTGAATCGTATACGATGCAAAAGAACCAGCTGTATTGGGGCTTGCGGCGGCAATGACGCCGGACATGGCCGCGTTCGTGCCAGCAATGCCTCCGAGCGCTCCAGACACAAGCGCCAGGACCAGTAACAGTGACAACAGTTTCTTCATTTGTACCTCCTCGTACCTTCTTACTTCATCACTCACGCGGTACATCAACGACTTGCCGCACCGCTACAGTCTTATCCTGCCTTAAGTCTGAGCACACTACCGTATTTTGCAACACTAATATGTTCACTAATCCATGACCCTTGATCCGCAATAGATGCTCAGGGCAACCTCCACAGCGCTTCGGGATGTCCTTCACACTTCATTCCTGACAGTGAGCACGACGTTCAGCTATGCCGGCCATCTCATTAGACGTTCGCCTCGGTCCACTGGTTCCCAGCATGGCTTCGCCGCCTGCTTCGCAGCAGGCGGCGAAGCCGTATCCATCAACGTATGCCCTTCTACAAGGCCGGATTCAGGAGTCGGTAGACGCGCTCGGGCGTCGCGGGCAGCTGACGTACCCAGGCCCCGGTAGCATTGTGGATCGCCAGGGCGACGGCAGGGATGACGGGGACCATCACCACTTCGCCAATACCTCGGACCCCGAGGGCACTTGTCCCCTCTGGATTCTCCAGGATGATGTACTCATGCTCCGGCACATCCTGGACGGTCGGGATGATGTAGGTGGAGAAGTTCTTCGTGCGGGTCTGCCCCTTGGCGATCAGCGTGTCCTCGAACAGCGCGAATCCCTCGCCCTGCGCGACGCCACCGTCGATCTGACCTTCGACCTGCTGTGGGTTGACCGTATGTCCTGTG
>CAYRQW010000188.1:0-1850 GCA_964426505.1 uncultured Caldisericota bacterium
GTCATATAGTACACCCCATGCATACGTTTTGCAGTCTCTGGCCCGTCATCCCCCGAGAATCTCAGTCCGATTCGAGCGGCGTTCCTCCCCCGATTCCTTTTTCCCCACGACGAGCGACGTACTCGGCGCAGGTGGCGGTCCCGTTGCAGTCATGTCTCGCTTGCAGTGCCGCCCGTGGCAAAACATGGGTGTTCCGTTATACTGACACAAACACCATCCTTCATGGAGGCAGACGACATGGCAGCGAGATCGATCGAACTGGCGAACCTGTTTGCAACAGTAACGCAGTCCCTCAGGGAGAGCGAATACTCCCTCAACCAGGCGGACGAGTACAACCACGACCATGGCACGAACATGGTGAAGACATTCGGGATCATCACTGAGGCGCTCAGGGAGAAGCAGGGGGCAACCAACAGCGATGCCCTCTCGTACGCCGCACAGCAGCTCACACAAAAGGGTACCAGCGGTTCAGCGCGGCTGTACGCTCAGAACCTTCAGCAGGCTGCCTACACGGCACGGGGCACGACCATGACGCCGTCAGGCACTCTGGAGCTTCTTCAGACCCTCATGGGCGGCGAACAGGAACGCCAGGCGGAGCAGGCTGAGGCGGCTGCAGCGAAGCAGAAAAGCGGTCTTGGCGGCCTTCTGGGCAGTCTCATGGGAGCCGTTCAGCAACAGCAGGTCCAGCAGCCGGTGCAGTCGCCCGACAGCGGTCTGGGCGGCCTGCTGGGCGGACTCTTCGGTGGTCAGCAACAGGTTCAGCAGCCTGCACGGTCGACGGGCGACCTGGGCTCGCTGCTCGGCGGGCTTCTGGGAGGGCAGCAGACGCAGGCGGCTCCCAAGCCCAGTGGCGGCGGCATGGGTGGGATCATGGGCATCATCAGTGCGCTCATGGGTGCGGGACAGTCGACCGGGTCCGGCGCAGGGCTCGGGGCACTCGTCCAGGCGTTCACCGGCGGCAGCGGCACGTCGCAGTCGTATCGCAAGGATTCTTCGAGTGTCATCGTCAGCACGGTCCTGCAGGCCGTCATGTCCATGATGGGCAGGTAACGAGGAGGACGGAGAGCTGCACATCCTCGTCGTTTCTGACTCGCACGGCGACACGTCCGGCCTGAAGCAGGCGATCGGCCGGCATCCCGAGGTCACGCACGTCCTGCATTGCGGCGACGGCGAGGCGGACGTGGCAGCTCTCGTGACGGCGTTCCCGGCCATCAGCTTCGATGCCGTCCGGGGCAACTGCGACCTGGGCGGGATCTTTCCAATGGAGCGCGTCCTGCGGATCGCAGGCAGACGGATCTTCATGACTCACGGCCACTGCTATAGCATCAAGACAGGCCTGGAATCACTCCTGGCACAGGGACACAAGAAGCGCGCCGACGTTGTCCTCTTCGGCCACACGCACCGCCGCCTCATCGAGCGACAGGACGGGATCCTGCTGGCGAATCCGGGGAGCATAGCCGGACGCTTCCCGGCCCGCACAGCAACCTACGTCCTGCTGGACCTCGCAGACGGCGCTGTCAGCGCCGAGGGGTACGAGCTCTAGGGCGTCACCGCGTTGCTGATGGCAGCCTTCACCGCCTTCGTGGTGATGGTGGCTCCCGAGATGCCGTCCACGTCCAGGGACTGTGCCGCGACGATACGGTCTGCCATCCCGACAAGACCGGGACCCACCGGAGGCGCATATGAGATAGACGTGATGCGGCCGCCTGCGACGGCGACCGAGACCTGGGGCTTGACGTGCATGATGGCGGCGCTGCCTTCGTACGTGCCGTCGGCGACACCCGCGAGGTCGAGCGGGGCGATGATGATCTTGTCAGCAGCTTTCCCCAGCGAGTCAGCGTAGCCGAAGC
>CAYRQW010000189.1:0-1810 GCA_964426505.1 uncultured Caldisericota bacterium
CTGCTACAATAGACGTCGGACCGCTGGACAAGCTGGCCCCGCAAGACGACATCGCCGCTGTCTCCGTGCCGGGAAGCGGCCGCAGCTGCTGCGCCAGGGATGCCGACGACAACCTGTACGGAGGCATACGTTGAAGATACAGCTTCAGAATAGAACCCTCAGGCTGACCCAGTTTGCCATGCTTCTCGCCATCGAAGCTGTGGTCTGTTTTACTCCTCTTGGCTCTCTTCCCGCCGTAGGACCGATCGTCGCAACGCTCGCCCACGTCCCTGTCATCATCACGGCTGTTCTTCTGGGGACTGGTGCAGGCGCGGCTATGGGTGCCATTGCAGGCTTGTTCAGCTTCCTGGTCTGGACATTCACGCCACCAAGTCCCCTTATCGCGTTCGTTTTCACGCCGTTCTACGGGCTCGGGACCACACACGGGAATGTCTGGAGCCTGGTCATCTGCTTTGTGCCGAGGATCCTGATCGGTGTCGTGGCGGGTGCGTGCTTCAACCTGTTGACCCGCATGAAATGGAAGAGTGGCTTCGTCTATGGACTCAGTGGTGCACTCGGCAGCCTGGTGAATACGTTTGGGGTCCTCGGCGGCATCTACGTCTTCTTCGGACACAACTACGCAACTGTGCTGGGAAAGAGTTTCAACGTGCTTCTGGGCTTGATCGGACTGACCGTCCTGACAAGCGGCATCCCTGAAGCCGTCATCGGCGGTGTAGCCGCGTATGCCGTGTGCCGGCCCCTCCACAAGTACACGAAGCGCGAGTCAGCCTGAATCCTGCATCCAGCGGCCCTGCTTCATGTTGGTGACGCCGGGAACGGCATGAGAGTCGTCTCTGCCGCTTGACAGGGGCAACCCATTCCGTACAATCCGCCCATGGAAAAGTACTCTGTCTTCCGACAGGCTGCACGCCACACTCTCCCGGTTCTGATGGGGTATGTCCCCCTCGGCATTGCATTCGGGTTCGTGGCGACGCAGGCAGGACATCCTTGGTGGTATGCGGTGATCATGAGCACCTTCGTGTACTCGGGTGCCACCCAGTTCTTCCTCCTCGGACTGTCTGCAACCGGTATGCCCACGGCAACGGCCATCGTCATGGCGTGCCTGCTCAACCTGCGTCACTCCTTCTACGGCCTGTCGCTTCTCACGAAGTTCTCTGGAACACGGTGGGCTAAGCCATATCTGATCTTCGCCGTCACGGACGAGACCTTCGCCCTTCTGACGTCGATCGAGGAACCGGACCCTTCCGTGAGAACCCGGCTGTACGTCCTCATCTCCCTCCTCGACCAGTTCTACTGGATCGCCGGAACGCTCGTGGGCGCCCTGCTGGGAACGGCTGTCCCCGTCGCCATCGCCGGTGTCGAGTTCTCGCTGACGGCGCTATTCGTCGTCCTGGCTGTCGGAAGCACGGAGAGGATCCGATCGCTGGTTCCACTTACCGTCGCCCTGGCAACGACCGTGATCGGGCGCCTCCTTCTTCCATCCTCGGCGGTTCTGCCGGCGTCTATCGCCGTGGGAACAGGCATGCTGCTGCTCCTCGCGAGGCACACCGACCATGCGTGACTCCCTCGTAGTCCTCGCCATCATGGCTGTCATCACCTTCGCAAGCCGCCTGCTGCCGTTCGTGCTGTTCAGCCGTACGCGCCCGCCTCGCTGGGTTGCCACCGTCGAGACTGTCCTGCCACCCCTTGTTCTGTGGTTGCTCGTCTTCTACTCGCTCAATAGCGTTGTGTGGCGCACAACACCCTACGGGATACCAGCACTTGCCGGCGTGGCAATGACTGTCCTCGCCCACCGGTGGAAGCACAACGC
>CAYRQW010000190.1:0-1787 GCA_964426505.1 uncultured Caldisericota bacterium
GGATGTACGCTTCTCCGACAACCTCGTTCCTGACACGGATGAGCAGTGTTCCTCTTCCTTCCATGGCGTCGCGAGCGTTGATTGCCAGGTTGACGAGGATCTGCGTGACCTGTGACTGGTCCACCAGGACGTTCCACGCGTTCGGGTCGTAATCGCGGACGATATCGATCGTCGCGGGCAGTGACTGCTTCAGGAGGGACAGTGTTTTCTCTAGGGCGGCTGTGATCTCCATGGGCTCTGGCTGGACAATGGCGTTGCGGCTGAACGTCAGCAATCCCTTGGTGAGAGCGGCTGCCTGACGGGCGGAGATCTCGGCCGCGTTGAGATTCTCTATCAGCGGGTCTGTCGGGGACACACCGGAGCGCATGAGGGCGATGTTGCCCAGGATGCCGGTCAACAGGTTATTGAAGTCATGGGCAACGCCTCCCGCCAGTGTCCCGATAGCCTCCATCTTCTGCGATTGCCGGAGCGTGGCCTCTGCCTTCTCTCGCGCCTGCTCTGCCTGTCTCCGCTCCGTGTTGTCACGGTAGATGGAGTAGACTGCTTCCTGCTTCCCCTCTATCCGGATCGGCGCGGCGATGAGAGTCACGTCGACAAGAGAGCCGTCTTTGCGCCGGCGCACCGTCTCCAGGCGCACCTCAGCCCCCCCGGAGGTCTGACCCGTGATCGCCCGTGCTTCCTCGTCGAGTGCCGGAGGCGCGACCAGGTCGTCGATGATCTGACCGACAGCCTCGTCGGGGCTGTAGCCGAACATGCGGACAAACTCGGCGTTCACCCGCAGGACCTTCCCTGCATCTCCCGTGATGGCGATTCCCTCTGGGGCAGTCTCCACCAGGCGATCGAAGAAGGCGCGTTCGCGCTTCGTGTCTTCCTCGGCCCGCTTGCGTTCAGCGATGTCTTCGATCATGGCCATGTCGTACGTCGGAGGCTCTCCGGGGTTCCACAGAGCGGAAACGGTCACGTTTGCCGACACTCGGGTGCCGTCCTTGCGAATGTAGCGCTTCTCCGTCGTGAACTCCCGTACCCGGCCGGACGTCAGCAGCTTCATATTGCTGGCGTCAGTGGGTCTGTCGTCGGGATGGGTGATGGTCTGGAAGTCGAGCGCGAGAAGTTCCTCGCGCGAGTATCCCACGATGTCGGCATAGCGCTGGTTGACGAGCACGAAGCGTCCCGTCGCAGTCTCGATCTTGGCGACGCCGATTGCTGCCTGATCGAAGAGGGCCCTGAATGTGCTCTCGCTCTCCCGGACTGTTTCGGTCGATTCCTGACGCCGCAGCCGGTCGACCATCAGTGTGCCGTAGGCGGCAGTCGCGACAGGATAGATGATCATGACCGGGAGGGCGATGCCGCGCAGCACGGTGATCGCAGACTGCGGAGGCAGCATGAGTGTCAGCGCGAGCATGACGACGTGGACGACCAGCCCAAGGGAGTAGAGAGTCCGGAACGAGAATGAGGTCAGCTGGCGCTTCCTGGCATGCCGCCAAGCCACGCCGATGGCCCCGGACGCGATGATGACCGAGACGCCCATCACCGTGCCGCCGCCGCCAAGGATGACGCGGTACGCGGCTGTCATGATGATCGCGACGGCTGTTGGAATGGCGCCGAAAAACAATCCGGAGATCGCCAGCAGGACAGACCGGGTATCGAAGATAATGCCGGTCACAAAGGTCCACGGCATCATCATGACCACAATCCCCAGCCCGCCGATGGCGAAACCGATGATCAACTGCCGCGTCCAGGATCCGGACACCCACCGGATACCGTTCAGCAGGTCATAGATGTAGACC
>CAYRQW010000191.1:0-1775 GCA_964426505.1 uncultured Caldisericota bacterium
ATCTCGATATCATCGAGCGGAACGTCGACCGTCTCATTGCGCTTTCCTCTGACATCTCACTTCTCTCTCGCCTCGAGAACCGGTCGCCGGAGATCGAGTTCGTGGACGTAAGTGACCTGGAGCGCGACCTGGCGGAGCTGTTCGACCGACAAGGCCACGAGACCGGCGTCGCCTTGCGGTTTTCGATCGACAACGAGGGACGGTTCCTGTACGCCGACCGCCTGATGCTTCTGCAGATGTTCATCAACCTCATCGAGAACGCCTATCGCTTCACCACGTCGGGCTCGATAACCGTGTCTGCCTCTGCGGACGCGACCCATGTAGCGCTTCGTGTTTCCGATACCGGCCAGGGAATACCCGCGCGGGAGTTGCCACGCATCTTCGAGCGCTTCTACTCCCGCGCCGGCGATCACGGTCGTCCAGGAACCGGTCTCGGTCTCGCCATCGTCAAACGCATCGTCCTTGCCCACAACGGAGCAATCGATGTCGAGAGTGCTGTTGGCAAGGGGACGGCTTTCACTGTCCACATCCCCAGGAATCTGGGGCCTCGCAGGTCTGCTGAGACCACCGGGGACTCATCTGACACGAAGAGGGAGGATCCATGACACACATGAAGCATCTCGCCATTTCCATAGCCATCTGCAGTCTGCTGATCGGCACTCCTGGTTGCAGGACCGCTCCAGGGGCTCCAGTCAAAGATCTCGCCGTTGCTGGATCCACCTTTGCCGAGCCTCTCTATGTCAAGCAGCTTGACGCCTGGTATCAGAAGACACAGGTGAAGGCTGTCTACGGAGCCCTCAGCTCGTCCGCCGCCCTGCGCGCCCTGCAGGACCGGACAATCGACATCGGCGCGACTGATGTCCTCCTGACCCCTGAGGAGCAGGCACGCCTGCCCGCATCGGTCCTCAAGATCCCCACGTGTCTCGGCGCCGTCGCCGTCTGTGTCAATCTCCCAGGCAACCCTGCGCTGCGCATGGACGCGCCGCTCATCTCCGCTATCTTCCGCGGCGACGTGAAGACATGGAACGATGCTCGCATCATTGCACTGAATCCAATGCTGAAGCTGCCCGACACACCTGTTGTCGTCATCCACCGTGCAGATGGCTCGGGCACGTCCAGCATCTTCACGACCTACCTGGCGGCGGCTGATCAGACATGGAGAGAGAAAGTCGGGGCTGGCCAGCTGGTGGCGTGGCCCGCGGGCGTGGGCGTCAAGGGCAACGCCGCCATGGCGGCCATGATCCGCCAGACGTCTGGATCAATCGGGTATCTGGAGTTCACCTTTGCAGTCCAGTCCAGTCTGACGTGTATCGCGCTGCGAAACCGCTCGGGAGCGTTCGTCACACCGAGCATCGAAACGATGAAAGCAGCTGTTCCGTCAGACCTGACCGCCGACCTCCAGGGCACTCTGCTGAACCGACCGGGGGCAACTTCGTATCCTATCGTCAGTCTGACATGGCTGGTGTGCTACCACGATCAGGCGTACGACGGCCGATCGCGGGAACGCGCTGTAGCCGTGTATGACGTCATTTCCTGGATGCTTGGCGATGGACAGGCACTTGCCGAGCCATTGCAGTACGGCAGTCTGCCCGACAGCGTCGCCAAGGCTGCCAAAGCCATCCTTGCCCAGCTCACGTGGCAGGGCAAGTCGATCAAGTAGCAGAAGAGCAGACTCCTCTGACTTCCTGCGCACTTAACGGAATCTGAACAGGACCCAAACATACGGCAAACATACCCCTCTAGACTGTTGCCTGGAAACCCCAGAGGGTTTATCG
>CAYRQW010000192.1:0-1760 GCA_964426505.1 uncultured Caldisericota bacterium
GGACTTGACCTCGGTACTCTTTGGCCCGAGCAGCGAGAAATCGGCGCCATCGGCAAGGACCTGTGACGCTTTGTTCATGACCTTCACATGCGGCTGGTCGGAGTACGCGAATACTACTTCATCGACATTGAGCTCAGCGATGAGCCTGTCGAGATCGGACTCTGGGTAGATTGGAATACCGTTCGGATAGAGCTTGCCGGCCAGGGCGGCAGGGTACTTCTTGTCGTCGATGCCGGGGATCTGTGTTGCCGTGAATGCCACCACTTCGTAGTCGGGGTTGTCCCGATAGACCACGTTGAAATTGTGGAAGTCCCGGCCTGCAGCTCCCATGATCAAGACTCTCTTCTTCATAAAGCCTCCTCTACAGAGAATAACGTCCAATGCCCGCTTTGGGGCACTCTGATTTTATAGTCTTGGGCCTCGTTGTCAAATGAGTTGTGCCCGTTTGTGGTTGACTATTGGCGGCTGGCCGTATAATGGTTCAGAAGAGTGTTTGTGGACTGGCTATGCGTGAGCTTTGGGTTCGGGTCGTGCTGACTCGGCGAGACTTGGCGGATGAGTTGATTCCGTTCGTCTACAGGTGGAATGACACTGATGATACGCAAGCAACACAGGTGTGCGGCGGCGGTAGCGATGCTCTGCCTCATTGCGGTCACTGCCGGGTGTTCGCCCAGTACTGCCGGCCCGGGCATGATTGAGGCTCCGGTGTTCGTGGGCGTCAGCCTCCGGGAAGCCGAGGCGAAGGCTGCAAAGGCTGGAGTGCAGGTTGAAGTGAAGTCTTCCGAGACCTCAAGCACGATGCCCGTCGATTTTGTCCTCAGACAGGACCCGGAACCCCAGACCATGGTGCGGAAGGGGCGTGTCATAACTGTAGTGACCAGTTCGGGCCCGGTCTCTCTGACGCTCCCGGACTTCGTCGGCGGGAAGTTCGAGGTGGCACAGGCCTTCATTGCTGCGAACCAGCTGGTCCTGGGGAATCTCGTTGAGAAGGTCGACGTGAGCCCGGTGGGGACCGTGCTGGCTCAGGAGCCTGCGGCTGGTGCCGATGTCTCCAGGGGGTCTATCGTGACGCTCACGATGAGCAGGGGGACCATGACCATCATGCCCGACCTGGTCGGATCATCGCTCACTGAGTCGAGGAAGCGACTGACTGCTCTTGGGCTGTCGGTGAGCAAAGTGATCGTGTCACCTAAGATCACCCAACCGGCTCAACTGGTGCTGATGCAGGAACCGGCAGTCGGCGATGCCATCGAGAAGGGTGGATGGATCGAGCTGACGGTATCGAAAGTCCCATGATGGAAGAGTCACGCATCGGGGTGTCCATCTCCGTTCTGAGTACGGATTTCGTGGAACTCAAGGGCACGCTCGAGCGAATTCGGCTGTCTGGAGCAGACAGCATTCATCTAGACATAATGGATGGGCGATTCGTGCCGAATCTCTCGTTTGGCTGGTCGATCGCCGCCGACATCGTCAGGGCATCAGGCCTTCCATGTTGTGCGCACTTGATGATCGAGCATCCCGAGGACACGTTCGACGCATTCGTCGGAACAGGTGTGACCGAGCTGCTGTTTCACCTTGAGGCCACGCGGTACCCGTTTCGGGCGCTCCAGGCCCTCGGAGGATGTGGAATCCGCAAAGGGGTTGCCATCAACCCGGCAACAGAGGTGGAGTCGGTCATTCCCCTCCTCGACAGTGTCGACACGGTGCTCCTGATGTCCGTGGAACCGGGCTTTGGGGGTCAATCGTTCATTCCGGGGACG
>CAYRQW010000193.1:0-1754 GCA_964426505.1 uncultured Caldisericota bacterium
CTCGGTGTACAGGGAGACTGCCACGGCCAGGAGGCATCCTACGAGAGTAAGGAGTGCGTAGCTGGTAAGCAGGGACAGGGTCCTGGTCCGCACGGTGATCCCGACGACGCTGGGGACCATGTCGTTCCGTGAGGTGGCCTGCACAATGGTATCCGCGTTCTCCTTGGAGCGGAACATTTGTTTGATCTGCGCAGCAACGGCAGAACCGGTGCCGGGTTCAGCCAAGATCTGAACTACTTGAGTGTCCTTCTCCTGTCCGGCGGGGACGGTGGGTGAGTAGGCGAAGATGGTCAAGTTCGGATCACTGTATGGGGAGAGGTACCCACTCGACGAAGCCAAGCCCTCCTCTTTCCTTGCCAGGACGCCGATGACGCGGTAAGTCAGGATCCCACCGGAGATGGTCTGGCCCACCGGGTCCTCGCCGGCAAACAAGACGTCGGCCAGTGTGCTGCCGATAATGACGTCATCCTGTCCGTCGCCGGAGGCGAAATCTCGTCCACCCCTAATGACAAAGTTCCAGCGCGACAGCTGACCAGGTGACATACGCAGCGTTGGGACCATCTGCTGCCTGCCACTGACGGAAAGTGTCAGGAGCGAGGAGGCTCCGAACGTCATGAGCCACAGGTCACGGACGCCGGGAATGCCCCGCATGACCATGAAGTCGTTCGCGGAGAACGCGGACGTGGCCCCGATCGCGGTACTGTATCCGCCAGTGGGGATACTTGTCGTGGATGGGAACTCCCCTGCCTGAAGGAACCCTTTCATCATAACGTCCATCATCGTGTCCGTCGGCAGGATGCCGCCTCCGTACACCAATCCCAGTCCGACAGAGCGGTACATGGTGAGGCTGGACTCCTGCCGTTTCTCCGCAATCACGCGGCTGGCGCACTCGACGTCCACGACCTCGCACCCCATCTTGCGCAGCTCCTCCTGTCGGCTGCTCTGCCGGGCCTCGCGCAACGCGAGGCCCATGGCGGTGACGGAGGTGGCGATGATGCTGGCGAGCAGGAACACAACGAACACGACGATCATGCGTCGTGAGATCCTGAGGCTCATGATGTCACGCCCTCGGTTTGAGTTGCCAGCACAAATGCCTCCGGTCGTTCCATGCTTGCCTCCCCACCCGATTCAGCGCGCGGCTGTAGACCCACTGTAAACAGTCAACGTTAACTGAACGTTAAGACACATGAACATCCCGGCGAACCATGGTCTCCTCGTTGGTATAGTTACAGGTTCCTCAGTTCACGGGACGGGACGATATTCCGCGAACGCCGGGCCTGGCTCCGAGCAGCAACAAGTGACACGATGAAGGCGATCAGGCAGGTGGCGACCAGCCACGGGACCGACGTCGACGTGATGGCGTACGATGGCCGCTCGGTCACAACCGCTATCAGCACCA
This sequence comes from uncultured Caldisericota bacterium, assembly GCA_964426505.1. GTDB lineage: Bacteria > Caldisericota > Caldisericia > Cryosericales > Cryosericaceae > Cryosericum. Next base: position 1,400 of record CAYRQW010000193.1, read on the forward strand.
TCAGGAGCGTCCCGATGACGACCGAGATGCTGGCGGTGAGGACGTTGTGGGTCAGGTGCAGCCGCGTGAGCTGTGCCTGGGACGTCCCCAGGGCCTTGCGGACAGCAGTATCGCGTCTCTTGAGCTGGGCATACAGGTAGAGCTGGTCGGCGAAAACGACGAAACCTTCCAGAAGTCCGAAGGCAGCAAAGAGAGCGAGGAAACCAGCCAAGGCCCAGGTAGACCCATCGATGGCATCGACCAGTTCCCCTCCATCCAGGAAGCCAAGAGAAGCGAAGACGACAGGCGAAACGCACGAGTGCACGATGTCCTGCACCTCCTGCAGCGTTCCCGGCTTCACCCCACCCACGAGCAG
>CAYRQW010000194.1:0-1751 GCA_964426505.1 uncultured Caldisericota bacterium
TTTCGGAACCGTCGGAAAGCCGAGCGACTGAGCAAAGACTCCCTTCTCGAACAACCTTCCAGAGAGACTCTTGGCAAGCTTGCCATCGCCAATGATAATGGGAGTGATGGGCGTCTCGCTTCGCCATGTATCAAACCCGTACGCCTTCATTCTGCCCTTGAAGTACGCGGCATTTTCCCATAGCTTGCGCACCAGTTCATCGCTCTCTGTCAGGATATCGATAACCTTCAGGATCGCTCCGGCGTCGGCTGGCGTGATCGTTGAGCTGAACAGGATCGTGCGCGACTTGTTCTTGAGAAACTCCACAAGCGTGTGTGTACCGGCGACATATCCACCGACCACACCAAACGCCTTCGACATCGTTCCTACCTCGACATCGACTTCTCCCTCGAGATGGAAGTGATTCACGATACCACGCCCGTGGTCTCCCAGGACGCCCTCGCCGTGCGCATCATCGACCATGGTGATCACGCCGTGTTTCTTCGCTACGTCAACGATGCCGGGCAACGGGGCGATATCCCCGTCCATGCTGAACACGCCGTCTGTAATGACCATCTTTGTTCCCGGTTCACGGTCGTATTCCTTGATCCTTTCTTCCAGACTCGTGACGTCGCAGTGCTTGAAGGGCACGATCTTCGCCTTGCTCAGGCGGCAACCGTCGATGATGCTCGCATGATTCAGTTCGTCGCTGAAGATGACATCACCGTCGTGGACAAGGGCAGGAATCGTACCCGAATTCGCGGTCAGGCCACCCTGGTACATCAGAACATCTTCAACCTGCTTGAATTTCGCCAGCTTCTTCTCACCGTCGACGATCAGGCGAGTATTGCCGATAATGGTCTTGACTGCTCCGGATCCAACGCCGAACTCATCAATGGCCCTCTTGGCAGCTTCTTTGACATCCTTGCGAGCGATGATACCCAGGTAGTTGTTGGCAGCAAGGTTCACGACATACTTGCCATCGATGGTGCATGCTGGACCCTGCTCCGAGTCAAGCGTTCGTATCCGGAGACTGAGGCCTTCCTTCTCAAGCCGGTCAAGCTCGGTCTGCATCATGCACTGGAACTTCTCGTTCATTCGGCTACCTCCCTGCAATCTGGAGAACTACCTTGCCACAGGTCCCCGCAATCATGGCGTCCATACCTGTCTGCCAGTCTTCAAATCTTAACTGATGCGTAATTGCGGCACTTGGATCCACGATGCGCGAAGCCAGCAGTCGGGACACGGTCTGCCACGTCGAGAAGATCTTGCGCCCCGTGATGCCGTAGATACGGATTTCCTTGAAGATGACCTCGTTCGTCAGGTCAAGGGTCACCGGGCGCTCAGGAAGTCCAAGCATCGACATGCGACCGCCGGGCGTCAGCGCCCTGAGGCCCTGGTGCATGGCTCTCTCGCTCCCGGACATCTCCAGCACGACGTCGACACCGACGCCCTGCGTCTGCTCCCTGACTATTGCCTCGATGTCGTCGCGGCCGGGATTGAGAACGAAATCGGCTCCCATGCTTTTGGCGAGGTCAAGCCGGTAATCCGACAGATCACTCACAAAAAGCTGCGTAGCGCCAAAAGCCTTGGCAATCCCCACAGCAAGCACTCCGATCGGACCCGCTCCTGTAACGAGGACGGTCTTCCCTGCTACCGGCTCGGAATTGACGGTGTCCAAAGCGTTCCCCATCGGCTCTTGTATCGAAGCCCACGCAGCAGGAATCGACTGGTCGTTCTTCCAGAGCACACGCTCGGGAACAGCGATATAC
>CAYRQW010000195.1:0-1743 GCA_964426505.1 uncultured Caldisericota bacterium
GGGACGGCGGCCACTTCGCCCGACACTCGTGTCACGGATGTTCTGGACGGCTGGCTGGATGAAACGACCCTCAGCAATGTCAGTGGATGGGGCGGATCATACAACAACACCAACAGGACCATCACCTGGACCGTCGGGTCGATCGCAGCTGGAGGCAGCTGGGGCGTGACGTTCTCTGTGAACATCAGGTCTGTTCTCAACATGTTCCTGATCGTCTACAACACCGGTCTGTACAGTGCGACGATGGGCGGATCGGGCCACTCCAATACGGTCGAGACGCCGGTCCTGCCGATTATCACAGGGCCCGAGGAACCGCCGGTGATACCACCACCTCCACCCTCCATTTCCATTGACGTCAAGGCTCCTGAGCCTCTGTGCGTGGACGAGTATCTGCCGTACAGGATCTGTTTCACGAACGGAGTCCCGCCATACACATACACTGTGGACTTTGGCGACAGCACGCCGATCATCACTGGAACGACGTCGTCCTCGTGCGTGACGCTTGAGCACGCGTATCTGGAACTCCAGCACTACACGTTCTCTGTCACCGTCCACGACAGCAAGGGCATGGAGAGCACGCACACGGAGACCCTCACCCCCATAGACTGCACCGAGAAAGTCGTCGTGTACCACCACAACTTCTTCATCGGGTATCCGAACGGCACGTTCCAGCCGGATGGCAACGTCACCAGAGCTGAAGTTGCCGCTGCCATGTCGCGTGCACTGGGCCTCGGCTGGACGACCGACCCGTCCGGATTCTCCGATCTGAAGGCGACCCACTGGGCGGCAGGGTTCATCACGCTCATGATGCAGGAAGGCTTCATGACGGGCGACCCTGATGGAACGTTCAGGGCGGACGACCCGATGACGCGCGAAGAAGCCGCTGCTGCGTTCCTTCGCATCGCCGGCATGTCGCCGGTCCTCAACCCCAGCTCGTCCTCCTTCAAGGACGTGCAGCCGATGTCCTGGTCAGCCGGGTACATCGAGGCAGCTCGCACTGCCGGACTCCTCGCCGGCTATCCCGACAACACGTTCAGGCCCGTTGACCTCCTGTCCCGCGCCGAGTTCGCCACGCTTGCGAGCAGCGCGCTCGGCCGGGTGCTGACGACCACGAACACACGGGTGAATCCACAGAACGAGGTGAAGTGGCCGGACGTGCCCACTGACTTCTGGGCGTACAACTACATCCTCGAGGTGTCGACGCCGCACACGGTCACGAGCCCGACGCGCCTGACACGCAGCATCACCCTGAAGGACCGCAAGATCCCGCTCTTCTCGGAAGGCGAGGGCGGCATCATCACGTTCCTGCACCTGGGCGACACGATCACGGCCATCGTCCCGGTAGACGGTCTCCAGGCGGACGGCTCCGATCCTGCTCCCCGCCAGGTGAAGGTCCGCATCCTGAATCACGAGCGGCCCTGAGGGACAAGCACAAGATCACGCCAGCCGGTCTGCCCAGAAGGGCAGACCGGCTCGTCTATTGTCGACGGCTGTCCCTCTGGCACTGGGGCCCTCTGTCTGCAAGTCATCATGACAAATGTGCGCCCCCACTCTGGCGGGCGCACATTTGCTCTCTCTGCAAGAAGGAAGACTAGTCTTCGCTGACTGCCCCGGTCGTGCCGTCGACCGTGACGATCTGTGACGTGACGGTGGCGTCGGAGAGACGTCGGACCAGCTGAACGCCGATGTCCTGCCCCTGCCAGAACGAGTGGGACAGTGACCAGCCACCCCTGGTGCAGAATG
>CAYRQW010000196.1:0-1737 GCA_964426505.1 uncultured Caldisericota bacterium
GGACCAGTTGGTCGTACATGGCTGAAAGGCAGCGAGAACGGCTGGACCATCAGCACTGAAACCCTTCTGTGCCTTCTTGTACAGATCCAGCGTATTGTGCACCGCTGCCTGGCCGACATACGGGATACGGTGGGCCGCCGCAATCTCCACGAGATTCTTGCGCCACTGCGGTTTGCCGAAACTCACTTTTCCTGCAGGAACGGTGGTGGTGCTGGCCCCAAACGGAGTCGCGCCACTGCGCTGGTTTCCAGTATTCATGTAGCCTTCGTTGTCGTAAACGAGGTACATGAACTTGTGTCGGCGTTCCAGCGCCCCGGACAGGGCCTGAAATCCAATGTCATACGTACCACCGTCGCCCCCGACTGCAAGGATGTTGACATCGCAGTCGATCTTGCCGCGTCGCTTGAGAGACTTGTATGCCGACTCAACCCCTGCTGCCACGGCAGCAGCGTTCTCAAAGGTCAGGTGCATCCATGGAGTGTTCCATGCGGTGAACGGATAGACAGCCGTCGTCACCTCCAGGCACCCGGTCGCGTTGAGTACGATGACCGGCTTGTCTGAAGCTGCCAAGACAGTCTTGATGATAGATGCAATACCGCAACCAGAGCACATCCGGTGGCCCGAGACGATGCGTGCGTCTGCTCCAGCCGTCTTGAGCGCAATCTCTTGAAGTGTAGGCATCTCCACTACCCCCTCAGCCCGACATATCGCTGATGCTCCGGATCCAGCTTGCCGGACAGCAGTTCTTCGAACACAGATTCGATCTCGGTAGCCATGATGTCGCGGCCGCCCAGCCCATAGATGTAGCTCTGTGTCGCCGGCTTCTTGTCCAGCTCGTACAGAACATTCCGCATTTCGGTGTAGACGGGCGCATACGCGCCAAAATCCATCGATCGATCCAGGACACCGATGACGGGAACATTCTTCAGCGCCTCACGGACCTCAGCATAGGGGAACGGGCGGAACAGGATCGGTTTGAGCAGACCTACCTTCTTGCCACGCGCCCGCATCGCATCGACGGCAACCTTCGCGGTACCGGCCGCCGAGTTGAGGACGACGATGACTGCATCCGCATCCTCGGTCTTGTAGGTCTCGAAGAACGGATACGGGTGCCCTGTGATTGCAGACAGCTCCGCGCCAACCTCGGCGTACACCTCGAAAACATGCATCATTGCTTCTTCCTGAGCCCGCTTCACCTCAAGCAGATAGTCAGGCAGGACCATAGCGCCTATCGATCGAACGTGCTGCAAGTCAAGCAGCCCCCTGTCCAGAGAGCGAACTCCCACAAATGGCCTGATGACGGCATCGTCAAAGATCTCGACCGGCTCGACTGCATGGCTCGTAATGAACCCGTCCTGGTTGACCATGGCCGGCAGCTGTACCCTGGTGTCTTCGGCGACACGGATGGCGAGCAGCAGGTTCTCGTAGACTTCCTGAGCATTCTCACTGAAGATCTGTATCCAGCCGACAGTCGTAACACCCATGACGTCCGAATGGTCGCAGTGGATATTCAGAGGAGCTGAGATGGTGCGGTTAACAAGCGACATGACGATCGGCAACCGCAGACCCGGTGTTGCTGCCACGATCTCCCACATGAGCGCGAGTCCCTGCGATGACGTTGCCGACATCGCGCGAGCCCCTGCCGCCTCTGCACCGACAGTCGCAGACATGGCGGAGTGCTCTGACTCTACTGGCACCATCTCCGTGTCCACGATTCCATCAGCGACATACTTCGCA
>CAYRQW010000197.1:0-1724 GCA_964426505.1 uncultured Caldisericota bacterium
CGACAGGGCCAAGCACGCTGGGCACTGGGTACTTGATCCGACCCTTCAGCGCAAGCGACCTGGGTGGGCGCATCGTCGACAACACCTTCTTCGCTAAGCAGCGCCTCACGATGGTCAACGTCTGGGGAACCTTCTGCGGTCCGTGCATCCGGGAGATGCCCGACCTGGCGCAGCTGCCCGGTGAGTTCCCGGCTGCCGACTTCGCCATTCTCGGGGTGATCGCCGACACGCCGGACAGTGAGAACGAGGCTACGGCGCGCCAGCTGACCGGCTCGACAGGCGTCACCTATACCAACGTGATCCCGGACCGCTCCATATCGACCGAGATGCTGACCAATGTCAGTGTCGTTCCGACGACCTTCTTCGTCGACCGCACCGGCAGGGTCGTGGGCGAGGTGTTGACAGGATCACGCACCAAGGCCCAGTGGATGAGTATCGTGCAGGCAGTTCTGGCAAGCCTTCCGGCCAGTTCGTAGCGCGATGGGTACGCGGGTCAGGCTCCTGCAGGTCTCCCTGCTGGTCCTTGCCATCCTCGGCATCGTCCTTGGTGCCATGAACGGCGAGGTCCACACGGTAGTCACCAAAGCCATCAACGTGTGCCTTGAGTGCATCGGCATCGGGTAGGCGCATGAGCTCGCGCAGGACTGCGTTCCAGGGTGCCACCGCCATCCTTCAGAACTCCTGGTTTGCCGGGTTTCTGCGCGGCCGCATCTGGCGCGGGTCCAGCAAGGCCGTCTGTGTGCCGGGACTCAACTGCTACTCGTGCCCCGGCGCGTGGGGCTCGTGTCCCATCGGCTCGTTGCAGGCGGTCTTCAACCGCACAGGCAACCGCATCTCGCTGTACGTTACCGGGCTCATCGCACTCTTCGGCCTCGTGCTGGGACGCCTGGTGTGTGGGTGGCTGTGCCCATTCGGCCTCATCCAGGAATTGCTGTACCGCATCCACTCGCGCAAGGTGCGTGTCGGCCCGACACCTCTGCGCTACCTCAAGTACGCGGTTCTGATCATCCTGGTCATCCTCATGCCCCTGCTGATACGGGACGTCTTTGGTGTTGGAGACCCATGGTTCTGCAAGCTGGTCTGTCCCGCAGGGACGCTGGAAGCCGCACTGCCGCTGATGGCCTTGAACGCGTCGCTGCGTGGTGCCGCAGGCTGGCTGTTTGCGTGGAAACTCACCCTGCTGGCAGCCACGGTCGCATCGTCCGTCGTCATCTATCGCCCGTTCTGCCGGTTCGTCTGCCCGCTGGGCGCTATCTATGGCCTGCTCAACCGCATCAGCTTCGTGCAGTTGACATTCAAGGAGGACTTATGCACGCACTGTGGTGCATGCAAAGCAGTCTGCAGGATGGGGGTGGACCCGTCAGTGAGCGCCACGGACCCGGAATGCATCCGCTGCGGCGACTGTGTGGCCGTCTGCCCCGTGCACGCCCTTTCCCTGAGAATGCCGTCCGGTCAGCCGAAGAAGAGCCCCGTCACCGACTGATTCTGGTCGCCTGCCACTTTCAGCTAAGCCTGGAGGCGTAGCGCCTCCGCCGCGCGCCAGAACCGCTCAAGATCATTACCGTCGACATTCCCCGTGTGCGCCACGACCAGATTTGATCCACTCACGCCCACGTCGATTCCCCGCAGTCCCAGCGCGGTACGCAGGTCCTGGATATCCATTCCTCCGGGCGGTCTCAACGCGGTCAGCGTCGCTGCCTCGTGTCCGGGTCCCGCCACCACAT
>CAYRQW010000198.1:0-1715 GCA_964426505.1 uncultured Caldisericota bacterium
GGCCCGGTGGTCCCAGTTCCCAGGCACGACGACCACCGGCACCCTGGCGGCGGCCCGCAGGTCGCTCAGGAAGCCAAGACACGCCGACGTCTGGTCCGGGCGGTCGACCAGGTCGCCTGTTATGACGATCAAGTCGGGATGCTCTCTCCCGATGACATCGATCGCCGTGTGATAGGCACGTGAGACGCGGTGAAGGTGAAGGTCCGACAACTGCGCGATCTTGAGGCCGTCGAAGCCGGCCGGCAGCGACGGAGACGTGACGCTGACCCGCTCGACGCGCAATTGGAACGGCTCCAGGAGAAACCCTTCCGCAAAGGCCATACCCGCGAGCGCGCTGCATACGATGCCTGTTGTCCTGAGTGTCGATAGTCTGTTCACGTGTTCCCTCTCCAGTAGCCTCGGTTTGGACGCAATACTGCGAGTATAGCTGCACAACGAAAAAGGGGCAAACGTAGCAAGGCGAAAGCCATGATGGCGGCGTCAGCACGCCGCCATCATGGCTAAGGAAGGAGGATGACAATGTCGCCTCCTCTGTCGTCCGTCGCGCTCTAGAGGATGCCGATCTTCTTCGCCTCCAGGGACAGACTCTCTCTGAACTTCGGATGGGCTATCGCGATGAGGGCCAGCGCCCGCTCGCGCACGCTTTTCCCTTTCAGATGTGCTGCGCCGAACTCCGTCACGATGTAGTCGGTGTCCTGACGTGGTACGGAGACGAAACTGCCTGGACTCAGCATCGGCACGATGGTCGAGATCTCATCATCCTTCACCGATGATCGCAGCGCGATGATGCCCTTTCCTCCGCGCGAGAGCGTGGCGCCCCGATGCATGTCGAGCTGGCCACCCGTGCCCGTGTAGTGCCGGTACCCGATGGACTCGCTGCACACCTGCCCCGTCAGATCCACCTGCAGTGACGTGTTGATGCTCACCATGCGGTCGTTCTGGGCGACGACGTACGGGTCGTTCACGTAGTGGCCTCTGAGGAGTTCGACGCCAACGTTCTCATTGATGAAGTCGTAGAGTCTGTCTCCCCCCATGGCGAAAGTGCCTACGATCTTGCCCTTGTGAAGCGTCTTCTGGGTGTTATCGATGACTCCTGCATTGACCAGGTCGACGATGCCTTCGGTGATCATCTCCGTGTGGATCCCAAGGTGCTTCTTGCCCGACAGGAACTTCATAATGGCGTTCGGGATGCCCCCGATGCCGATCTGGAGTGTTGCTCCGTCCTCGATGAGTCCCGCGATGTTCTCACCTATGCGCTGCTCGACGTCCGTCGCCTGAGTGACCGGGATCGTGAGAAGCGGCGCATTGCTCTGCACGAGCAGGTCAACGTTGTCGACATGTACCTGCGTGTCCCCGAACGTCCTGGGCAGGTTCTCGTTGATCTCCAGTACGACAAGGTCCGCGTGCTCGATCATGTCCTGCTCGTAGACAAGAGACAGAGACAGCGACATGAACCCGTGGCTGTCAGGTAGCGTTGCTGTCCCCACAAACACGTTGATCGGCTCCGCCTCGATCTTCTCCCGTCCAGCGTTGTGCAGGTTGTTGGGGATGAACGAGATGAGTCCCTTCTTGTAGAGTTCACGTTCTCCGTTGCCAAAGTACCAGCTCTCCATCCTGAACGGAGCATCGGCATCGGCCCCGACGTCGGCCAGAAACGGGTAGTCCTTGAGCAGAAGGCAAGAAATGATCTTCACGTTGCGCACGCGGTCCTGGAT
>CAYRQW010000199.1:0-1693 GCA_964426505.1 uncultured Caldisericota bacterium
AACCTGGCCTGGGTCCCGATGAAGGAGTTCCTGGACTTTGTGGCTATCAGCGAGATCACTCCAGGCCCGGTCGCCATCAATATGGCGACTTTTGTGGGGTACAAGTTGCGCGGCCTCACGGGTGCGCTGGTCACGTCGCTCGGTGTCATCCTGCCCTCATTCATTATCATCCTCGTCATCGCGACCGTCGCACACACGTTCCGCACAAACCGCTGGGTGTCCGCGTTTCTCGACGGCCTGCAACCCGTCGTGCTGGCTCTGCTCACGTACGCCGTCTACTCCATTGCGAGGGGTGGTATCCCCGCGTGGTGGGGATACATCGCATCACTCGGCATCCTTTTGCTTATACTGAAGTATGGGAAGAAGCTGAATCTGTTCCTGGTGCTGCTTGCAGCTGGTGGACTTGGGCTCCTGATGTTCAGATAAAGGGGGAACTACATGAAGAAGGCTATCGACAACTATCTCAGCGAACATGAGAACGAAATGATGATGGCGCTGTCCGGCGCCATTGCGATTCCATCGGTCAAGGACCCAGCGACCGCCAACTCGCATGCGCCGTTTGGCAAGGAGATCGGGCGGGCACTCGAGTTCATGCTCAAGACCGCGGAAGGAAGGCACTTCACGGCCGAGAACATGGAGAACTATGTCGGCCGCGTTCGCTGGGGCGGTGACGGGACACAATATGCTGTCCTGACCCATGTCGACGTCGTGCCGGAAGGCACAGGGTGGAGCGTCCCACCGTTTGCCGGGACCATCAAGGAAGGACGGCTGTACGGTCGAGGTTCCACTGACGACAAAGGACCCGCGGTTGCCTCCATCTTCGCACTGGCCGCGGCACGTGCGGCTCTGCAAGCGCAGCACATTGAGCCAAGAAACGCCATCATGCTCCTGTTTGGCACTGACGAGGAGTCTGGCTGGGCCGACTTCGACTACTACTTCAAGAAGTACGGTATCCCTGAGGCTGGGTTCAGCCCGGATGCCGAGTTCCCGATCGTCAACGGCGAGAAGGGCATCCTCAACCTGCAGCTGGTCGGTCATGGTACGCATGGAGGCGTCCTGCGGCACGCTGAAGGCGGCACGCGCTCCAACGTCGTTCCACAGCATGCCGAAGCACTCCTGGTCACCGATCATGACAAGCTGCAGCGACTGCAGGGGCTGATCGAACGCTTGCCCAAAGACGAGTTCTCGGTATCGACGACGCTGGCAAACGGCGAGCTGAAGGTCGACGTGGAAGGTGTGCCCGCCCATGCGTCTACTCCCGAGAAGGGCCGCAACGCCATCGGGAAGCTACTGCAGGTACTGGACGCCGTGCACTGTCTCGAAGACGACGAGTCCCTGCAGTTCCTGGCCCGCGAGATCGGTACCGAGTGGACCGGGCATCGTGTAGGCGTCGACTTCGCGGACGAGATCTCCGGGGTCCTCACGCTCAACCTGGGCACGCTGCATATCGATCATGACGACAGTACCGCCGTCATCAACATCCGCTATCCCATCAAGGTCACCAGTAAGCAGGTCACCGATCAGTTCGTTGAGAAGCTGCTGGGGACCAAGGTCGAGTTCACCGTCATGTCTGACAGCGCGCCACACTATGTCGATCCCGGCACGCCCCTCATCCAGACTCTGCGAAAGGCGTATACCGAGTATACCGGCACGGAAGCCAAGTGCTTCGCCATCGGCGGGGGAACGTACGCGC
>CAYRQW010000200.1:0-1677 GCA_964426505.1 uncultured Caldisericota bacterium
GTGCACACCTGCCCCCCAACGAGAACGCGTCCAGTGAAGACGCCCGATGCGCGCCATCCCGCGACAATCTCCTGATCAAGTTCGACAGCCTCTTCCTCCCGCGTGTACCCCTTGACCACAGCCAGGCGGACTCCACCCGTACCAGCGGACACGATCTGTCCAGTCCGCTGCACAAGACCGCTCACGAGCAGAGGAGACAAGGCCTTCTTGACCGCAAACGGGTCTCGTCCCTCACTCAGGTGCCGCAACGTACAACGCTGAGGGATCTGAGCCAGAAGCAGCCATTGAAAAGGCGTCAGCGAGGGAGAGTCTGTGAATGACAGCATCAGGGCCAACTTCTCATCGATGTCGGGCAGGACAGGTGCCATGGTCTCGGTTTCGACATGAGTCTGCTGAGCGAGTCGCGACAGACTAGACTCGTCGACACGCATCGAGGGCGCGGGGGTTCGTTCGCCTTCGTAGAACGCGAACTGCCCAGAAATGAAAGCCGTCAGCGCACTGGCAAGCGCTCCCGAGCCACGAACAGGACCATGCGTGGCCTCGACGATCACCCCTGTGTCGAAGTACAGAGAACTCTCTGCCGTGTCGTTTTTCAGAACAAGACGTCCCGACTTTCCACCCCTCATGATCAACGAAATGACCTCATCGACGCTGAAACCCGATAGATCGCCTGCCAATGGCATACGCGCCTCCGTGTTGAAGACCGAGTGTGCATCACTCTTTTCAATATTGGCATTATACTTGCTGTGCCAGCATGCACAAGGCGACTGAGTGGAACCGCACACGGACAGGCCGTGCATTGTTGCAAAACAACGAATGGTCTGTAACATTCTTGCTACAAGGATGGTGCGCATGGTATGAGAAAACGAGCAAGAAGTGTTTTGACTGGACTTCTGGTACTCGGCTGTGCCTTTGCGAGCCTTGTGCCCATGACGCATGCTCAGGCGGACTCCTCCGACACTGTCGGACGTGACATCGTCATCACGGAGAGTGCGGGCCTCACGCGTACGGCATACCCGGTCGCGGTGCCTCTTGCCACGGAATCACCGGTGGCTGATTGGCGTCTCGCAGGTCCATCCGGAGAGCCCGTTTCGTGTTCTGTCGAGCGGACAGACGCGGGTGGGCTGGTGCTTCGTTTCCTGGCCGACTTGCCTGCCAATTCCACCCAGACGTTCAAGCTCATGGCCACCACGGGCTCTCCCGCGACAGGCGTAACACAGCTGCCATTGTTCATGGGGACTTCTTACCTGGTCTACGTCGAGAGGATACTCGAGGTGGCTTCGTTCCAGGCCGACAACCTGGTGACACTTGTACGATCGGACGGCACGCCGCTTCTGAAGCGCACTCTTGCTCTCGAAGAATCGATGTCCTACACTGCTGCTTCACCACAAGTTGTGCGCGTTGCTGCGACGAAGCCTGTAAGTGCGTGGCTGGTCACCATGACGCCAGACTCCCAGGCACAAGCTCTCGCGCAGTCCGACGACGACGTCTATGGAGCGGTCGGTTCAGATCTCCTGATCCGAACCTTCGGCCAGATCTGGCTTGCAGCACCTTCGTCCACGTCCGTCTCGCTCACCCGCAACGGAACCACCAGGACTATCGAGCTTTCGCCCGGATCCGTACGGCTCATCGACGGTCTGGAGTCAGGGATCTATCGACTCCACAGTCCATCTCCCG
>CAYRQW010000201.1:0-1551 GCA_964426505.1 uncultured Caldisericota bacterium
ATGGAGACCGAGGTGACGAAGCTGGTCAATCTCGAGGAGCGCCTTGCGAAGCGTGTCGTCGGCCAGGAGCAGGCCATTCATGCTGTCGCCTCGGCCATCAAGCGGTCGCGCGCAGGCATGTCGGACCCCAGCCGCCCCATCGGCAGCTTCATCTTCCTGGGTCCGACGGGCGTCGGCAAGACCGAGCTGTCCAAGGCCCTGGCGGAGGTGCTGTTCGATGACGAGAACCGCATGGTCCGCATCGACATGAGCGAATACATGGAGAAGTTCAGTGTCAGTCGTCTCGTCGGGGCGCCTCCCGGATACGTTGGCTATGAGGAAGGCGGTCAGCTGACGGAGGCGGTCCGACGGCATCCCTACTCGGTCGTCCTGCTGGACGAAATCGAGAAGGCCAATCCGGACGTGTTCGACATCCTTCTGCAGGTGTTGGATGACGGGCGCCTGACGGACGGCAAGGGCCGCACCGTCAACTTCCGCAACACGGTCATCATCATGACCAGCAACATCGGCAGCGACATCATCAGCAGGATCGAGGCGACCCCGGGGACGGTCGCGTACGAGGAGGAGTACTCGCGTGTCACGACCGCTGTGCTTGAGCACATGAAGACGGTGTTCCGCCCGGAGTTCCTGAACCGCGTGGATGAGGTCGTCGTCTTCAACCCCCTGGGACAGACCGAACTGGCAGAGATCCTGGACCTGGTCATCCAGAGGACTGTGGCCAAGGTGCGCGAGCGAGACATCGAGCTGACGGTGTCCGATGAATTGCGCAGACACCTCGTGACTACTGGCTACGACCCGACATACGGTGCCCGTCCGCTCAAGCGCACGGTCCAGAAGGTCCTGGAGGATCGCCTGGCCGACGCACTGCTTTCCGGCGAGGTCAAGCCCGGCGACAAGGTCCTGGCCGACTATGAAGCGGACCGTGTCGTGTTTCGCAGGCAATAGCCCGCATCTCCAAATGTGAATCCTTCGGTGCCTGACACCGAGGGATTCACAATTCGAAATGAGAGGTCGATGAATGGCTGAAGAAAGCATCTTCATCAAGGGTGCGCGCGTCCACAACCTGAAGGATGTAAGCGTGCGCCTCCCGCGCAACAAGATTATCGTCATCACGGGCGTGTCCGGCTCAGGCAAGTCCTCGCTGGCGTTCGACACGCTGTACGCCGAGGGACAGCGCCGCTATGTCGAGTCTCTCTCTGCCTATGCCCGGCAGTTCATCGGCCTGATGCAGAAGCCCGACGTCGACCTGATTGAGGGGCTGTCTCCCGCGATTGCCATCGACCAGAAGTCAGCCAGCAAGAACCCACGGTCCACCGTGGGCACGCTGACGGAGATCTACGACTATCTGCGCCTGCTGTTCGCGCGCGCCGGCGTTCCCTACTGTCCGAACCACGACATCCCAATCACGAAGCAGTCGCCTCAGGAGATCGTCGAACACCTGCTGGCAGAGTACTCGGGGCGCACCGTCGCCTTGCTGGCACCAGCAGTGGAAGGGCGCAAGGGCGAGTACCGCAAGCTCATCGAGGATGTCCAGCGCAAAGGGTTTGAAAG